>CAJXMR010000069.1 GCA_913056305.1 uncultured Ralstonia sp.
GCAGCTCGACCGTCTCGCGCAGCGCGCGGCGGCGGGAGCGGATCTGGACGCCGGAGGTGGAGGCCGAAGAAATGCGCGAAGACATGCAATGCCTGTTCAGAAACGAAAAAAGGGCGGCGATGCCAGACGCATGCCACCCTTTTTTCTTGTTGTGTAAGCGGCCGCCCTCACGACGGCCGGGTGCAGCAGATTAACGCAGGCCGGCGACGTAGTCGGCCACCGCCTTGATCTGCTGCGCCGTCATGCGGCCGGCCAGATCATGCATCTGCACGCTGTTCTTGCGGGTGCCGTCCTGGAACGCGACCAGCTGAGCTTCGGTGTACTCGGCAAACTGGCCGGCGATACGCGGATACTGCGCCGGGATGCCGGCACCGGTCGGGCCGTGGCAGCCTGCACACGCCGCGATACCGCGCTTGATGTCACCGCCGCGATACAGCTTCTGGCCCAGCTCGATGGTGTCCTTGCTCTTGGCCGAGCCCGGCTTCCAGGCCGGTTGCTTGGCGAGGTACGCGCCGACGTCCTTCATGTCCTGATCGGACAACGCACCTGCGTAGACCGACATCACCGCGTGGGTGCGCTCGGTCTTGGCCTTGAAGTCCTTGAGTTGCTTCTCGATGTATTCACCATGCTGGCCGGCCAGCTTCGGGTTGACGTTCATCGCGCTGTTGCCGCCCGTGCCGTGGCAGCTGGTACACGCTGGCACGCCGTTGGCGGGGATGCCAGTGTTGAAGATCGTCTCGCCGCGCGCCGCATCGGCTTTGGCGACTTTCTGTTCTTCGGCATGGGCCACGGAAAAGGCCGATGCCAGGGACAGCGCTGCGACAGCAAGAACATTCGCGATGCGGTTCATTCGCACACCTTGTCTAGATTGTTTTAAATGCTGCTGCGTGCACCGTCAGGACGCGCAATGCCGAACCCAGCGGCGCCGGGCGCCCCCTTCTCCTGTCGCCAGGGCCACCGCATGAAAACGGACCGGCCCGGGCTCTCGGGGCGGTCCTGCGACGGAACTGGTGGGGACGTCCGTAAACCGGCGTATTGTACAATAAGCCTTCTGCAATGCGACCTCGCGGCGCAGCAACCCACGCAGTCTACAAGCATTGCCGCGTATGTCGCTCCTGCATCAAGCCCGTTTCTTCATCACCGTCAATCATTTGCGCGATTTACCGGCCACGGCCGTGCCCGAAGTCGCGTTTGCGGGCCGCTCCAACGCGGGCAAATCGACGGCCATCAACATCCTGTGCAACCAGAAGCGGCTGGCCTTCTCCAGCAAGACGCCCGGCCGCACGCAGCACATCAACTATTTCTCGGTGATGCCGGCCAAGGCGGAAGACCCGCTCGGCTTCCTGGTCGACCTGCCCGGCTACGGCTATGCCGAAGCGCCGGGTGAGACCAAATCGCACTGGGTCCACCTGCTCGGCGACTATGTGAAGGCGCGCGCGCAGCTGGCCGGCCTGGTCATCATGATGGACGCGCGCCGCCCCTTCACCGACCTCGATTGCCAGATGGTCGAGTGGTTCCTGCCGACGGGTAAGCCGATCCACGTGCTGCTCACCAAGGCCGACAAGCTGACCAGCAACGACGCCTCGCGCGCGCTGATGGCCGCGCGCAAGGTGCTGGCCGACTACCAAGCGCAGATCGACGGCGAGGTGTCGCTCACGGTGCAGTTGTTCTCGAGCCTGAAGCGCCGCGGCATCGAAGAGGCGCAGCGAATTGTCGCAGGCTGGCTCAATCTGCCGGAAGCGTCGCTGCCCTCGCCCGAGACCGCACCGGCAAAAAAAACCCCGTCGCCAAACGCGCAACGGGGGTAATGACCCCATCGAGCCATCGATGGGAACCCGCGTCAGGGAGGCGCCGCGGGGGACGCTGGGTCAGCGTCGCTGACGCATTGTCCGTGCGTAGGATGGATAATCGTGCGGAAAGTTTTCAAACTTCACAGTGTGTTCCTAACATGATCGCAAGCTTCCCCGACCATCGTCCGCGCCGCATGCGCCGCGACGATTTCTCCCGCCGCATGATGCGCGAGTCGCGCCTGACGGCCGATGACCTGATCTACCCCGTCTTCATCCTGGAAGGCACCAACGTGCGCCAGGCCGTGTCGTCGATGCCCGGCGTCGAGCGCGTCTCGGTCGACCTGCTGCTGGGCGTGGCCGAGCAGTGCGTGCAGCTGGGCATTCCGGTGCTGGCGCTGTTCCCCGTCATCGAGCCGTCGCTCAAGACGCCGGACGGCATCGAGGCGACCAACCCCGAGGGCCTGGTGCCGCGTGCGGTGAAGGCGCTCAAGGCGCGCTTCCCGGAGCTCGGCATCCTCACTGACGTGGCGCTCGATCCGTACACGAGCCACGGCCAGGACGGCGTGCTCGATGCCAACGGCTATGTGCTCAACGAAGAGACCGTCGAGATCCTGACGCGTCAGGCCCTGGTGCAGGCTGCGGCCGGCGTGGACATCGTCGCGCCGTCGGACATGATGGACGGCCGCATCGGCGCGATCCGCATGGCGCTGGAGAACGAGGACCACATCTACACGCGCATCATGGCCTACGCGGCCAAGTACGCGTCGGCGTTCTATGGCCCGTTCCGGGATGCGGTGGGCTCGGCGGCCAACCTGGGCAAGAGCAACAAGATGACCTACCAGATGGACCCGGCCAACTCCGACGAGGCGCTGCGCGAAGTCGCGCTCGACATCGCCGAGGGCGCCGACATGGTGATGGTCAAGCCCGGCATGCCGTACCTCGACATCGTGCGCCGCGTGAAGGACGAATTCCGCTTCCCGACCTATGTCTACCAGGTCAGCGGCGAATACGCGATGCTCAAGGCCGCCGCGCAGAACGGCTGGCTGGACCACGACAAGGTCGTGCTGGAATCGCTGCTGGCGTTCAAGCGCGCGGGCGCAAACGGCATCCTGACGTACTTCGCGCTGGACGCCGCTCGCTTGCTGCGCGGCTGATCAAGCGGTCGGCTTAGTGGTTTGCGTCGCGCCCAGCGCGCGGCGCAGGCTCTCGAGGAAGGTGTCGACGGGCTCGAACCCGATCACGCGCGCAGACACCTCCTTGCCCTGCGGGTCGAAGAAGACCGTGCCGGGCGGGCCGAACAGGCCAAAGCGCTTGAGCAGCGCCTGGTCATCCGCAGAGTTGGCCGTCACGTCGGCCTGCAGCAGCACCAACTCGGCGAGCGCCGTGCGCACCCGCGCATCGGTGAAGGTCAGGCGCTCCATCTCCTTGCAGCTCACGCACCAGTCGGCGTAGAAATCGAGCATCACCGCGCGACCCGACGCACTGGCGTTGCGCACTTCGGCGTCGAGTTCGGCGCTGCTCTTCACGCGCTTGAAGGTAACGCCATGCGCATCGGCTTGCGCGGATGCGCCGGTCGACGCACGCATCACGCCAGACAGTGGCTGCAGCGGATCGCGCCCGCCGGCGGCCACCCCCACCAACTGGGCCGCCCCCGCCAGCGCCAGCAACACGCCAACCACCTTGCCCAACCGCTGCACGTTGCCCGCCCCATCCGGCAGCGAATCGAACGTCCGCAGAAACACGGCGGCGCCGATCAGCAACGCGCCCCACGCCACCATCACCAGCCACGACGGCAGCACCGGCTGCACGATCCACAAGGCCACCGCCAGCAGGATGAAGCCGAAGACCGCCTTGGTCACCACCAGCCAGCGACCCGAGCGTGGCAGCAGGTTGCCCGCACCCATCCCCACCAGGATCAGCGGCACGCCCATGCCGACCGACAGCGACAGCAACGCCGCGCCCCCGATGGTGGCATTGCCGGTCTGGGCGATGTAGGCGAGCGCCCCGGCCAGCGCCGGCGTCACACACGGCGACACGATCAGCGCCGACAGCGCGCCCATGACGGCGGCGCCGACGATCTGCCCGCCGCTCAGCTTGTTCGAGGCCTGCGTCAGGTGGTGGTGCCACGACGCCGGCAACTGCAGCTCGTACAGACCGAACATCGACAGGGACAGCAGCACCATCAGCAGCGCAAATGCACCCAGTACCCAGGCGTTCTGCAGTGCCGCCTGCAGGCCCTGCCCTGCCAGCCCGGCCGCCACGCCCAGTGCCGTGTACACGAGGGCCATGCCCGCCACGTACGCCACCGACACCGCCGCGGCCCGCGTGCGCGTGGCGTGCTCGCCCACCACGATGGCCGACACGATCGGCAGCATGGGCAGCACGCACGGCGTGAACGTCAGCAGCAAACCGAGCCCGAAGAACAGCGCGGCGATCGCGCCAAGATTGCCGCTGCCCAGCGTGCTGGCGATGCGGCCTGAGGTATCGGTCGATCCGGCGGCAGGGCGCTCGCGTGACGCCATGGAGGTCGGCTCGACATGGAAGCGGCTCTTCATCGGCGGGTAGCACACCCCCTGATCCGCGCACCCCTGCGAGGTCACCACCAGCGTGAACGGGGCGCTCGCGCTCTGCGCTTTCACACGGAAAGCCAACTCATGCCGATACGTCTCGACATTCTTGTTGAACGTCTCGTCGAACTTGACGTGGCCGGCAGGCAACTCCAGCGGCGCGAACGCCGCCGTGGCCGGGTCGGCCGCCACGGACAGCCGCTCGCGGTACATGTAATAGCCGTCAGCGATGGCGAACTTCACCTCGACGGTCTGCCCGTCCACCTGCGTCGCACTGAAGCGGAAGGCCTGTTCCGGGGGCAGCAAATCGTCGGCCGCGCGGGCAGGTAATGCCAACGTCGCCGTGGCAATCAACAGGGCCAGCAATTGCAGGGCGCGTCGGATAAGCAAGGACACAGAAGACGTCATATCAACAGCACTCGGACATCAAACGGAGCGTGGGCGGGTTTCAGCCACCACCCACGCCAGATACGCCGGCAGGCCGGCCTCTACCGGCACCGCGATGATCTCGGGCACCTCGTAAGGGTGCGCCTTGCGCAACGCCGCCTCCAGCGCTGGGTACGCCGCGCGCGTGGTCTTGATCAGCAGCGGGATCTCGGTTGCATGCTCGATCACACCATTCCACCAGTACGACGACACGCAGGCCGGCATCTGATTGACACATGCGGCCGTGCGAGATTCCAGCACGACTTTGGTGACACGGTCGACACTGTCGCCATCGGGCAAGTTGGTCAGCACCAGCAGCACGTCGGTTTCCGGCGACATGGGAACTCCTTGAACACGCCCCGCGACCACGCCCACCGCGTGCGCAGGCAACAAAAAAGCCAGGACGTGAATCCTGGCTTCATTGTAATGCGCGCCTGAAACGCGCATCTTGGGGATGCTCGGCGCGACGTCATGTCGCACCGGCAACCCCCGGCTGACCTTACTCGGCAGCGCCTTCAGCGTCCACAGCCTCGGCAACTTCCGGACGGTCGAGCAGTTCGACCAGCGCCATCGGCGCGTTGTCGCCCTGACGGAAGCCGAACTTCAGGATACGGGTGTAGCCGCCCGGACGGGTCGCGAAACGCGGGCCCAGTTCGTTGAACAGCTTGGTGACCATGTCGCGGTCGCGCAGGCGGGCGAAGGCCAGGCGGCGGTTGGCGACGGTGTCCTTCTTGGCCAGCGTGATCAGCGGCTCGACGACCTTGCGCAGTTCCTTGGCCTTCGGCAGCGTGGTCTTGATCAGCTCGTGCTGCAGCAGCGAGTTGGACATGTTGCGCAGCATCGCGAGGCGGTGCGACGAGGTGCGGTTCAGTTTCCGCAAACCATGACGGTGACGCATGATGATTCCTTCTTAAGAGTGTTTGACCAGCTCTTCTATCGCTGCTTGCGCGGCGCGGGCCGGTGGCTTTAACAATAGGCCGTCCAGACTACGACGGCGGGAACAAACCGGCCGGCGCACACGCACCGGCCGACAACTACAACTTACTTCTCGAGACCTGCGGGCGGCCAGTTCTCGAGCTTCATGCCGAGCGTCAGGCCACGCGAAGCGAGGACTTCCTTGATCTCGTTGAGCGACTTGCGACCCAGGTTCGGGGTCTTGAGCAGCTCGTTCTCGGTACGCTGGATCAGGTCGCCGATGTAGTAGATGTTCTCGGCCTTCAGGCAGTTGGCCGAGCGCACCGTCAGCTCCAGGTCGTCGACCGGGCGCAGCAGGATCGGATCGATCTGCGGTGCGCGGGCGGCGGCGGCCTCAGCGGCGCTTTCGGTGCCTTCCAGGGCGGCGAACACCGACAGCTGGTCGACCAAGATGCGAGCCGACTGGCGGATCGCTTCTTCCGGCGAGATCACGCCGTTGGTCTCGATGTTCATCACCAGCTTGTCGAGGTCGGTACGCTGCTCCACACGGGCAGACTCAACCGCGTACGACACGCGGCGCACCGGCGCGAACGAGGCATCCAGCACGATGCGGCCGATCACCTTGCTCGACTCGTCGCCGAACTTGCGCACGTTGCCCGGCACGTAGCCGCGGCCTTGCTCGACCTTCAACTGCAGGTCCAGCTTGCCGCCGGCCGACAGGTTGGCGATCACGTGACCCGGGTTGATGATCTCGACGTCGTGCGGCAGCTCGATGTCGGCAGCCGTGACCACGCCTTCGCCTTCCTTGCGCAGCGACACCGTGACTTCGTCACGGTTGTGCAGCTTGAACACCACGCCCTTCAGGTTCAGCAGCAGGTTGACGACGTCTTCCTGCACGCCATCGATGGTGGAATATTCGTGGACGACCCCAGCGATCGTGACTTCGGTCGGGGCAAAGCCGACCATCGACGACAGCAGCACGCGGCGCAGCGCGTTACCGAGCGTGTGGCCATAGCCGCGCTCGAACGGTTCCATGACGACCTTCGCGTGATGATCGCCAAGCGGCTCAACCGCAATAATTTTGGGCTTCAGGAGTGCTGTTTGCATAGGTTGTCCTATTTCAATACCCTCGGCTCGTTACACCGATAAGGCTGACGGATTGGACCGGAGAGATCCCGCCGCAGACACTGCGACGGAAGACGCGCGTGCCGCAATCGCGTTGCGGCACGTGACGATTCGGATTGGTACGGCGCCAAGATCCTGCCGGCGCGCGAACACAATGTCGTTGACGATGAGCGTCCCCAGAGGCGCTTTCGATGCCCGCGCCTTGCGGCACGGGCGCCGTCATTAACGCGAATACAATTCGACGATCAGGCTTTCGTTGATATCGCCAGCGATATCGGCGCGATCCGGGGCTTGCTTGAAGGTGCCTTCCATCTTCTTGGCATCCACAGCCACCCACATCGGGAAGCCGGTCTGCTCAGCCAGCGTCAGCGATTCAGCGATACGCACTTGCTTCTTCGACTTTTCGCGGATGGCAATCACGTCGCCCGACTTGATCTGGGCCGACGGCACGTTCAGGGCTTGACCGTTCACCAGGATCGCCTTGTGCGACACCAGCTGACGCGCTTCAGCGCGGGTCGAGCCGAAGCCCATGCGGTAGACGACGTTGTCCAGGCGCGATTCCAGCAGTTGCAGCAGGGTTTCACCCGTGTTGCCCTTGCGGCGGTCGGCTTCAGCGAAGTAGCGGCGGAACTGACGCTCCAGCACGCCGTAGATGCGCTTGACCTTCTGCTTTTCACGCAGCTGGTTGCCGTAGTCGGAAGTGCGGGCGCCGGAGGTGCGGCCGTGCTGGCCAGGCTTGCTGTCCAGCTTGCACTTGTCGGCGAGCGAGCGACGTGCGCTCTTCAGGAAAAGGTCAGTACCTTCACGGCGAGACAGTTTCGCCTTGGGGCCGGTATAGCGTGCCACGTTGCGTTCCTTCGTTATCAGTCATCCACGGCGACGAGCGCTGTGGATGGTTCGCCATCAAACTCCATAATCGGAGCGCGGCGAACGGTGGGCTTATGAAAAGACGAAACCCGCCTTCCGGAAAAATCCGGAAGACAGGCAAGCGGGCGAGTATAGCACCCGCAGACCGACCTCGCCAGCTGCCTGGCGTGGCCGGTCAAATCACTTAGATGCGACGACGCTTCGGCGGACGGCAGCCGTTGTGCGGCACCGGCGTCACGTCTTCGATCAGCTGGATCTTGATACCCAGGTTGTTCAGTGCACGCACGGCCGACTCACGACCCGGGCCCGGGCCCTTGATGCGCACTTCCAGGTTCTTGATGCCTTGGTCCTGTGCCACGCGGCCAGCACTTTCAGCCGCCACCTGTGCTGCGAACGGCGTCGACTTGCGCGAGCCCTTGAAGCCCTGGCCGCCCGACGTCGCCCACGACAGGGCGTTGCCCTGACGGTCGGTGATGGTGATGATCGTGTTGTTGAACGACGCGTGAACGTGCGCGATGCCGTCGGCGACGTTCTTGCGAACCTTCTTGCGCGCGCGCTGGGCGGCGGTATTCGCTGCTTTTGCCATAGTTCCTATCCTTTAGCCGACGGATTACTTCTTGAGCGCGATACCGGCCTTGCGCGGACCCTTACGGGTACGGGCATTCGTGCGGGTACGCTGACCACGCATCGGCAGGCCCTTGCGATGGCGCACGCCGCGGTAGCAGCCCAAGTCCATCAGGCGCTTGATGTTCATCGTCGTTTCACGGCGCAGATCGCCTTCGACGGTGAACTTGTTGACTTCGTCACGCAGCTTTTCCAAGTCCGCGTCAGTCAGGTCCTTGACCTTCTTGTTGGTCGGGACGCCGGTAGCCTCGCAAATCTTTTGAGCGCGCGAGCGGCCGATACCGTACACAGCCGTCAGGCCGATCACGGTATGTTGGTGGTTGGGGATATTGACCCCTGCGATACGTGCCATTCGTCAATCCTCTTTGCGAAATTAGCCTTGGCGCTGCTTATGACGCGGGTCCGACGAGCAGATCACACGCACCACGCCCTTGCGCTTGATGATTTTGCAGTTGCGGCAAATGCGCTTAACAGAAGCCAGCACTTTCATGATTTTCCTCTTCCTTCAATTCCAGTCCGCTCACTTCGCCCGGAATACGATGCGCGCGCGGGACAGATCATACGGAGTCAACTCGACCGTCACCTTGTCTCCAGGCAGGATGCGGATGTAATGCATGCGCATCTTCCCGGATATATGGCCCAGCACAACGTGACCGTTTTCCAGCTTCACGCGAAATGTCGCGTTGGGGAGGTTTTCCAGCACCTCACCCTGCATCTGGATCACGTCGTCTTTGGCCATGTCCTTTCTGCTTCGTGCGACCGCCCGGTTTAACGGAGCGTCAAGTTACCCTTGAAATTCGCCTTCTTCATCAAAGACTCATACTGCTGAGACATCACATACGACTGCACTTGCGCCATGAAGTCCATCGTGACGACCACGATGATCAACAGCGACGTCCCACCAAAGTAGAACGGTACATTCCAGCGCAGCACCAAGAACTCTGGCAACAGACACACCAGCGTGATGTAGATCGCACCCGCCAGGGTCAAACGCACCAGAATCTTGTCGATATACCGCGTGGTTTGCTCGCCCGGACGGATGCCCGGAATGAACGCCCCACTCTTCTTCAGGTTATCTGCCACTTCGCGGCTGTTATAGACCAGCGCCGTGTAGAAGAAACAGAAGAAGATGATCGCCGCCGCATACAGCAGGATGTACACCGGCTGACCCGGCGACAGCGTCGCCGCCAGGTCCTTGACGAACCGTGCAACCGGATTCGTCGAGTTGCCGGCTGTAAACCAGCCTGCGATCGTAGCCGGGAACAGAATGATCGACGACGCGAAGATCGGCGGAATCACCCCAGCCATATTCAACTTCAGCGGCAGATGCGACGACTGACCGCCATAAATCTTGTTACCAACCTGGCGCTTGGCGTAGTTGACGAGGATCTTGCGCTGGCCGCGTTCAATGAACACCACCACGAACGTCACCCCAGCAATGATCGCCACCACCAGGATCGAGGAGAAAATCCCCATCGACCCCGTACGCACCAGCTCAAACAGCCCGCCGATGGCGTTGGGCAGACCCGCTGCAATCCCGCCGAAGATGATGATCGAGATCCCGTTGCCCAGACCGCGCTCGGTGATCTGCTCACCCAGCCACATCAGGAACATCGTGCCCGTCACCAGCGTCATCACGGCGGTAGCCCGGAACATCAGGCCCGGATCCAGCACCAGACCCGGCTGCGCCTCAAGCGCGACTGCAATCCCCAGCGCCTGGAACGTCGCCAGAACGACCGTACCGTAGCGCGTGTATTGCGTAATCTTGCGCTGGCCGGCTTGGCCTTCCTTCTTCAGCGACTCCAGCTGGGGCAGCACGATCGTCAGCAGCTGCATGATGATCGATGCCGAGATATACGGCATGATCCCCAGCGCAAACACCGTGAAACGCGACAGCGCGCCACCGGAGAACAGGTTGAACATCCCGAGGATGCCGCCCGACTGCCGTTGGAAAAGCTGCGCCAGTTGATCCGGATCGATACCAGGCACAGGAATGTGCGCGCCGATCCGGTACACCAGCAATGCCAGGACCAGGAACACCAGCCGACGGCGAAGATCGCCGTACTTGGCCGTGTTCTTGGCCTGTGCCATCACATTAGGTTTCGCCGTGGCCAAACGGATGCTCCGACAGTGTGAAACAGCAGGCTATTAGGCCAGCGAGCCACCAGCCGCTTCGATCGCGGCCTTCGCCCCGGCCGTTGCGCCGATACCCTTCAGGACCACCTTCTTGTCGATTTCACCCGACAGGATCACCTTGGCGCTCTTGATCATCTCGCCCACCAGACCGGCTTGCTTCAGGCTCAGCAGATCGATTTCCTCGATCGGCAGGCCCGCCAGGTCGCCCAGGCGCACTTCCGCGGTGAATTCCTTGGTCAGCGAGGTGAAACCACGCTTGGGCAGACGACGATACAGGGGCATCTGGCCGCCTTCGAAGCCGACCTTGTGGAAACCACCCGAACGCGACTTCTGACCCTTGTGACCACGACCAGCCGTCTTGCCCAGGCCCGAGCCAATACCGCGACCGACGCGGCGCTTGGCGTGCTTGGAGCCGGCTGCCGGCTTCAGGTTATTCAGTTGCATGTTCTTCTCCGTCTTGCCTTAGCCGATGACCTTGACCAGGTAGGACACCTTGTTGATCATGCCGCGCACTGCGGGCGTGTCCTGCACTTCGGACACCGAGTTCATGCGGCGCAGGCCCAGGCCGCGCACCGTCGCGCGGTGGTCTTCGCGCGTACCGATCAGGCTGCGCACGAGTTGGACTTTCACGGTTTTCTGCGACATATCGTTCACCTATCCCTTCGGCTTAGCCGAGGATCTCTTCGACCGACTTGCCGCGCTTGGCGGCAATTTCGGCCGGGGTGCTCATCTTGCGCAGGCCGTCGAGCGTTGCGCGCACCATGTTGTAAGGATTGGTCGAACCGTGCGACTTGGTCACGATGTTCGTCACGCCCATGACTTCGAAGATGGCGCGCATCGGGCCGCCGGCGATCACGCCAGTACCGTCCTTCGCGGGCATCATCTGCACCTTGGCGGCGCCATGCTTGCCAACCACTTCGTGTTGCAGCGTACCGTTCTTCAGCGGGACCTTGACCATCTTGCGACGGGCTTCGTCCATTGCCTTCTGCACGGCCACGGGCACTTCCTTCGCCTTGCCCTTGCCCATGCCGATACGGCCATCGCCGTCGCCGACCACGGTCAGTGCAGCGAAACCGAGAATCCGGCCGCCCTTGACCACCTTGGTCACACGGTTGACCGCGATCATCTTCTCGCGAAGACCGTCGTCGCGTTCGTCCCCTTGGACCTTAGGTTGAATTTTTGCCATGACGATATCCTCTATGCCGGCTTAGAACTTCAGGCCAGCTTCGCGAGCCGCGTCAGCCAGAGCCTTCACGCGACCGTGATAACGGAAACCCGAGCGATCGAATGCCACTGCTTCGATGCCGGCAGCCTTCGCCTTTTCGGCGATGCGCTTGCCCACCAGGGCGGCGGCCGCGGCGTTGCCGCCGTTGCCGTTGAGTTCCTTGCGGACTTCGGCTTCCACCGTCGAGGCCGAAGCCACAACCTTGGTGCCGTCTTCCGAGAAGACCTGCGCATAGATGTGCAGGTTCGTACGGTGCACAGCCAGACGAGCAACGTTCAGTTCCGCGATCTTCAGGCGGGTCTGACGTGCACGACGCAGACGAGAGTCGTTCTTGTTCATGATGTGCACCTTACTTCTTCTTGGTTTCCTTCAGGATCACGCGCTCATCGGCGTAGCGCACACCCTTGCCCTTGTAGGGCTCAGGCGGGCGATAGCCACGCACTTCAGCGGCGACCTGACCAACTTTCTGCTTGTCCGAACCCTTGATGATGATTTCGGTCTGCGTCGGCGTTTCCGCCTTCACGCCTTCCGGCATCTCATGGATCACGTCATGCGAAAAACCGAGCTGCAGCTTCAGGGCCGAGCCCTGCAGCGACGCACGATAACCCACGCCGACCAGGGTCAGCTTGCGCTCGAAGCCCGTCGTCACACCCTTGACCATGTTGGCCGTCAGGGCGCGCATCGTGCCTTGCAGCGCGTTGGCTTCACGCGACTCATCTGCCGGCGCGAACGTGATCGTGCCGTTGTCGGTGTTGACTTTGACCAGCTGGTGGATCGGCTGCGACAGGGTGCCCAGCGGGCCCTTGACGGTCAGCAGACCACCAGCGAAATTGACTTCGGCGCCCTTGGGCAGCGCGATGGGAGCCTTACCTACGCGAGACATGGTTCCCTCTCCTTAGGCGACGTAGCAAATGACTTCGCCACCGACACCGGTTGCGCGGGCTTTGCGGTCCGTCATCAGACCCTGCGGGGTCGAGATGATGGCGACACCCAGGCCGTTCATCACTTGCGGAATTTCATTGCGGCCCTTGTACACGCGCAGACCGGGTCGCGAGACGCGCTGCAGGCGCTCGATGACCGGACGGCCGGCGTAGTACTTCAGACCAATCGTCAGGGTGGACTTGCCGCCCTGCTCGGTCACCGCGAATTCGTCGATATAGCCTTCGTCCTTCAGGACCTTGGCGATAGCCGCTTTCAGCTTCGACGACGGCATGACCACCGACGCTTTTTCCACCGCTTGCGCGTTGCGGATACGCGTCAGCATATCGGCGATCGGATCGCTCATGCTCATAGTGTTTCTCCTGTAGCCTGTGCGTGATTACCAGCTGGCTTTGGTCAGACCCGGGATCTCGCCCTTGAAGGCGATTTCACGGAGCTTGTTGCGCGCCAGGCCGAACTTACGGAACGTACCGCGGGGACGACCGGTGATCGAGCAGCGATTGCGCTGGCGAGTCGGGTTGGCGTTGCGCGGAAGCTGTTGCAGCTTCAGACGCGCTTCGTAACGCTCTTCTTCCGACTTGCTTTGGTCGGCCACGATGGCTTCCAACTCGGCACGCTTCGGCGCGTACTTAGCCACCAGCTTGGCACGCTTCTTTTCGCGTTCGATCAGAGACAATTTAGCCACGGTAACCCCTTAATTACGGAACGGGAACTTGAACGCGCCGAGGAGCGCCTTCGCTTCCTCGTCATTCTTCGCAGTCGTCGTGATGCTGATGTTCAGGCCACGAAGTGCGTCGATCTTGTCGTACTCAATTTCGGGGAAGATGATCTGTTCCTTCACACCGATGTTGTAGTTGCCACGACCGTCGAACGCCTTGCCCGACACACCGCGGAAGTCGCGCACGCGGGGCAGCGACACGGTGATGAAGCGGTCCAGGAATTCGTACATGCGTTGGCCACGCAGCGTGACCATCGTGCCGATCGGGTAACCCTGGCGAATCTTGAAGCCGGCGATGGCCTTGCGGGCCTTCGTCACGATGGGCTTCTGGCCAGCGATCTTGATCAGGTCGCCGGTGGCGTGCTCGATGACTTTCTTGTCATTGATGGCTTCGCCAAGACCCATGTTCAGGGTGATCTTGGTGATGCGCGGCACTTCCATCACGGACTTGTAACCGAACTGCTTGATCAGTTCCGGCACAACCTTCTCTTTGTAAAACTCTTGCAGACGCGCAGTCATGCTCAACTCCTCTCTATTGCCCAGAATCAAGCGCCGACGGCAGCACCGGTGGTCTTCAGCACGCGCGTCTTCACGCCGCCTTCAACCTTGATGCCGACGCGCGACGGCTTGCCATTGGCATCCACGAGCGCAACGTTCGAAATATGGATGGGCATGACCTTGTCGACCACACCACCCGTGGTACCCAGCATCGGGTTCGGGCGCACGTGCTTCTTGGCAACGTTCACGCCTTCCACGGTCACGTGGTCGCCGAGTACGGCCAGCACGGTACCTTGCTTACCCTTGTCCTTGCCGGTGCGGACGATGATGCGATCGCCCTTGCGAATCTTGTTCATGCGGCCTCCGATTACAGCACTTCCGGCGCGAGCGACACGATCTTCATGAAGCGCTCGGTACGGAGTTCGCGAGTGACCGGCCCGAAGATACGGGTGCCGATCGGCTCAAGCTTGGTGTTCAGCAGCACGGCGGCATTGCCGTCGAACTTGATGAGCGAGCCGTCAGGACGGCGCACGCCCTTGGCGGTACGCACCACCACGGCGTTGTAGATGTCGCCCTTCTTGACGCGACCACGCGGGGCAGCATCCTTGACGCTGACCTTGATGATGTCGCCGACGCTGGCGTAGCGGCGCTTCGAGCCGCCCAGCACCTTGATGCACATGACTTCACGCGCACCCGTGTTATCGGCCACTTCGAGCCGGCTTTCTGTCTGAATCATGGTGTTCTCGTCCCAACTTAATTCGCCAGGCGCACAATGCGCGGAGGCGATCAGTCTTGGTCCCGCCGGCCGCTGGCATTGCGCCAACTGCGATTGGGTTGATCAACTTGAAGTCGGTAGCTGCCTGACGGCTAGTGCCGCCGGGCCCATTCGCTTTTCCCTCGCACCGGCCATCGACTGGATCGCCGACAACCCTTACAAAGGAAAGACCGAGACTATAGCACATAATCTCGGCCCAACAACAGCAAATAGCTTTGCTGTTGTTTTAGATCACGCGTGCGGCTTCCAGCAGACGCGACACCACCCAGGCCTTGGTGCGGGAGATCGGACGCGATTCCACGATCTCGACCTTGTCGCCTTCCTTGTACTGGTTGGCTTCGTCGTGCGCATGGTACTTCTTCGAGCGCACCACGTACTTGCCGTACAGCGGATGCTTGACGCGGTTTTCGATCAGGACCGTCACGGTCTTGTCCATCTTGCTGCTGACAACGCGGCCGACGAGGGTGCGCTTCAGGGACGTTGCGGCTTCAGTCATTTCTGGCTCCCTTTCTCGCCCATCACGGTGCGAACACGCGCGATGTCACGGCGCACCTTCTTCAGCTGGCTCGAGTTCTGCAGCTGTTGGGTCGCCTTTTGCATGCGCAGGCCAAATTGGGCCTTCAGCAGCTCGGAGAGCTCCTGGTTCAGCCCTGCGGCGTCCTTGCCGCGCAGTTCGGTTGCTTTCATGGTGTGTATTCCTTACGTTCCGACTTGACGCACCACGAAGCTGGTCGCGATCGGCAGCTTGGCAGCGGCCAGGCGGAAAGCCTCACGTGCCAGTTCTTCGCCAACGCCGTCCATTTCGTACAGCATCTTGCCCGGCTGAATTTCAGCCACGTAGTATTCCGGGTTGCCCTTACCGTTACCCATACGGACTTCGGCAGGCTTCTTCGAGATCGGCTTGTCCGGGAAAATCCGGATCCAGATGCGGCCGCCACGCTTGATGTGGCGGGTCATCGCGCGACGGGCGGACTCGATCTGACGGGCGGTCAGACGGCCGCGGCCCATCGCCTTCAGGCCGAACTCACCGAAGGAGACCGCATTACCGCGCGTTGCGATACCCGTATTGCGGCCCTTCTGCTCCTTGCGGTACTTCCTACGCTTCGGTTGCAGCATGTTTATTCTCCAGTCTTGGCGTCGGAGCCACCGCTACGGCGGGCACCTGCACCAGCACCGCGGCGCGGACCGCTCGGGCGGTCACCCTCACGGCGACGGCCTTCCGGGCGACCCGGGCGCTTGCGACGCTCTTCTTGCGGCTCTTCCACGACGGGGGCGTCGTTGCGACCCAGATGGTCGCCCTTGTACACCCACACCTTGACACCGATGATGCCGTAGGTGGTTTCCGCTTCGGAGAAGCCGTAGTCGATGTCAGCGCGCAGCGTGTGCAGGGGCACACGGCCTTCGCGATACCACTCGGTACGGGCGATTTCGATACCGTTCAGACGGCCCGAGCTCATGATCTTGATGCCCTGAGCACCCAGGCGCATCGCGTTCTGCATCGCGCGCTTCATGGCACGGCGGAACATGATGCGGCGCTCGAGCTGCTGCGTGATCGAATCGGCGATCAGCTGCGCATCGACTTCCGGCTTGCGGATTTCTTCGATGTTCACGTGCACGGGCACGCCCATGCGACGCTGCAGCTCAGCCTTCAGCAGTTCGATGTCCTCGCCCTTCTTGCCGATCACCACGCCCGGACGCGAGCTGTAAATGGTGATGCGTGCATTCTTGGCCGGACGCTCGATGACCACGCGGCCCACCGAAGCGTTCTTCAGCTTCTTCTTCAGAAACTCGCGAACTTCGATGTCTTCCTTGAGCATGCCCGCAAACTGGGTGTTGTTGGCGTACCAACGCGAAGCCCAGTTACGGCTGACAGCCAGACGGAAGCCAGTCGGATGAATCTTCTGTCCCATCGTGACTCCTTAGTTGCCCAGCGTCACAGTGATGTGACAGGTTTGTTTCTCGATGCGGTTGCCACGGCCCTTCGCACGCGCGGTGAAGCGCTTGAGCGAGGTAGCCTTGTCGATGAAGATCGACTTGACCTTCAGCTCGTCGATGTCGGCGCCTTCGTTGTGCTCCGCGTTCGCGATGGCGGACTCAACCACCTTCTTCACGATGCCAGCCGCCTTCTTCGGGCTGAACGTCAGAACGTTGAGCGCGCGCTCGATCGGCAGACCACGGATCTGGTCAGCAACCAGACGCGTCTTCTGTGCGGAGATACGGGCGCCGCGATGAATCGCTTTAACTTCCATGATTGCCCCTTATCGCTTCGCTTTCTTGTCGGCAGCGTGGCCCTTGAACGTACGCGTGAGCGCAAATTCGCCGAGCTTGTGGCCAACCATGTTTTCCGTGACGTACACGGGAACGTGCTGACGGCCGTTGTGCACGGCGATCGTCAGGCCGATGAAGTCCGGCAGAATGGTCGAGCGACGCGACCAGGTCTTGATGGGCTTCTTGTCCTTGGTCTGCACCGCCGCTTCCACCTTCTTCAGCAGGTGGGCGTCAATGAACGGACCCTTTTTGACGGAACGAGTCATATCTATGCTCCTACCTACCGATTAACGCTTGTGACGGCGCTGAACGATCATGCTGTCCGTGCGCTTGTTACGACGGGTGCGGTAGCCCTTGGTCGGGGTACCCCACGGCGACACTGGATCACGACCAGCAGCGGTCTTGCCTTCACCACCACCGTGCGGGTGATCCACCGGGTTCATCACCACGCCGCGAACGGTCGGGCGAATACCGCGCCAACGAGTCGCACCGGCCTTGCCGATCTGGCGCAGGCTGTGCTCTTCGTTGCCGACTTCACCGATGGTCGCGCGGCACTCGATGTGCACGCGGCGAACTTCACCCGAGCGCAGACGCACTTGAGCGTAGATGCCTTCGCGAGCCAGCAGCACGGCGGACGTACCAGCCGAACGGGCGACCTGTGCGCCCTTGCCCGGCAGAATTTCCACGCAGTGGATCGTCGTACCGACCGGGATGTTGCGGATCGGCAGGTTGTTACCGGCCTTGATCGGCGCTTCCGGGCCGTTGGCCACGGCTTGGCCGACCACCGCACCCTTCGGGGCGATGATGTAGCGGCGCTCGCCGTCGGCGAACAGCACCAGCGCGATGTTGGCGCTACGGTTCGGATCGTATTCCAGGCGTTCGATCTTGGCCGGGATACCGTCCTTGTCGTTACGCTTGAAATCGACGACGCGATAGTGATGCTTGTGACCACCGCCCTTGTGACGGGTGGTGATGTGGCCGTTGTTGTTACGGCCGGACTTCTGGAATTGCTTTTCCAGCAGCGGCGCGTGCGGCGCACCCTTGTGAAGGTCGGGGTTGACGACCTTCACCATCGAGCGGCGGCCCGGCGATGTCGGCTTGGTCTTGACGAGTGCCATGATTACTTGGCCTCCGCTTCAAAATTGATTTCCTGGCCCGGCTTCAGCGAGACATAGGCCTTCTTCACGTGGTCACGACGACCCATGAAGCGACCAAAACGCTTTTGCTTGCCCTTCTGGTTCAGGATCTGGACGGACTCGACTTCGACCTTGAACAGCAGTTCGACGGCAGCCTTCACTTCACCCTTGTTGGCGTCGCGAGCCACTTCGAACACGACTTGTTCGTTCTTGTCGGCGACCAGGGTTGCCTTTTCGGACACCACGGGCGACAGCAGCACCTGCATCAGGCGATGGTCGTTCTTGGCAACTTGCGTCATTTCAGCAACTCCTCGATCTGAGCGACGGCTGCCTTGGTCACGAGCACCTTCTTGTAGTGCACGAGCGACAGCGGATCGACGTGACGCGCCTCAACCACGAACACATGCGCGAGGTTGCGCGAGGCCAGGAAGAGGTTTTCGTCCATGTTATCGGTGATCACAAGCACCGAATCCAGGCCCATGGCGCGGAACTTGTCGGCCAACAGCTTGGTCTTGGGTGCTTCGATACCGAAGCCGTCAACCACGTTGATGCGACCTTCACGGGCAAGCTGCGAATAAATCGAGCGCATGCCGGCGCGGTACATCTTCTTGTTGACCTTCTGCGAGAAGTTTTCTTCCGGGCTGTTCGGGAAGATACGACCACCCCCGCGCCACAGCGGGGAGGAGCTCATACCTGCACGGGCGCGGCCCGTACCCTTCTGGCGCCACGGCTTCTTGGTCGTGTGCGAGACCTCTTCACGATCCTTCTGCTTACGGTTACCGCTGCGAGCGTTGGCCTGGTAAGCGACGACGATCTGGTGAACGAGGGCTTCGTTATAGTCACGGCCGAACACTTCCGGCGAGGCAGTAACGCCAGCGCCGAGTTGACCGTTGTCCTGGAGCAGCTTCAGTTCCATGCGTTCGCTCCTTATGCCTTCTTGGCGCGGGCCTTGACGGCCGGCGTGACGATGACTTGACCGCCCTTGGCGCCCGGAATCGCACCCTTGACCAGCAGCAGCTTGCGCTCTGCGTCGATCTTGGCGATTTCCAGGTTCTGGACGGTACGGGTGACGTCACCCAGGTGACCGGTCATGCGCTTACCCGGGAACACGCGGCCCGGATCCTGCGCCATACCGATCGAGCCCGGCACGTTGTGCGAGCGCGAGTTACCGTGCGAGGCGCGGCCCGACGCGAAGTGATAACGCTTGATGGTACCGGCGTAGCCCTTACCAATCGTCACACCCTGGACGTCGATCTTCTGACCGACTTCGAACAGGTCGACGCTGATGTTCGCGCCCGGCTGGAATTCAGCGGCACGAGCGGCATCCACTCGGAATTCTTTGATGACTTCGCCCGCTTCCACGCCGGCTTTGGCGAGATGACCCGCCAGCGGCTTGGTGACGCGGCTGGCGCGTCGGGTGCCGAAGGTGACTTGAACGGCGGTGTAACCGTCGGTCTCGTCCGTCTTGATTTGCGTCACGCGGTTGTCGCCGACCTCGAGCACGGTGACGGGAATCGAATCGCCGTCGTCCGTGAAAATACGGGTCATGCCAACCTTGCGACCTACAAGGCCAAGGCTCATGGTTTGCTCCATTCCCAGCTGCGATTGGCCGGGGCTGATTGATACTACGAATCTTGAACTGGGCCGCGCCTAAAGAGACAGCGCGAGGCCAAATGGCCAGCCCACTCCCCTGACTAAAGGGGTAGCCCTACACTATATCCCGGCTGCGGACTATGTGCAAGCGCGATTGGCGCCGTGGGCGTGCGGGTGTGGCAAGCGACGCAACATGGCGCCCCAAAAGCGAAACGGCGAGCACTTGGCTCGCCGTTTGCCCGTTACCGGAAGACTCCGGCAGCGTTGTGTTGCTTACTGCAGCTTGATCTCGACATCCACGCCAGCCGGCAGGTCCAGCTTCATCAGCGCGTCGACGGTCTTATCGGTCGGATCGACGATGTCCATCAGGCGCTGGTGCGTGCGGATTTCGAACTGGTCGCGGCTGGTCTTGTTGACGTGCGGCGAACGCAGGACGTCGAAACGCTGGATGCGGGTCGGCAGGGGCACCGGGCCCTTGACGATCGCGCCGGTGCGCTTGGCGGTTTCAACGATTTCAGCGGCCGACTGGTCGATCAGGCGGTAGTCGAAAGCCTTCAGGCGGATACGGATCTTCTGGTTCTGCATGATGTTTCCTTAAAGAGCATGGCGGCCGGGCCGCCGGTAGATTGAAAGAGCGATGCAACAGGCGATGCGCCGCGCCCCTTACGAGGAACAGCGCATCGATCCGCCTTTTACTTGAGGATCTTGGCGACGACGCCAGCACCGACGGTACGGCCGCCTTCGCGG
>CAJXMR010000070.1 GCA_913056305.1 uncultured Ralstonia sp.
TCGAGCACGTCGACACCTTTGCCGATTGCGACAGCAACGTCATGCTTTACGGCGAGACCGGTGCCGGCAAGGAGCGTATCGCCCGCCTGCTGCACGACAAGAACAGCGTTTACGGCAGGGGGCCGTTCGTTGCCGTCAACTGCGGGGCGATCCCCGATGGGCTGTTCGAATCGCAGTTCTTCGGCCACGCCAAGGGCGCGTTTACCGGTGCCATGTACGCGCATCGCGGCTATTTTGAGCAGGCCAACGGCGGCACGTTGTTCCTTGACGAGCTGGGCGACCTGCCGCTGTATCAGCAGGTGAAACTGCTGCGCGTGCTGGAAGACAGCGAATGCACGCGGCTGGGCTCCACCGTGCCGGTCAAGCTCGATTTCCGGCTGGTGGCGGCCACCAACAAGAACCTGCGCGAGATGGTGGCCACGGGCAAGTTTCGCGCCGACTTGTACTTCCGCCTGGCCGTGATCGAGCTGCGCATCCCCAATCTGGAGCAGCGCGGCCCTGACGACAAAGTGGCGCTGCTGCTGTCGTTCCTGCGCCATCTGCTGGACGACAAGATCTACGAGAGCATGCCGCCGGCGCCCGAGTGGGTGCGGGCGTCTGTCGGTCGGGCCTACTTTGCCGGCAACGTGCGCGAGCTACGCAACCTGGCCGAGCGCATCGGTATCACCCTGCGCCAGCTCGGCCGCTGGGACGAGGCGCGCATGCTGCCGCTGTTTGCCGGCCTGCAGCGCGACGCCTTCGAGCGCGAAGCCGGCAGCGGCCATGGCAATGGCAGCGCAGAGCGCGGCATCGAGAACGGAGAGGAGCGCCGTCGCATCCTGGCCGCGCTGGACGCCAACAACTGGCGCCGCCAGGACACCGCCGCCACGCTAGGCATCAGCCGCAAGGTGCTGTGGGAAAAGATGCGCAAATACCAGATTGCCGACGGCGAAGCCGAGTTGCGCGAGATGGAGTGACACAGAACAACACCCCACGACCCGGGGAGATTGTCTGCCCTGCCAACCAGGCGCCGGATCGCGTATAGTTTCCGGCTGCAGCAAGCAGAACGACAGGGTCGAAATGACAACTACAAAACGGTTCGGGATGGCAGAACGAGGGGTGTTTCTGAGGAGATTGGCCATCGTCACGGCAATGGCCGTCGTGGCGGGGGGGACTGCCTGCACATCGGCCGTGGCGCAAAGCCCGGCCGCGCCACCCACCGCCATCACGCCCATTGCAGCGGCCGCGCCGGTGCCGGCGCTGACGGCGACGGTCGGCCAGACCAGCGCGACAGCAGCCACCAGCACCACGTCCGCCACCAGCAGCGTCGCCCGCGCCGAAACCCCGGCCGCCAGCAGTACGGTGCTGGAGTTGCAGCGCCGCATGCAGGCGCACGAATTGTCCGAACTGCGCACCACCTACAACGGCGCATACGGTGCCAGCCTGCTGTTTGCCCAGAGCGACCTGACGTACTACGTGACGCTGTTCCAGCAAAAAGACCTCTGGCGCGTCATCAAGACCACCAACGAGGCGCATGCCGAGCGCCTTTACAGCGATTTCTCCCGCCAGACTCGGTCGATGGCTGACCTGGAGCTGCAGCGCATCCGCCTGGAAGCGCAGAAGGAGCGCGCCGAGCACCTGATCACTGCCCAGGAAGACAAGCTGCGCGGTCTGCAGACCGATCTCAGCATCCAGCGCCAGCAGCAGGCCCAGGCGACGGAGCGCCAGAAGGTCGCCCGCACCGAGGCCGACACGCTCGACACCGAGCGCCGCGCCGCCCGCACCCGCGTGGACGAGCTGCAACGTCAGATCCGCGCGCTGGAGGCGCAGGTCAACGCGCCGTTCAACAACCGGCACGGCCACTGAACGACATCTTCTGTTCTCAAGCAATCGGGCGGCCCACGGGTCGCCCGATGCGCTTTTTAGGGGGCGTTGTCTAAACGGATGCGATCCGTTTGATGCCTGCCTGAGCGCGGCGTACATTGGCGGACACCTCATCATCGCCGTCCCTGACCGCGCATGCGCTCTTCCCCCGAGCTTCCCGCCGATACCCCCACCGCGCCGGCGACGCCGATTCCCCAGCCCAAGGGCTTGCCGCTGGTCGGCAACCTGCTGCAGCTGCCCAAGGGGCGCCTGATGCAGGCCATCCTGGAAACCAGCCGGCAGTTCGACGACGGCATCTTCCAGCTCGACTTTGGCGGCCGCTGTGTCCCGTTTGTCTATTCCGCCGAACTGGCCGGCGAGCTGTGCGATGAAACGCGCTTTCGCAAGCTGATCGGACCGCCGCTGTCGTTCCTGCGCACGGGTGTCGGCGACGGCCTCTTCACCGCCCACCAGGATGAGCCCAACTGGGGCCGCGCCCACCGCATCCTGCTGCCGGCGTTCGGCCAGCGGGCCATGAAGGGCTACTTCGATGTGATGCTCGAAGTCGCCAACGCGCTGGCTGGCAAATGGACGCGCCAGGGCCCGGACGCCGACATCGTCGTCGCCGACGACATGACGCGGCTGACGCTCGACACCATCTCGCTGGCGGGTTTCGGCTATCGCTTCGATTCGTTCCAGTCCGCCCAGTTGCATCCGTTTCTGGAGGCGATGGTGGGCGTGCTGTCCGAAGCCATGGGCAAGCTCACACGCCTGCCGATTCAAGACCGCTTCATGCGCGAGCACCACCGCCGCTATGCCGAAGACGTCGCACGCATGCACGCGCTGGTGGACGAGGTGATCCGCGCGCGCCGGCAGACCGGGGATGACGGTGCCAGCGATTTGCTCGGCCTGATGCTCAACGCGCGCGACCCCGTGACCGACACGCCGCTGGACGACACCAACATCCGCTACCAGGTCATCACCTTCCTGATTGCCGGGCACGAGACCACCAGCGGCCTGCTGACCTTTGCGCTGTACATGCTGCTGCGCAACCCCGCCGTGCTGGCCCAGGCCTACGCCGAGGTGGACCGCGTATTGCCCGGCGATACCGTGCCGCGCTATGCGCACCTCGCCCAGTTGGACGTGATCGAGCGCGTGCTCAAGGAAACCCTGCGCCTGTGGCCGACCGCACCGAGCTTTGGCGTCGCGCCGTATGAAGACACGCGTATCGGCGGGCGCTATGCGATCCGAAAAGACCACCGCGTCGTCATCAACCTGCTGGCGTTGCACCGAGACCGCGCCGTCTGGGACCGCCCCGAAGTGTTCGACATCGATCGCTTCCTGCCCGAGAACGAAGCCCGCCTGCACCCGCACGCCTACAAACCGTTCGGCAACGGCGAGCGCGCCTGCATCGGCCGCCAGTTCGCGCTGACCGAAGCCAAACTCGCGCTGGCCGTGATCTTGCAGCGCTTCGCGTTGTCCGACCCCTATGACTACGCCTTCCACATCAAGGAAACGCTGAC
Organism: uncultured Ralstonia sp.; assembly: GCA_913056305.1. Taxonomy (GTDB): domain Bacteria; phylum Pseudomonadota; class Gammaproteobacteria; order Burkholderiales; family Burkholderiaceae; genus Ralstonia. Next base: position 3,366 of record CAJXMR010000070.1, read on the forward strand.
GCTCAAGCCGGACGGCTTTCGCTTGCGCGCTCGCCTGCGCACCGAGCGCGAGCGGCTCGTCGCTCCGGCCGCACCGCACGCCGACGTCGCCGTCTCCGCAAATGCACATGCCGAACTGGCCAGTGACGGCGAACCGATGACCGTGCTCTATGGCGGCAGCCTCGGCACCTGCCAGGACATCGCCGAGCAGATTGCCGCCACCGCCTCACGCGCGGGCTTCGCGGCCACGCTGGCGCCGCTCGACACGATTGCCGATGCGCTGCCGCAGGACGGTACGCTGGTGATCGTGGCGGCCACCTACAACGGCCGTGCGCCCGATAGCGCCCGCACGCTGGAGGCTCGGCTCGATGCGCAGGGCGGGGCGCCCCGCCGTGCACCGGGGGTGCGCTATGCCGTGCTCGGCTGCGGCAATTCACAGTGGCCGGCGTACCAGGGGTTTCCGAAGCGCGTTGAAGCGATGCTCGCATCGGCCGGCGCGCAAGCGATCGTGCCGCGCGGGGAGGCCGATGGCAACGGCGGTTTCGACGCAGCCGTGGATGCCTGGACGCGCGGCCTGTGGAGCGCTCTCGGCGCGCGTCAGCCGCAAATGGATGCGCTACCCGTCAGTGTCGCCTACCTGGCGCCGGATGCGGTCCGTGCGCCCACGCTGCCCGCCGCCGCGCGCGCCATGACCGTGCTGGCCAACGAAGAGCTCGTCGCTGATCCCGCCGGCCTGTGGGACTTCGCCCGCGAAGCCCCACGCGGGCCGACGCGTCACCTGAGCGTGCAGTTGCCGCCGGACGTCACCTACGCCACCGGCGATCACCTGGCCGTGTACCCGCGCAACGCGGCGGACCTTGTGCAGGCGACCATCACCCGGCTGAGCCTCGAAGGCGATGCGCTGGTCACGCTCACTGCGCGCCACGCCCACGTGCGACATCTGCCGCTGGGCCAAGCCGTGACCGTGCGGCAGCTGCTGAGCGATTTCGTCGAGCTGCAGGACACGGCCACCGTGCGCGACATCGCCGCGTTGCACGCCGCCACGCGTTGCCCCTTCACGCGCGGCCAGTTGGCGGCGTGGACCGACGGTGACGCAGCGGCTGAACGGTTCGATCAGGACATCCAGGTCAGCCACGTGAGCGTGCTCGACCTGCTGCTGCGCTTTCCGGCCATCGAGCTGACGCTGGAGGGCCTGCTGGCACGGCTGGGGCCGATGCGGCCGCGCTTCTATTCGATCTCGTCAGCGGCGCAGGTGTCACCGGGCGTGGCCACGTTGACGGTCGGTACCGTATCGGGCCCGGCGTGGTCGGGCAACGGCACCTATCGCGGCACGGCCTCGCATTACCTGATGGAGCTGCCGGCCGGCGCGGAGATCGCCGCTTCGGTGCGCACGCCCAACCCGCCGTTCGCGCCCACCACCGATGTGACCCGGCCGATGGCGCTGATCGGCGCGGGCACGGGCATCGCGCCGTTCCGTGGCTTCCTGGAAGCGCGCGCGGCACAGCAGGCGGCCGGCGAGCCGGTGGCGCCGTCACTGCTGCTGTTCGGTTGCCGCCATCCCGACCACGATTTCCTCTACCGCGACACGCTGCGCGCATGGGAGGCGGCGGGCGTGGTGCGTCTCTTCCCGGCGCATTCATGCGTGGAGGACCATCCGCACCGCTTTGTGCAGCATGCGTTGTGGGCCGCGCGCGACGCGGTGTGGGAAGCCTTCGACGCCGGCGCCACACTGTACGTTTGCGGTGACGGGCGCGCCATGGCGCCGGCCGTGCGCGACACGCTGATCCACATGCACCAGGCCCGTTACGGAAGCGACTTGGCCGACGCGTCGGACTGGCTGACGGCGCAGATGCAAGCTGGACGCTATCGGCAGGACGTCTTCAACTGAGGTGTTGCGCCGCCGCACTGCCGGGGTGGATTGGCTGTCGCGGGCGAGCAACATGTTACGATTCCCGCTCGGAGCGCCGCGCTTATGGCCTGGTGACGCATGGTTTGATGCGTCCGGCGTGGTGCCCCGCGAGGAGAAAAGACAATGTGCCGCCGAATCAAAGCGTCCTGGACGGCGATTCTGATGTTCACGCTGGTCGGTGCCGGCTATCTGTGGATGTACCGCTTCGAGCCCTTGCTTTCCGGCGAGGCCGGTAGCGACGTGTTCGTGTGGGACCGCTGGCGCCACCGCGTCTGCGCGCTGACCGACAGCGGTGCCGCCACCGAGCTGCGCTGCGACAACGCCATGGAAACCGACGGCGGCAGCAACAACACCAATTCCGACGTGTCCACACGCACGCGCATGCGCGACGCCGTGTATCGCAAGCTCAAGCTGTAATCCTGCCGCGCCCGGTTCACGGGCGCGTTTCCCAATGCGCTGTCTTCTGCCAGTCCTGCTGGCGGCTCACGCGTGTTCGCGGCGGCTGTCGGCCGGGGCTTCATCGCGCTCGTTCAGGCCATAGTCGCGCACCACGTGCGCAATCCGCAGGCGATAGTCAGCAAAGGCCGATTCGCGGCCGACGTGCTGCGCGCGGCGGTGCTGCTCCATGTTGCGCCAGGTCTTGACGGCCTCCTCGTCGCGGAAGAATGAGAGCGACAGCATCTTGTCCGGGTTGGTGATGCTCTGAAAGCGCTCGACCGAAATGAAGCCGTCGATCTGCTCCAGCTGCGGCTTGAGTTGCGCGGCGACGTTCAGGTACAGGTCACGCTTGCCCGGCGCGGGCACGACTTCAAAGATGACGGCGATCATTGCGGCTCCTGGGTTCATGCAGCGAAGACGGGGATACGTGCGTTCGGCGACGGCCGATAGTGCACTGTGCGCAGGCCAGCCAACCAGCGTGCGATGCCTGGCAGGCTCAGCAGATGCTGCACCGTTTCACGCGCGATGACCACTGCCAGGGTTTCGGCCGGGCAGCGGTGCGCGCCGGCACCGAAGGTCCATAGCTGGCACTCGGCGCGTGCGATATCGAAGCGCAGCGGGTCGGGGTTGGCGGCCGCGTCGACATTTGCCGCTGCCAGCAGCACGAGGATGCGCTCCCCCGCGCGCAGCCGCTGGCCGCACAGCACGGTGTCGGAACCCACGAAGCGACGCGTGTTCTGCACCGGCGCATCGAGGCGCAGGACCTCGCGCAGGAAGGGCTCGGTCGCCTCCGGATGCGCGCGCAACTCTTCGATCAGGGCGGGCTCTCGCGACAGCTTCACGATGGCATTGCCGAGCAGTCCGGCACAGGCGTCGTAGGTCTGCGCCAGCAGGCCGGCCAGGTTGGTGACGATGGCGTCGTCGGCATTGGCGGCAATTGGCGCGGTGCCGATGCGGGTGGTCAGGCGCGTCACGGCCGAGTCAGCCTGGGCGACGGTGTCGGGCCTTGCGACCGGCGACAGCGCAGCGAGATACGCGGCGATGTCGTGCTGGCAAGCCGCCGTATCGGCGTCATCCCCCAGCAGCGTGTGTGCCATCGTCGCCAGCGGCACGCGGAAGTGCGCGTCGGTAGCCAGCGCCGACTCGAGCGAGGCGGCATCGGGCAGGCTCACGTAGGCCTGGCGATGCGCGCGGGCGGCGAGGGCGGCGGCGTCCAACCGGCCGAGTGCGGCCATCACCGTGGCCTTGCGGGCATCGTGGTCGGGGCCGTCGATCTGGCGCACCAGGCGGCCAAAGAACGCGCCGGTGGGCGAGTCGGCAATGGGCTTGGGCACGGGCTCGCTTGCTGGGCGCACTGCGCAGGCGGCGCTGCCGAGCACAGCGTCGACGGCCTCGGCGCTGGCGGCGATCCACCAGCCGAGTTCAGCGTGGTAGTGGAAGGGCCGCGTGCGCGCGAGTTCGGTGTAGTAAGGCGTGGGATCGGCGTGCGTGATGGCCTGCAGCGGATCGGCGGGGAGGTCGAGGGCGATGTCCATGGCGTGTCCTGGGGTGGCGGTAGCGCGTAAGATGGCCCCCATTCTCAGGACGCGCGCTGCGCCTGTCACGCGCTAACAGTTTGGTCTCCATCGAACCATGACCGCATCCGCCCACACCGAGGCCACGCAGCCTGATATCAGCCGCGTGGCCGCCACCATTGGCGATCCGACGCGCATCCGCATGCTGTTGCTGCTGATGGAAGGCCGCTCGCTCACCGCCAAGGAGCTGGCCTATGGCGCCGGCGTGGAGCCCGCCACGGCCAGCGCGCACCTGCGGCGCCTGGAGGCGGACGCACTGGTCACGTCGCTCGCCAGCGGGCGCTACAAGTACTTCGGGCTGCGTTCACCGGCGGTGGCGGAGATGATCGAATCGCTGATGGTGGTGGCGCCGCCCAAGCCAGCCGACCCGCGCCGCTCGACCGTGCCCGAGAACCTGCGCGCCGCGCGCCTGTGCTACGACCACCTAGCCGGGCAACTGGGCACAGCGGTGTCGGCGCAACTGCTGGCGAGCGGCTGGATCGTGCCGCAGGGCGATTCGCATGCCGAGTACGACGTCACGCCCGCAGGCGAGGCGGCCTTCGCGGCCATCGGCGTGGATGTGCCGGCCTTGCGCAGCGGCCGCCGTCGCTTCGCCTATGGCTGCATGGACTGGAGTGAGCGCCGCCCGCATCTGGCTGGCGCATTGGGTGCGGCAGTGGCCGAGCGCTGTCTGGCGCTGGGCTGGTTGCAGCGGCAGAAGCATTCGCGGGCGCTGTCGCTGACGGAGGCCGGTCAGGCCGATCTGCAGGCATGGCTGGCGCGCGCGTGAGCGCAAACGCCCACCACGCAGCTCAACCGCGCGCGCCCTGCGCCGCCACGTAATCCCGCTGGAAGGCGCACATGCGCAGCGCGTTGTGATACGCGCCGTTGCTGAAGAACTCCTCGATCAATTCGCCTTCGCGCTGGAAGCCGCATTTCTCGTAGATGTGGATCGCTTTCTCGTTCTTCACGTCGACGACGAGATACAGCTTGTGCAGGTTCAGCACCATGAAGGCGTAGTCGAGGGCCAGGCGCGTGGCGGTGGACGCATAGCCGCGGCCCTGCCAGCCGGGCGCGATGATGATCTGGAACTCGCCGCGCCGGTGGATGGTGTTCAGCTCCATCAGCTCGACCAGGCCGACCGCCTCGCCGGCGTTGTTCTCGCAGATGAAGCGGCGCTCGCGCTGGTCGTGCACGTGGCGGTCGTAGAGCTGCGACAGCTCGGTGAAGGTCTCGTACGGCTCTTCGAACCAGTAGCGCATGATCTTCGCATCGTTGTTCAGCTCGTGCACGAAGCGCAGGTCGTCGCGCTCGAGCGGGCGCAGGGAAAGGTCGCGGGCTTTTTCAACCACCATGGTGTTGTCCTCGTCGGGGCTTGGCGTGGCGGCTAGCGTAGCGCGTTTGCCTTACAGCTTGTACCGCACCCCCAGCAGCGCCGTGCGCGGCGCGCCCGGCATGTTGTAGTTCTCGGCGCCGCCATGGCCCGAGACATAGTAGGCGCGGTTGAACAGGTTCTGCAGGTTCAGCGTCACGTCCACATGCTTGCTGCGGTAGCCGGCGCCGAGGTCGACGGTCATGTAGCCGGGCAGGGTGGTCACGTTGTACTGCGAGGCAAAGCGCGCACCTTCCGCGCGGATGCCGCCCGCCACGTAGAAGCCCTCCGGCAGATCGTGCTTGATCCACAGCGAGCCGCTATGGCGCGGCGTGAGCGACGGCTGATTGCCGTTGACCGTCACGCCGCCGCTCTTGTCGAGCGGGTTGGTCAGCACGCCGTTCAGGTAGGCGTAGCTGGCGATCACGGACCACGTCTTCACCACCTCGCCGCTGAACGACAGCTCCAGCCCGCGCGTGCGCTGCGTGCCGATGGGCACCGCCAACAGCGTAGCCGGGTCGACGCCGGTCAGGTTGGTCTGCTTCATGTCGAACAGCGCGGCCGTCACGCTGGCGTTGGCCGACACGTCCACCTTGGCGCCCACCTCGTAGTTGGTGGTCGATTGCGGCGCTAGCGCGCTGCTGTTGGGGTAGGCGCTGAAGCTGTCGGCCACCGGCTGGAACGAGCGGCTGTACGACGCATACAGCGAGACCGGCTCCGCCGGGTGATACACCACGCCAAAGCGCGGGCTGACCGGTGTGTCGGTGCGCGCGTAGTCCTGGTGCTTGGGCGTGAGATCGGTGCGGCTTTGCTTGAGGGCCTCATAGCGCAGGCCGGCCAGCACCGTCCATTGCGGCGAGAACTGCATCAGGTCCTGCGCGTACACCGCGTAGGTTTCGTTGTGCGTGAGGCCGTAGTTGCTGGGCGTCGCGTTGCCCGGCACCGTCGGCAGCACGATCGGCACCGGGTTGAACAGGCCGTAGTTGAAGTTCTGCGACAGGCCCGAGACGCGGTCGCTCTTGTCCTGGTAGCCCAGCTCGACGCCGTACAGCAGCGTGTGCTGGATGCCAAAGGTTGTTGCCTTCTGCGTCAGTTCGTTCTGCCACAGCGTGCCGCGGTCGGTGCGGTTGCGCTGGTTGACGTTGAGCGTGACGGTCGGCACCGGCCCGTCGTTGACGCTCTTGACGGTGATGTAGTTGTTGCGGCCGAGCGAGTACTCGTAGTTGCGCACCGCGCTGTGGAACGACCACTGATCATTGAAGCGGTGGTCGAACATGCCGGTCACGCTCTTGACCGTGGTCTCGATGTTGCCGTCAGCGGCGTTGGCCGAACCGTAGAAGGTCTCGCGCGGCACGTCGACGGGGCGGCCGTGGTATGACGGCACGCCCTGGTCGGCAATGCGGCGGTCGTGCAGGTAGTCGAACTGCACCGTCAGCTTGCTGTCCGGCGACAGGTTGAACAGGAACGACGGAGAAATCGCCTGGCGGCGCAGGAAGTATTCGTTGCGGAAACCGCCGGAGTCTTCCACCGCGCCGGTCAGGCGGGCGCGCACGGCGTCATCGTTGATGGAGGTGTTGAGGTCGAAGTCCGCGCGCTTCTGCCCCTCGGTGCCGACCAGCACGCCCACCTCGGCCAGCGGCGTGGCCAGCGGCTTCTTGGTGACGCGGTTGATGATGCCGCCCGACGAGCCGCGCCCGTACAGCACCGCCGCCGGGCCCTTCAGCACTTCGACGCGCTCGACGTTGGAGAGGTCTCGGTAGTACAGCGAATCGTCGCGCAGGCCATCGACGTACTGGTCGTTGATCGCGGAGAAGCCGCGGATGGTCACCTGGTCGCGCTGTGCATCGCCCAGCGAGGCCGATACGCCTGGCACGTTGCGCAGCGTATCGCCCAACGACAGCGCGCCCTGGTCCTGGATCACCGCGCGCGGCACCACATTGACGGACTGCGGGATCTCACGCAGCGGCGCGGCAATCTTGGTGGCTGTGGTGGCGACCGGTGCTTCGTAGCTGCCGTTGTTGCGCGTGCCTCGGGCGGTGGCGGCGGGCAGGGTGCCGGCCTCGACCGCCTGCGGCGTATCGTCGGCCAGCGCTGCCCGAGCGAAGGGGGCGAAAGGCAAGGTTCCAAGGACGGCCAGCGACAGGCACAGGCGTTTCGGCTGCATGAGAGATCCCGTAAAGTGAACAAGCCCGTTGGCGGGCAGGGCGCCGTCCCGGTGGGTGAGCGCCTTCAATTTGTGAAGGCGCAGATAATAATGAGAACAATTCCTATTTACAAGAGAGATAAGCCATGCTTTTGACGGGGAATAACGTTTGCTGGGGTTCGCAACGGCAACTTTCACCGGAAGATGCGCAACTCCACGGCACCAAGTTGCGTGGGATACGTCTTACCCGCTCGCTTCCTCCACTTCTCTGATATGTCACTTTCAGCACATCCGCCGGCTGGTCTCCGTGTTGCCCTGGTGGGTTACGGATATGCCGGCAAGCTGTTCCACGCCGCGCTGATTGCCGCCACGCCCGGGTTGCGCCTGCATGTGGTGGGCTCCAATCGCCCGGAGGCCGTCCGCGCGGATTGGCCCGAGGCGCTGGTCTGCGCGCCGGACGCGGCGGCCACACATGCGCAAGCCGATCTGGTCGTGATCGCGGCGCCGAATGACCAGCACGCGCCGTTGGCCGAGGCGGCGTTGCGTGCGGGCAAGCACGTGGTGGTCGACAAGCCGTTCACCGTCACGCTGGCGGAGGCGCGGCACCTGGCGCGTGTGGCGCGGGAGACGGGGCGGCTGCTGTCGGTGTTCCAGAACCGCCGCTGGGACAGCGATTTCCTCGCCCTGCGCGCTGCGCTGGCCGGTGGCGCCATCGGCGAGGCGATGCACGTCGAAGCGCATTTCGACCGCTATCGCCCCCAGGTGCGCGCACGCTGGCGCGAGCAAGCGGGGCAAGGCACCGGCATCTGGTATGACCTCGGCCCGCACCTCGTCGACCAAGCCCTGCTGCTGCTCGGTCTGCCCGACGCGGTGAGCGCATCGTTCGCCCGCCAGCGCGCGGGCGCGGAGACACCGGACTGGGCCCACGTCGTCCTGCACCACGGCGAGCGCCGCGCCATCCTGCACGCCAGCATGCTGGTCGCGGGCGGCGCGCCGCGCTGGATCGTGCACGGCGCGCGCGGTTCCTTCGTCAAGCGGCGGATGGATCAGCAGGAGGCCCAACTGCTGGCGGGCATGGCGCCGGGCGCGGCCGGCTGGGGCGTCGACGACGATCCGGCTCGGCTCATCGACGGTGCCTCCTTCAAGACCACCGAAGTGGCCGCGCCCATGGGCGACCAGCGTGCCTACTACGCCGCCGTGCGCGATGCCATCCGTGGGCAGCGGCCGAACCCGGTCACGCCGGCCGAGGCGGTGGCTGTGATGGCCGTGCTGGAAGCCGCGCAGCAGTCTGTCCAGACCGGCCGCACTGGGGCACCCGACCTGACCGATGCCGAGCGCGCCGATTGGGCGGCAGCCCGCCTGTCCGCCACGTCGGAGGCCGTCTCTTGAACGGCGTGGTCAACCTGCTGCTGGTCGCGGGCGCCTTGCTGGCGGTCGTGGCGCTGATCCAGACGCTGGCCGCCCGACTGACATTGCCCGAGTCGACGCTGCTGGCGCTCGCCGGCATCGGCATCGGCGGCGCTTACGTCGGCTTGCGGACCACCGCGCCGCACATGGCCGCGGTCTTCTTCGCGCCGCTGATTGATCCGAGCTGGCCGGCCGAGGCGTACTTGTGGCTGTTCCTGCCGCCGCTGCTGTTCCAGGCAGCGCTGTCGGTGGATGTGCGCAGCATGGCGCCCGACGCGGCGCCGATCCTGATGCTGGCCATCGTGGCGGTAGTGGTCGCCACCGGTGTGATCGGGCTGGCCGCGGCCGCCGTCACGCCGTTCGGCATCGTCACGTGCCTGCTGCTGGGCGCAATGATTGCCACCACCGATCCGTCGGCGGTGATTGCCGTGTTTCGTGACGTGGGGGCGCCGGCCCGGCTGATCCGGCTGGTGGAGGGTGAGGCGCTGCTCAACGACGCGGCGGCCATCGCCATCCTGGGCGTGTTGCTGGCGATGCTGACCGGACACGGTGCGGAGGCAACCCTCGGCGGCGGCCTGCGCGAGCTGGCGCGGGCGTTTGGCGGTGGCGTGGTGTTCGGGCTGATCGCCGGGCGCATCGCCGCATTCCTGCTGCCGGCGCTGCGCGGCATCGCCCAGGCCGAGGCCGCGTGGACGCTCGCGCTGCCGTATCCGCTGTATCTGGTGGCGGAGAACGTGCTGGACGTGTCGGGCGTGGTGGCGGTGGTGTGCGCGGGGCTGGTGGTCGGCGCGCTGGGGCGCACGCGCCTGACGCCGCGCAATTGGCAGCACCTGCAGCTGCTGTGGGCGCAGATCGCCGCGCTGGCCGGCGCGGTGGTGTTCTTGCTGGCGGCGGTGCGCGTGCCGGAGCTGCTGCACGGCGTAGTCTGGCAGGACGTGATCTGGCTGGCGGTGGTGGTGGCGGCGGCGATGGCGGCGCGCCTTGCCGTGCTGTTCGGGCTGCTGCCGGCACTGGCGTGGTTCAAGCTGTCGGCGCCGGTCAGCCATGCCTACAAGCTGGCGATTGCATGGGGCGGCCTGCGCGGCGCCGTCACGCTGGTGCTGGCGCTGGGCGTGGCGGAGAACCACGCCGTGCACCCGGCCGCGCGCCATTTCGTCACCATTCTCGCCACGGGCTTTGTGCTGGTGAGCGTGCTGTTCAACGGCGCGACGCTGCGCTGGGTGATGCGCTGGCTCGGGCTCGACCAGCTCTCGCCGCAGGAGCAGGCGCTGCAGCGGCAGGCGCTCAATCTGTCGACCGAGGAGGTGGAATCGATCATGCGTCGCATCGGCGGGCACTTCCACTTTGCGGCGGGTGCCACCGATCAGGCGGCCGCCGCGTATCGTCAGGAGGTGGCCACGGGCGCGGCCGAGCTGAACCTCGAAGAGGCGTTCTCCGAGCGCGATCGCCTGACCACCGGCCTGGTGGCGCTGGCCACGCGCGAGCGCGAGCTGATTCCGGAATACGGCAACGGGCTGATCTCGATCCGCAATCTCGACGCGATGATGCGCAATACGGCCGACATGATCGACGCCGCGCGTGCTGAAGGCCGGCTGGGCTATCGCCGCGCCGCGCGGCACATCCTGGACGTATCGCTGGGGTATCGCGTGGCGTTCTGGGTCCACCGCGTGCTGCATGTCAACCAACCGCTGGCAGCAGCCCTGGCCGATCGCTTTGAGCTGTTGATCTGTCGCCAGACGGTGCTGGAACGGCTGCGCGCTTACAACCGTGCGTCACTGCAACCCGTGCTGGGCGAACGCATGGCCGATGTGCTGGACGGCATGCTGGTGGCGCGCGTCGAGATCGCCGAGGAGGCGCTGGCCGCGATGCGTACGCAGTTCGGCGACTACACCGCCGCGTTGGAAAAACGCCTGCTGCTGCTGTTCGCGCTCACCATCGGCCAGAACAAGATCGACACCATGCTGGCGGAGACCGTGATCTCCAAGGAGGTCTACAAGCAGATCCGCACGGTGAACCGCCGTGCGTGGCAAGCGGCGTTGCCGCGCCCGCCGCTGCAGGCTTCGCTGCGGGAACAGGCGCGGGTGGGGACGCAGTAGCGGGCAAAAGAAGGGCCGCTCCGGTGACCATCAGAGCGGCCTTCTTTGTTGCGTGCGGAGTGCCAGGCCAAGCGGCGCGGCAGGCTATAGACGCTTGCCCTTGCGCTGCTCACCCACCTTGCGGTGGATGTCGTGCGTGGCGAAGCCGGATTCGTCATCCGGCATCGCCAGCCAGTCCGGATGCGATAGCGATTCGCGGATGTCCGTCAGGCCCGAGCCCCAGTGATCAAGCATGGTGGACGGTCCGAACTGGATGTCCTTGCCCGGCCCCTCGTGCTCCTTGGCTGCGTAGATCAGGTGGATGATGTTGTAGCGCTTGTTGCAGGCCAGCTCCTGCGCGTGCTTGTACCACGAGGTGCGCTTGAACTCGTCGGCCGGCAGGTGATCGAGCATCTGCCGGACCAGCCGGCGAGTCGATTGCGAACGCTCCATCCAGTCCGTGATGATGCGTGTGCGGCTGGAATACTGCAGATCCTTCTGGCGGCTGGCCACGCCGATCATGGTGTCGGGCACCGGCCCCAGGGCACTCCACAGGTCCACCTGGAACACCAGCGTGTCGCGGCGCGGCGAGGACCCGAGCACGTACGACAGCGGCGTGTTGGAGACTACGCCACCGTCCCAGTAGTACTCGCCGTCGATCAGCACGGGCGGAAAGCCCGGCGGCAGCGCACCCGAGGCCATGAAGTGCTCGGCGCGCAAGCGGCGCTCGGTGTTGTCGAAGCATTCCAGGTTGCCGGTGCGCACGTTGACCGCGCCCACCGACACGCGGATGCCGCCGTCGTTGATGCGATCGAAATCGCACAGGCGCTCCAGCGTCGCCTTGAGTGGCGTGGTGTCGTAGTAGCTGGCGTCGAGCGGGTCGACCTCGTTGGCCGGCAGCGGCGTTGGCCAGCGTGGCGAGAAGAAACCCCGTTGGCCCTCCATGATGGTGTCGGTCGCCTGCAGGGCGGTCAGCCATTTGCGCATATGGGCGTTGCCGTTGAACCAGACGTTCTCCAGCAGGTCTGGCAGCGGCGGCGAGAAGCTCGGCTGGCAGATGGTCTGCCAGAACTCGCGCAGCTTCGCCTGCCGATGCTCGGGCGCGTTGCCGGCAATGATGGCCGTGTTCAGCGCGCCGATCGAAATGCCCGCGATCCAGTTCGGCGCGATGCCGGCCTCGTCCAGCCCCTGGAACACACCGGCCTGGTACGAGCCCAGCGCGCCGCCGCCTTGCAGCACCAGCGCGATGTTTTCGTAGGGCGGCAACGCGATGCGTGGGGGCGTCGCCCCCGAGGCGTCCGCTGCGTCAGGCGATTGCGCCGGGCCGGACTGCCTGCTGGCAGCCACGCGTAGTTTGGGTGCGGGCATGTCTTCTCCAGACTCCTAGATGTGGGTTATTGCATGAACCAGCCGTGGCTGACCACGAACGACTGGCCGGTCAGCGCGGCGCTCGGGAAGGCGGCCAGGAAGCGCACCGTCTCGGCCACGTCTTCCACGGTGGTGAACACGCCGTCGACGGTGGCGCTCAGCATCACCTTCTTCACGACTTCCTCTTCGCTGATGCCGAGTTCCTTGGCCTGCTCCGGGATCTGCTTGTCGACCAGCGGCGTACGCACGTAGCCCGGGCACACCACGTGCGAACGCACGTTATGCGCGGCGCCTTCCTTGGCCAGCACCTTGTTCAGGCCCAGCAGTGCATGCTTGGCCGCCACGTAGGCCGACTTGAGCGGCGAGCCCTCGTGCGAGTGCACCGAGCCCATGTAGATCACCACGCCGCCGCGGTTGTCCTTGTACATGTGGCGCACGGCCGCGCGCGTGGTCAGGAAGGCGCCGTCCACGTGGATGGCCTGCATCTTCTTCCAGTCGGCAAACGAGTAGTTCTCGATCGGGTTGACGATCTGGATGCCCGCGTTCGAGACGAGGATGTCGACCGAGCCGAGTTCTTCGGCCACGGCGTCGATGCCCATGTCGACCGCTTTCTCGTCGGTCACATCCATGCGCAGGCCAATGGCTTTGCCGCCGGCATCGTTGATCTCCTTGGCGACGGCTTTGGCGCCATCTTCATTCAGATCAACGATGGCGATGGCTGCGCCAGATGCGGCGAGCGTGAGGGCGATCTGCTTGCCGATGCCGCTGGCGGCACCCGTGACGACGGCGACTTTTCCTTTCAGTTCAGACATGCTGTGTGCTCCGTGAGGGTTGGGGAGGGAGGTGTTGTTTGGCGAATTACTTGGCGAGATAGTCATAGACCACCTCACCCATGCCGAGGGTCAGGTCCGCGATGATGTGCCTGGCTTCGACAATCTCCAGCACCGGCAGTTCGGCCACTGGAGCCAGCGCGTGATGCGCAAGTTCCAGCGAGGCCGGTCCGGTCCAGGCGCCCTTCATGTCGACGTCGATCATGTAGTTGCGCGACAGCTCGCAGATGCGCGCGGTCTTGCCATCCACGTGCGGGATGATCTTGAGCAGGAAGTTGGGCAGCTCCAGGCGGCGCTTCTGCTCGGCGATGTCCAGCTCGCGGTGCTTGTAGCCCATGGTGCCGGTGGCCACGCGCACCGGGCCGTAGTCGAGCGTGCCGATCAGGGTGTCCTTGTCGGTTTCCAGCTTGGGCGAGGCGAGCTTCTTGGGGAAGCCCCACATCTCGCGGCCGCCGGCCAGGGGCGGGTGATCGTCCAGGTACATCGCCAGCGTGTAGGTGCCGGGCTTGCCTTCATAGGTGACGGGGATCACCTGGCCGCTCTCGGTGTAGTCGCCAAAGCCGGTGGAATCGGCCATGCGGATGAACTCGTAGGCGACCAGCGGCTGCGGCACTTCCAACGGCTCGGGCACCATGGCGCGCAGTTTTTCCGCGTCGGTGCGGTAGGTGATGATGAAGAACTCGCGGTTGATGAAGCGGTACGGGCCGGGCGGGTAGGCGGGGCTCGTCAGCGGCATGGCAAAGGCTTTCTCGCGAACGGTCTTGATATCCATGGCACTCCTTGTGCGTTGGGGGGATGAGGGAGTCGAAACGGCGCGAAACAACGAGGAACAACCGGAAATCAGTAGAACTTGACGGCAGGCTTGGCCGCTCGCGATACCGTGTCGGCCACGATGGCCGCCAGCATGCGCGGCCAGCCGACCAGCGTGGCCTGGTGCAACCGATACAGCGACGCGTACATGCCCTTGGCGACGGCGCCGTCCACCGCGTGGTCGCGCCCGTGCTTGAACGCCGAGGCGAGGCTGCCCACCGCGCGCGCCTTGCCCAATGAGACCAACGTGCCCCGATCACGATAGATGAAGGGCAGGGGTGCTGCACCGCTCAGCACGCGCGGCAGAGACTGCGCCAGCACGATGGCCTGCTGCCGCGCTGCCTGCGCGGTGGACGGGACAGGATTGCCGTTGGCGTCGGTGCAGGCCGCGCAGTCGCCCAGCAGGAAGATGTGCGGGTCGTCGGGGCTGCGCAGCGTGGCATCGGCGGGCCACTGACCGCGTTTGCCCGTCGGCAGCGCTTGCGCGAGGCCAGTCGTCGCGCCTTTGATGCCGGAGGCCCAGACCTTGATATCCGCATCGAGATGGTCGCCGTTGTCGAACACCAGGGCATGCTGACGGGCTTCTGTGACACGACGCCCCAACACGACGCGCACGCCGCGTTGTTCGAGCACCGCGGCCGCACGCTCCGACATGCGCTGCGTGCCGGTGGCGAGCAGGCGGTCGGCTGCGTCGATTACCGTCACATCCAGGCGTGTGTCGACGCGCTTGGCGCCATAGCGGCGCAACTCGCCGATCACGTGTTCGATCTCGGCGGCCAGTTCCACGCCGGTTGCGCCGCCGCCGACGATGGCCACCGACAGCCGCTCCAGCGTGCCCAGTTCGACCGCCAATGCCCGTGACATCAGCGTGCGGTTGAGCGCCTCGGCATCGGCGGCATCGTTGAGCATGTGGCAGAACTGCGCCACGCCTGGCGTACCGAAATCGTTGGTGATGCTGCCGAGTGCCAGCACGAGCAGGTCGTAGCCGAGGGTGCGTTCACCGCAAACCTGGGCGCCGTCCGGCCCGTGCAGCGATGCCAGCGTGAGCGTGCGCTGTGCGCGGTCCAGGGCGGTGACCTCGCCGGGTTCGTAGCGATAGTGGTGGCGCTGGCTGTGCGCGGCGTAGTTCAGGCCGTCGTCGACCTGCGTGCCGGTGGCGACCTCGTGCAGTTGCGGCTTCCAGACATGGGTGGCGCGGCGTTCGACCAGCACCACCTGGGCGCGGCCGGTGCGGCCGACGGTGCGGCCCAGCCGGCTGACCAATTCCAGCCCGCCGGCGCCGCCGCCAACCACCACGATGCGTGGCGCGCTGGCCGATGTCGCGAGGGCGTTTGAGACTTGCTGCATGACGCTTCCCGATTGATTGCGTAGGCAACCATCCTATCGAGAAGTGTCATGCTCCGTGCGAATCTGCAACGTTAGTTAACGGGGGCAATGGATTGTTGTGCGGGCTTGCGTTCCGGCACGCTCAGCCGTGCGCGAGGAAGTCCCAGAGCGCCGGTTCAGCGGAGTAGGCGACGTTGAAGCGCAGCCACGGGCTGGCCTCGTCGTGCGGCCGGAAGTACTGCCCGGGCGCGAGCCAGATGTTGTGCCGGATGGCGCGGTCGGCCAGGGCAGACGCATCCGGATGCTCCGGCAAGCGGGCCCAGAGGAAGAGGCCGCGCCCAGGCGTGTCGAACAGCACGGCGCCGTGTTCGCGCATGATTGCTTCGGCACAGGCATGCGCCTCGCCCAGCCGTGCAACCAGACGCGCCACGTGCTCCGCATAGACCGGGCGCGTGACGAAGGCATGCACGATGCGCTCGGTGATCTCCGACGAGGTGAGCGCGACGGCCATCTTGGTGCGCGTCAGCTCGCGCGTGATGGCGGCATCGGCCACCACATAGCCCGCGCGCAGGGAAGGCGAGATGGTCTTGGAAAAGCCGCTCACGTACAGCGTGCGGCGCAGGCCGTCGAGCGCGGCCAGCATCGGCGCGGCGGGGTCGGCCAGCTCGCGGTTCAGGTCGTCTTCGACGATCCAGAGGCCGTGCTGCTCGGCCAGTTGCAGCACGCGGTAGGCGTTCTGCGCGGTCATCGAGCTGCTGGTCGGGTTCTGCAAGACGGAGGCGAGGAAGAGGGCGCGCGGGCGGTCAGCTTCATCGGCGCGCAGGATGGCGTCCAGCGCGGCCGTGTCGAGCCCTTCCGGCGTGCGCGGCACGCCCACCACGCGCAGGCCCGCCAGCTTGAGCACCTGGAGCACGTTGCAGTACGCGGGGTCTTCCACGGCGATCACGTCACCGGCCTTGAACAGCGTGCGCACGATCAGGTCCAGCGCCTGGGTGGCGCCGCTGGTCAGCAGCACCTGCGAGCGCTCGACCGGCAGCCCGCGCAGCGTGAGCGATTGCGCCACGTACTCGCCCAGCGGCGCATAGCCCCATGGGTGGCCATAGCCCGCCACACGCAGTGCCGAAACGCGGCTCACCGCGCGCATCGCCTCCTGCACGCCGCGTTCGTCCAGCCAGTCGTTGGGCAGCCAGCCGCAGCCGGGCTTGACGGCGATCGAGCGGTCGGCAAACACGTCGGACAGCAGCCACGCGGCGTTCAGCGTGGGCGGCTCCCAGCGCGGCGCGACCGGTGCCGGTTGTACAGGTGCACGCGCCGCCACCAGGTAGCCGGAACGCGGCCGCGCCACGATTGTGCCTAGCGCCGCCAGCCGCGTGTAGGCCTCGGCCACCGTGAAGGTGCTGATGTCGTGCGCCTGGGCCAGCTTGCGCACCGAGGGCAGGCGCGTGCCGGGCGGCAGGCTGTGGTTGTCCACGGCGGCACGAATGCCTTGGACTATCTGATCGACCAACGTACGCTGGGGATGGTGGGGATCGAGCTGGAGTTGCATGGTGCGATGCGACATGAAGACGGCAGGCGTGACCTATACAGTTTCTTATAGATCGGCCATCTGTGCATGTCCGCGTGAGACGTGACTCTGTACAGTTTGCTCGTACCGCTTGTCCGCTAGCCCCGCTTTTTTCGGAGACGCCGATGAAACCCGCACCGCACCCGCTGGAAACCACCGATCTGTCCTACTTCTGGATGCCGTTCACGGCCAACC
>CAJXMR010000071.1 GCA_913056305.1 uncultured Ralstonia sp.
GGCAAGACAAAGAAAGTGAGTCAGCCCCGGCAGGGGATGAAACAGGGGATGGACCCCACCAAGCCCAACCCCCAAAAGACAAACACAAACAACTCAAGCAGCAACCCGATCCGCACAATGCGGACACCGCTGCCCAGGAATGTAGTCAGCCGATTGCTGTTCTTCCGGCGTCACCACAGCCCGGCAAGCAAAGCACTGCTTAGGCCCAGCCGGCAGCAGTTCGGCATTGAGCGCCGTGCGATGGTCGAAGACAAAGCAGTCACCATCGTAGTGATCCCCGCCCACTTCCTCGAAATACTTCAGGATGCCGCCTTCGAGCTGGTAGACGTGCTCAACGCCAATCTCCTGCATGTGGATCGCCGCCTTCTCGCAGCGAATGCCGCCGGTGCAGAACGACACCACCGTCTTGCCGACAAACTCATCCTTACGTGCAGCAAGGGCGGGCGGGAATTCCGTGAACTTGGCGATGCCGTAGTCGACCGCATTGCGGAACGTCCCAACCGCCACCTCAAAGCCATTGCGCGTATCGAGCATCACCACCGGCCGCCCCTCATCGTCATGCCCTTGGTCGAGCCAGCGCTTCAGCTCCGGCGGCGTGACAAACGGCGCGCGCCCGTCTTCCGGGCGGATCAGCGGATGCCGCATGGTGATGATCTCTTTCTTCAGCCGCACCAGCAGCCGACGGAAGGGCTGGTGGTCCGACAGGCTCTCCTTGGGCGCCAGATCGGCAAAGCGCGGGTCGGCGCGCAGCCAGCCGACGACGCCGTCGATGGCCTCGCGCGAGCCGGCCAGGAAGATGTTGATGCCCTCGGGCGCCAGCAACACGGTGCCCTTCAGGTCGCGCGCCTGGCACTCGGCCAGCAGCGCCGGGCGCAGGGTTTCGCGGTCGTCCAGGGTGACGAATTTGTAAGCGGAAATATTGACGATCTGCATGTGCTGCCGCGCCGCTTTTGGGGCGCTTGGATAACCCGTTGATTCGTAAGCCGAAATTATAGCGGCCCAAGCAGCCGTACGGGGTTGCGTACCGTCAATTGGACGCGGTGGGCATGTGTGGCGGAAGGTGTCCCCGGTACAATACGCGGATGAATTCGCCGCGCTTCGTTCACCTCCGTCTCCATTCCGAATACTCCGTCGTCGATGGCAACGTCCGCCTGGACGATGCCGTCAAGGCCGCCGCCAAGGACGGCATGGGCGCCCTGGCGCTGACCGACCTCGCCAACGCCTTCGGCCTGGTGCGCTTCTACAAGGACGCGCGCGGCAAGGGCGTCAAGCCCATCGTCGGCGCCGACGTGTGGATCACCAATCACGACGAGCGCGACAAGCCCAGCCGCCTGCTGCTGCTGGTGCGCAACAAGCAGGGCTACCTGAACCTGTGCCAACTGCTGGCGCGCGCGTGGCTGGCCAACCAGCACCGCGGCCGCGCGGAGATTGCCCCCGAGTGGTTCGACGAGCCCGGCGTGGATGACGCGCCGCTGGCCACGGGCCTGCTGGCGCTGTCTGGCGCCATGGGCGGCGACGTCGGCATGGCGCTCGCCAATGGCAACGAGGCCCTGGCGCACAAGTTGGCGACGAACTGGTCGCGCGTGTTCCCGGGCGCGTTCTACATCGAGCTGCAGCGCGCTGGCCACGCCGGCACCGAGGCCTATATCCAGCAGGCCGTGAAGCTGGCCGCGGCGATGCACCTGCCGGTGGTCGCCACGCATCCGGTGCAGTTCATGACGCCGGATGACTTTACCGCGCACGAAGCGCGTACGTGCATTGCGGAAGGCGAATTGCTCGCCAACCCACGCCGCACAAGGCGCTTCACGACTGACCAATACTTCAAGACGCAGGACGAGATGTGCGCGCTGTTTGCCGACATCCCGTCCGCGCTGGCCAACGCGGTGCAGATCGCGCAGCGCTGCAACCTCACGCTGGAGCTGGGCAAGCCCAAGCTGCCGCTGTTCCCGACGCCCGACGGCATGTCGCTGGACGACTACCTCGTCCAGCTCGCCAAAGAAGGGCTGGAAAAGCGCATGGAAGTGCTGTTCCCCGACGTGGCGGTGCGTGAGGCCAAGCGGCCCGAGTACTACGCGCGGCTGGAGTTCGAGACCGGCACCATCATCAAGATGGGCTTCCCGGGCTACTTCCTGATCGTGGCGGACTTCATCAACTGGGCCAAGAACAACGGCGTGCCGGTGGGGCCGGGCCGGGGCTCGGGCGCGGGCTCGCTGGTGGCGTATGCGCTGGGCATTACCGATCTGGACCCGCTCAAGTACAACCTGCTCTTCGAGCGTTTCCTGAACCCGGAACGCGTGTCGATGCCCGACTTCGACATCGACTTCTGCCAGCACGGCCGCGACCGCGTCATCCACTACGTGAAGGAGAAGTACGGCAAGGACGCCGTCTCGCAGATCGCCACCTTCGGCACCATGGCCGCCAAGGCTGCGGTGCGCGACGTGGGCCGCGTGCTGGACCTCGGGTACAACTTCGTCGATGGCGTGGCCAAGCTGATCCCGTTCAAGCCGGGCAAGCTCGTCACGCTGGAAGAGGCCAAGAAGGAAGAGCCGCTGCTGGCCGAGCGCGAGGCCAATGAGGAAGAGGTCAAGCAGCTGCTGGAACTCGCCCAGCGCGTGGAGGGCATGACGCGTAACGTCGGCATGCACGCGGGCGGGGTGCTGATCGCCCCGGGCAAGCTGACCGATTTCTGCCCGCTCTACACGCAGGGCGGCGAAGACGCCGGTGTCGTCAGCCAGTACGACAAGGACGACGTGGAAGCCGTCGGCCTGGTCAAGTTCGACTTCTTGGGCCTGACCACGCTCACCATCCTCGACTGGGCCGAGCGCTATATCCGCATGCTCGATCCGTCCAAGGCGGACTGGAACTGCAGCCATATCCCGCTGAACGACAAACCGGCGTTCGACATCCTCAAGGCCGCCAACACGGTGGCCGTGTTCCAGCTGGAAAGCCGCGGCATGCAGGGCATGCTGAAGGACGCCAAGCCCGACCGCTTTGAAGACATCATCGCCCTGGTGGCACTCTACCGCCCGGGCCCGATGGACCTGATCCCCAGCTTCTGCGCGCGTAAGCACGGCCGCGAGAAGGTGGAGTACCCCGACCCGCGCGTCGAGCCGGTGCTCAAGGAGACCTACGGCATCATGGTCTACCAAGAGCAGGTGATGCAGATGGCGCAGATCGTCGGCGGCTACTCGCTCGGCGGCGCCGACTTGCTGCGCCGTGCGATGGGCAAGAAGAAGGCCGAAGAGATGGCCGAGCACCGCGAGCTGTTCCGCGGCGGCGCGGCCAAGGATGGCCTGTCCACCGAGAAGGCCGACGAGATCTTCGACCTGATGGAGAAGTTCGCGGGCTACGGCTTCAACAAGTCGCACGCGGCGGCGTATGCGCTGCTGGCGTACTACACCGCGTGGCTGAAGGCGCATCACCCGGCCGAATTCATGGCAGCCAACATGTCGCTCGCCATGGACGACACCGACAAGGTGAAGATCCTCCACGACGACTGCCTGGACCCGCGCAACGGCCTGAAGGTGCTGCCGCCGGACATCAACGCCAGCCAGTACCGCTTCGCGCCGACCGATGCCAAGACCATCCGCTATGGCCTGGGTGGCGTGAAGGGCAGCGGGCAGGGCGCAATCGAAGACATCCTGCGCGCGCGCGAAGATGGCCCGTTCAAAGACCTGTTCGACTTCTGCGAGCGCGTGGACCGCCGCCAGGTCAATCGCCGCACCATCGAAGCGCTGGTGCGTGCCGGCGCCTTCGACAGCATCAATGACAACCGCGCGCAGCTGCTCGCCTCGATCGGCCTGGCCATGGAAGCCGCCGAGCAGAAGGCGGCCGCCGCCAACCAGGTCTCGCTGTTCGACCTGATGGGCGGCGCCGAGGCGGAAGCGCACCGCCCCGAACTCGTCGACGAACCGCGCTGGAGCACCAAGCGCACGCTGCAGGAAGAAAAGCAGGCGCTGGGCTTCTACTTCTCCGGCCACCTGTTCGACGCCTGCCGTGACGAGGTGCGCCGCTTCGCCCGCACCACGCTGGCCGACCTGACCAAGGAAGTCAGCGGCGGCAATGGCGGCAATGGTGGGGGAGGCGGGGGCGGCGGCTACGGAAATCGCGACGTGCGCGGCAAGACCGTGGCCGGCGTGATCGCCAGCATCCGCACGCAGATGACCCAGCGCGGCAAGATGATCATCGTGCTGCTGGATGACGGCAGCGGCGCCACCGTCGAAGTGACGGTTTTCAACGAGCTGTTCGACGCCAACCGCGCGCTGTTCAAGGAAGACGAGGTGCTGATCGTGCAGGGCAACGCCCGTCACGACATGTTCACTGGCGGCGTGCGCATGACGGCCGAATCGGTGATGGACATGACGCAGGCGCGCGCCAAGTTCGCCCGCGCGATCCGCCTGTCGATGAATGGCGGTTCCACGGCGGCGCGCCTGCGCGAGCTGCTGTCGCCGCACGTGGCAGCGGAAGGCGGCGTGTCGGTACGCATCAGCTACGTGTGCGACCAGGCCCGCTGCGAGGCCGTGCTGGGCGACGCCTGGCGCATCGTGCCGAGCGAGGAGGTCATCGCCGCGCTGCGCCAAGCGCTCGACGCCGAGAACGTGCTGACGATGTACGACTGAGCGTCAGGCGTGGTCAGGCGTGGACGCTTGTGCCGTCCGCGCCAGATGCCAGAGCTTGATGTACTTGTAGTAGCTGGCCTGCGCGTTCATGCAGGCCACGCCGAAACCCTGCACCCCATCCAGCAGCCCCAGCCGCACGACATAGGTGCGCAGGAACGCCCACACGCCGTGGATCAGCGCGCTGCCGGGCGTGGCCCGCTTGCCGGCCTGGAAGGCCTGCCGTGCGCCCGCGCTCGAATAGGTTTCGATCTTGCGCAGCACGTCGGAGTAGTCCCGATAGCTGTAGTGCAGCAGCGGGTGGCCGAGCATGCCCGCCGCGCCGCTGAAGACCAGTTTCTCGTGGACGAGGTCATCGGAAAACCGCGCCGCACCGCGCCGGAACAGCCGCACCACCGGGTCCGGATACCAGCCTGCATGGCGGATGAAGCGCCCGCAGAACTGCGACAGGCGCGGCATGGCATAGACCGCTTGCGAAGCCGATCCCATGGCAGCGACGATGTCCGCGCGCAACTCGGGCGTGACCCGCTCATCCGCGTCGATGGACAGCACCCATTCGCCCGTGGCGTGATCGAGTGCGCGGTTTTTCTGTGGGCCGAAGCCGGGCCACGCGCCGTCGCCCTCGATGACCGTGGCGCCGTGCGCGCGAGCGATCTCGCGGGTGGCGTCGGTGCTGCCGGAATCGAGCACGATCACCTCGTCGGCCAACTGCGCCAGCGAGGCGATGCAGTCGCCGATGTTATGCGCTTCGTTGCGCGTCAGGATGGTGGCGGTCAGCTTGCCGGGCATGGTCGGGAGCAGTCTTGGAAGTCGGTGCAACGCCGGCGAGCAGGATGCCGCACAGGAAGATCAGCAGATGGCCTTCGGGGAAGTCGAGCAGCAGCGAGTTGGCCGCGCAGGCGGTCGCAAAGGCGATCACATAGCCGCTGCTGAAGATGCCGTCGAGGCCGGGCGCACGCAGGCTGGCGCGCCAGAGTTGCCACAGCAGCCAAAGGAACGCCGCCAGCCCGACCACGCCAAGCTGGATGCTCATCATCAGGTATTCGTTGTGCGGGTTGGCGGTCAGCATGCCCTGCGCGCCGGTGTGGCCGGCGGTCATCTGCTCGAACTGCGATTCCACACTGCCCACGCCCGAGCCGAATGCCGGCCGCTGCGCGATCAGCCGCAGCGAGCGCTTGTAGAACTCCAGGCGCAGACCCATCGAGGTGGCTTCGCCGCTCTTTTCGTAGTCGTGGATTTCCGCACCGATCTCCGCCATCCGCGACGACTTGTGGTGCGCGACGTACGCCAGCGCCGCACCGCCCACCACCACGGCGATGCCCACCGCCACCGCAACCCGGCCGGCATGCATCGGCCGGCCGCGCAGGAAGGTTTGCCAGCTCCACAAGACCAGCAGCGGCAGGATCAGGACCGGTCCGGTCCGCCCTTGTTGCATGATGAACAGGTTGACCAGTGCGAGCAGCACGATCGCTGCACACAGCACGCGCGCGCCGGTGGACAGCCGCACGGTACTGACCAGTGCCGGATTCCACGGCAGCGTCGCCAGTGTCAGTGCGAGGTAGACCAGCAGCGCGGTGAAGATCCCCTGCGTGATGTGATGCTTGAATACCCAGCTCGCCTGAACTGGGGTTGGCGCATATAGAGGGCCCACGTGCGTCAGCCCAAGCCAGTTGGTGCACGACAGCACCAGCACCAGCGTCAGCGAGGCCAGCAGCGCCAGCATGGCCAGCCGGCGCCACGCAGCGTCATCGAACAGGACCAGCAGGAAAGGCAGGTACAGCAGCTTGCGGTACTTGAGCAGGATCGATGTCGCATCGTGCATGGGTGACACGTCCCACAGCAGGCTGATCGCGAGCAACAGGAACAGCCCGATTGCCGCCAGGGCTGGCTTGTTGTGGCGCAGCGCGCTGGCGGCTTCCCAGAACTGCCGGCAGGTCAGCATGATGACCACCGTGAGTGGCGCCAGCACATTGACGGCGGCGGTGGAGATCGGGATCAGGAACAGCGTGCAGACAGCGCACAGGCGGGCGAGCATCCAGCGGCTGGGTGCGAGAGACGGAAAGAATGCGGTCATTGCGACGGCGGGCTAAATCCAGGCGGTGTGGCGCGAGGTGACGTATGCGGCGCCACGCGGCTCCCCCCGGAGGCCAGCGTGGCCGGTTGTACAATACGCGACTGTTTATTTTGATGGCCACTCGCCATTGCGCCCGCCGTCTGTGCCTGTAAGCACGACGGCAGCGCGGCATGTGCGGCCAAGCCGGAGTATACCGGCAGGCGCTCAAGCGCCCCGACTTTCCGGCGGCTTATCCGTTCAGCTATGTTTTCCATCCTATTGCCGACCTGGAACAACCTTGCGCTCCTCAAGCTGTGCGTGCACAGCATCCGAGCGCATTCCGCGTACGACCACCAGATCATCGTGCACGTCAACGACGGCTCCGATGGCACGCTGGCGTGGGTGCGCGAGCAAGGGCTCGACTACACGTCGTCGCCCGAGAACGTCGGCATCTGCCTGGCGGTGAACGAATCCGCCATGCTGGCCAAGCACGATTACATCGTCTTCCTCAACGACGACATGGTCTGCTGCCCCGGCTGGGACACCGCCCTGGTGCGCCGGCTGGAAAAGCTCGACACCGACCTCTTCATGCTCTCCGGCACGATGGTCGAACCGGTCGAAACCGGCAACCCCTGCGTGGTGGTGGGCAACTATGGCCGCGAGGCCGACACCTTCGACGAGGCCCGCCTGCTGGCCGACGCCCCGGGCCTGATGCGTGGCGACTGGTATGGCGCCACCTGGCCGCCCACGGTGGTGCACCGCCGCTGGTGGTTCAAGCTGGGCGGCTACAGCAGTGAGCTGACGCCCGGCATGAGCAGCGACAACGACTTCTCGATGAAGCTGTGGCACGCCGGGTGCCGCGTCTTCCTGGGCGTGGGCGACTCGCTGGTCTACCACTTCCAGTGCAAGTCGACCGGCAAGGTCAAGAAGAATGACGGCCGCCGCCAGTTCCTCAACAAGTGGGGGCTGTCGCAATCGACCTTCGACAGGTACTTCCTGCGGCGGGGCACCCCGGCGGGCGCCAACTGGCGGCTGCCCGAGCCCGATCTGTCTGCTGCCTTGCGCTGGGAGTTGCGGCGCAACGACCTGTCGCGCCGGCTGCGTCCCGGTGTGGACGTTCTCTAATGCAATGCTGGCCGTGACACCCGCGGCCGGCCCGATTTCCCATCGATTTCCATGGCAGTGACTTCCCCCACGACTCCCCAACCGTCTGCGACGGCCAAGCCGGGCAGCTTCAAGCGCCTGTGGACGTATCTGCGCCCCGAACTGACCGCCTTCATCCTCGCCATGGTTGCCATGGGCGTGGTGGCGGCCACCGAGGGGATCATCCCCAAGGTGGTGAAGGACCTGCTCGACCAGGGCTTCGGCGGCGAATACGCCGGCAAGCTGTGGCAGGTGCCGGCCATGCTGGTCGGCATTGCCGTGGTGCGCGGGGTGGCGCAGTTCGCGTCCACCTACCTGCTGAACCTGGTGTCGAACAAGGTGCTGCTGAACCTGCGCATGAAGATGTTCGAGCGTCTGCTGCAGGCACCGGCGTCGTTCTACCAGGGCAACACTGCCGCATCGCTCATCAACGCGGTCATTTTCGAGGTCAACCAGGTGCTGCAGGTGTTGACCGGCGTGTTCATCACCATGGTGCGCGACTCGATGACGGTGCTGGCGCTGCTGGTCTTCCTCTTCTATACCAACTGGCGCCTGACGCTGGTGGTGGCGGTGATTCTGCCGATCATCGGCCTGCTGATGTCGCGCATCAACCGCCGCCTGCGCTCGCTCAACCGCGAGAGCCAGAACCTGACCAACCAGGCCGCCTACGTGGTGGAAGAGGCTGTCGGCGGCTACAAGGTCGTCAAGCTGCACGGCGGCGAGGCCTATGAATCGCTGCGCTTCAACGCCATGACCAACCGCCTGCGCGGCTATGCCATGCGCGTGGCCGTGGCCGGCGGCCTGAACCAGCCGGTGACGCAGTTCCTGGCGGCGCTGGCGCTGTCCATCATCCTCGCGATCGCGATGATGCAGGCGCAGGCCAACCAGACCACGGTCGGCGGCTTCACCGGCTTCGTGATGGCGATGCTCTTGCTGATCTCGCCGCTCAAGCACCTGACCGACGTCAACCAGCCGCTGCAGCGCGGCCTGACCGCTGCCGAGTTCATCTTCGGCCTGATCGATACCCCGATCGAACCGCAGGAAGGCGGCAAGCACATCGACCGCGCCCGCGGTGACATCCGCTTCGACCACGTCACCTTCCGTTACGGCAAGGATGGTCGCGCAGCGCTCGACAACATCGATCTGCACGTCAAGCCCGGCGAGGTCGTCGCGCTGGTGGGCCCGTCGGGCAGCGGCAAGACCACGCTGGTGAACCTGCTGCCGCGCTTCTTCGATCCGACCTCGGGCACGATTTCGCTCGACGGCGATGCGCTGGCTGACCTGTCGCTGCACGACCTGCGCCGCCAGATCGCCTTCGTCAGCCAGGACGTGGTGCTGTTCAACGACACGATCGCCGCCAACGTGGCGTATGGTGCGCGCGATGCGTCGGAGATCGACATGGCCCGCGTGCGCCGCGCGCTGGAAGCCGCCTATCTGACCGACGTGGTCGACAACCTGCCCGAGGGGGTCGACACCAACATCGGCGACAACGGCTCCAAGCTCTCCGGCGGCCAGCGCCAGCGCCTGGCCATCGCCCGCGCCATCTACAAGGACGCGCCGATCCTGATCCTGGACGAAGCGACTTCCGCGCTGGATTCCGAATCCGAACGCCAGGTGCAGGCCGCGCTCGAAGCGCTGATGCAAGGCCGCACCACGCTGGTGATCGCCCACCGCCTGTCGACCATCGAGAACGCCGACCGCATCGTCGTGCTGGAGCACGGCAAGATTGCCGAGGCCGGCACGCACCGCGAGCTGATCGACCGCGATGGGTTGTATGCTGGACTCCATCGCATCCAGTTCGCCACGCAGTAAGCCTCTCCGCCCTGGGCGGCGTGCCGGATGTCCCCGACACAGGAGACATCATGACCACCACCACGCCGCCCATCAGCCGGTTTCCGGTACCGGACATCGGCGACATCCCAGAAGACATCCGCGCGCGCATCCTCGAGGTGCAGGAGAAGACCGGCTTCGTGCCGAACGTCTTCCTCGCGCTGTCGCACCGGCCGGACGAGTGCCGCGCCTTCTTTGCCTACCACGATGCGCTCATGCTGCGCGAAGGCAGCAGCCTGACCAAGGGCGAGCGCGAGATGATCGTGGTGGCCACCTCCGGCGCCAACCAGTGCCTGTATTGCGTGGTCGCGCACGGCGCCATTCTGCGTATCTATGAGAAGAATCCGCTGGTCGCCGATCAGGTGGCGGTCAACTACCGCAAGGCCGACATCACCCCGCGCCAGCGCGCCATGCTCGATTTTGCGATGCAGGTCTGCAACGCCGCGCACACCGTCAACGAAGCCGACTACGACGCGCTGCGCGTGCACGGTTTCGACGACGAGGACATCTGGGACATCGCCGGCATCACCGCCTTCTTCGGCCTGTCGAACCGGATGGCGAATGTGATCTCGATGCGGCCGAATGACGAGTTCTACCTGCTGGGGCGCCTGCCGCGCGAGAAGAAATAGAGGCTGCTGAAAAATAATTCTGCCGGTCCAGCGCCTCCTTGCCGTACTGCACGTACTGTCTGCGTTGGCGCTGAACCGGCAGAACCGCTGCGCTTCATTCTGCAGCGGTCTCTAAGACGGGGATTGCCTAGGCCGTCAGCTCGCGCAGCGCTTCGAGCAGCTTGACGGCAGGGCTTGGCAGGATGCCGTGGCGGCGCCGGAACGCGGTGAGCGTGCGGCGTGCCACCAGGCCGGGGATCGGCAGCGGGGTGATCACGCCGGCGCGGCGCTCGGCATCGATCATCGGCTCGGCCATCCAGCTCAGGAAGCCGGAGCGTTCCACCAGGCTCTTGAGCGCGATGACCGAGCGCGTCTCCACCAAGATATTGGGCAAGCCGAGGCCAGCGGCCTCGAATACCTGCCGCATGTGTTCGTACGGGCCGGTGCCGCGCGGCGGGACGGCCCACGGCGCGTCCATCGTGTCCGCCAGCGTCAGGGCAGGGCGGCGGCGCAGCGGATGCTCCGGCGACGCCACCACGAAGGTCGCGTCTTCCCACCGGCAATCGGCAATCGCGATGATATCGTCCGTATCCGGCATCGCCATGGAGAGCGCCAGGTCGATCTCGTGCTTGACGAGCCCCTCGGCCAGCCGATCCCATACGCCTTCCAGGATCTCCACGCGCAGGTTCGGCCAGCGCGCCACCACGGTGCCGACCGCCAGCGGGAGGACATAGCTGGCAATGCTGCCGACCGCGCCCACGCGGATGGTGCCCTTGGCCAAGCCGCGCATCGCGTCGATCTCTTCACGCGCGTAATCGGCCTCGTGCTGCAGCAAGGACGCATGCGGCAACAGCGCCTCGCCAATCGCCGTGAGCTGCATTCCCTTGGAATGGCGCTCAAACAGCGGCGCGCCCACCTCGTCCTCCAGCCGCTTGATGATGCGGCTGAGCGCCGGCTGGGTGACGTGCAGGGCTTCCGCCGCACGCCCGAGGCTGCCGGCCGAGACGATGGTGGTGAAGGCGCGCAGCTGGCGCAGATCGAAAGGCATGCCAAAAGGTAATGACTTTTGGCTGAGAATTCAATATCGCGGCAAGGCGGGCGGCTCCCATACTTGGCGACTCGAATAAGGAGACGCTGCATGACCCGCACCTCGCTCGCGCTTGTCACCGTGCGCGACGCCACCCTCGATCTTCTGCGCCGCCTCGGCATGACTTCCATCTTCGGCAACCCGGGCTCGACCGAACTGCCGATGTTCCGCGACTTTCCCGACGACTTCCGCTACATCCTTGGCCTGCAGGAGGCCGTGGTGGTCGGCATGGCCGACGGCTATGCGCAGGCGACCGGCAATGCTGCGCTGGTGAATTTGCATTCGGCGGCCGGCGTCGGCAACGCGATGGGCAACATCTTCACCGCGTTCAAGAACCGCACGCCGCTGGTGATCACCGCTGGGCAGCAGGCGCGCTCGATCCTTCCGTTCGATCCGTTCCTGGCCTCGAACCAGGCCACCGAGCTGCCCAAGCCGTACGTCAAATGGAGCATCGAGCCGGCGCGCGCGCAGGACGTGCCGCTGGCGCTGGCCCGCGCGTACCACATCGCTATGCAGGAGCCGCGCGGCCCGGTGCTGGTGTCGATCCCGGTCGACGATTGGGATCAGCCGACCGAACCAGTCGCCGTGCATGACGTGGCGTACGAGGTGCGGCCCGATCCGGTCATGCTCGCGCGCATTGGCGACCTGCTCGACGCAGCGCAGCGGCCGGCCTTCGTGGTGGGCGCGGCGGTCGATCGTGCGGGCGCGTGGGATGCCGTCGTGCAGCTCGCCGAGGCACACAACGCGCGCGTGTTCACCGCGCCGATGGCTGGGCGCGGCGGCTTTCCAGAAGACCACCGCCTGTTCGCCGGCTTCCTGCCCGCCATGCGCGAGAAGATCGTCGGCCTACTGCAGGGGCATGACGTGGTGTTCGCGCTCGGCGCGCCGGCCTTCACGTATCACGTGGAAGGGCACGGGCCGCACGTGCCGGCAGGGGCCCAACTCGTGCAACTGATCGACGATCCCGCCACCGCCGCGTGGACGCCTGAGGGCATCTCCGCCGTTGGCAACATCCGCCTGGGTGTGCAGGACCTGCTCGCGCGCCCCGCGCCGCCGGCTCGGCCACTGCCGGCGTCCCGCGTCAAATCGCCGCGAGCCGAGCCAGGTTCGCCCATGTCCACCGCCTTCGTTCTACAGACGCTCGACGCCGTTCGCGGCCCCAATGACGTTGTTGTGGAAGAGGCCCCGAGCGCGCGGTCCGTGATGCAGTCCTATCTGCCGATGCGCCGCGCCGGGGCGTTCTACACCATGGATAGCGGCGGATTGGGCTACGGCATGCCGGCCGCCGTGGGTGTGGCGCTGGCCAAGCCTGGCACGCGCGTGATCGGCCTGATTGGTGATGGTTCGAGCATGTATTCGATCCAGGCGCTGTGGAGCGCGTCTCTGCTGAAGTTGCCGATGACCTTCGTGATCCTCAACAACCGCCGCTACGCTGCGCTGCAGGATTTCGCGCCGGTGTTCGGCTTCGCACCCAATGACCCGGTGCAAGGCACCGACCTGCACGGCATCGACTTCGTCGGCCTGGCCCGCGCCATGGGCTGCACCGGCGAGCGCGTGAGCGACCCGCATGCGCTGGAGGCCACGCTGCGCACCGCGCTCCAATCCACCGGCCCAACCCTGATTGAAGTGGAGATTGCCTGATGACGAACACGAATGTCGCCCCGATCGACGGCACGCAAACCATCTCGATGTTGATCAACGGCGAGCGCGTGCAAGCCGCCAGCGGCGCGGTCTTCGAGCGCCGCAACCCGCTCGACGGCACGGTCGCCACGCGCGCGCCGGCCGCCACGGTGGACGACGCCCGTCGCGCCGTTGATGCCGCCGCCGCTGCATTCCCCGCCTGGGCCGCCATAGGCCCGACGGAGCGGCGCGCGCTGCTGATGCGCGCCGCGCAGGCGCTCGAAGCCAAGGGCGAAGCGTTTGCCGCCGCCATGGCCGCCGAGACGGGCGCCTCCGCCCTGTGGGCCGGCTTCAATGTGCACCTGGCCGCCAGCGGCCTGCAAGAAGCGGCGGCCATGGTCACGCAGATCGCGGGCGAGATCATTCCGTCCGACGTGCCTGGCAGTCTTGCCATGGGCGTGCGTCAGCCGGCGGGCGTAGTGCTCGGCATTGCGCCGTGGAATGCGCCGGTCATCCTGGCCGTGCGCGCGATCGCGCTGCCGCTGGCATGCGGCAACACGGTCGTGCTCAAGGGCTCGGAGGTGTCGCCGGCCACGCACGGGCTCATCATCGAGGCGCTGCAGGAGGCGGGTTTGCCCAAGGGCGTCGTCAACTTCGTGACCAACGCGCCGGCCGATGCGGGCGCGGTGGTGGAGGCGATGATCGCGCATCCGGCGGTGCGGCGCGTGAACTTCACGGGCTCCACGCACGTCGGCCGCATCATCGCGCAGACCTGTGCGACGCATCTGAAGCCGGCTGTGCTCGAACTTGGCGGCAAGGCGCCGCTGCTGGTGCTGGCGGATGCGGACATCGACGCCGCCGTCGATGGCGCGGCCTTCGGCGCGTTCGCCAACTCGGGGCAGATTTGCATGTCCACCGAGCGCATCATCGTCGACGAGACCATCGCCGATGCCTTCGTCGCGAAGCTTGCCGCCAAGGCCGCTTCGCTGCCGCTGGGCGATCCGCGCAAGGGGCCGGCCGTGCTGGGCTCGGTGGTCGACATGCGCACCGTCGAGCGCTGCAACCATCTGATCGACGACGCGCTCACCAAGGGCGCCAGGCTGCTGTGCGGCGGCAAGGCCGACAGCACGCTGATGCCGGCAACGCTGCTCGACCACGTCACGCCCGACATGCTGATCTATGCGGAAGAATCGTTCGGCCCGGTCAAGGGCATCGTGCGCGTGAGCGGCGACGACGCGGCCGTGGCTTGCGCCAATGACAACGCGTATGGACTGGCGTCCGCCGTCTTCAGCCGTGACGTGGCGCGCGCCATGAACGTCGCGCGCCGCATCGAATCGGGCATCTGCCACATCAACGGCCCGACCGTACACGACGAGGCACAGATGCCCTTTGGCGGCGTCAAGGCCAGCGGCTTCGGGCGCTTCGGCGGCCGCGCCGGTGTGGCCGAGTTCACCGAGCTGCGCTGGATGACCGTGCAGACCACGCCGCGCCACTATCCGTTCTGATCATGTCGATGAAGATTGCGATTCTCGGCGCGGGCGCGATGGGCTCGCTGTTTGGTGGGCTGCTGGCGGAGGCGGGGCAGCAGGTCACGCTGCTCGACATCAACGACGCGCACCTGGGCGCCATTGCCGCGCATGGCTTGCGGCTGGAGACGGACACGGGCGATCGCCGCATCCGCAACCTGCAAGCGGTTCGTCCAAGCCAAGCGACGGCGGTGCCGGATTTGCTGATCGTCTTCACCAAGTCGATGCATACGCGCGCCGCGCTGGCGAGCGTGCGCCAGCGCATCGGTGCGTCCACCTACGTGCTGACCTTGCAGAACGGCCTCGGCAACGTCGAGGCGTTGGGTTCGGTCGTACCGCAGGAGCGCATCCTCGTTGGCGTGACGACGTGGCCGGCGGACCTTGCCGGCCCGGGGCACGTACGCTCGCATGGCGCGGGCGTGATCCGCATGATGACGGCCGATGGCGTCGAGCGGCCCATGCTGGCGCGCGTGGTCGACGCATTGTCCACAGCCGGCTTGAACTGCCAGGCCGATGCCAATGTCTGGGGGGCGGTATGGGAGAAGGTGGCCTTCAACGCGGCGCTCAATCCGCTCTGCACGGTGCTGAACCGGTCGGTTGATGCGCTCGGTGCCGTTGAGGATGGACCGACGCTGGCGCTGGCCATCGTGAACGAAGTGCTGGCTGTCGCGCGCGCCAGCGGCATCACCGTTGATGCGAGCAAGGTGAGTGATAACGTGCGCCACGCCATCGTCGCCCATCGCGGGCACAAGCCGTCGATGCTGCAGGACGTGCTGGCTGGGCGCCCGACCGAGATCGAATCGATCAACGGCGCGGTGGCGGCCGCGGCGCGCCGGCATGGGGTGCCGGTGCCGCACACCGAGACATTGATGCAGCTTGTCCGGCTGGTGGAGGCACAGGCAGCGCATCCGCAAACACCCTAGTTGATCCGGAGGGATCCGGCTTATACAGTTAACATGTTAACTAAATGGCGCACAGACGCCAGCTTATTGGAGACAACCACATGCTGTGCTGTTTCAGATTGGGGGGCGCCCCAGATGCGCCCAGTTTGCCGTCCGGCCGTTCAACACCCTTGCGGAGGCCGGCATGAGCCAGAACCGCGCTCCCATCGATATCGGCACCGTCCTCGACGACGGGCCGTTCTCCCTCGCTCAGAAGGCGGCCGTGCTGCTTGCCGCGTTCGCCATCGTCATGGATGGTTTTGACGGCCAATTGATCGGCTTTGCGATCCCCGTCCTGATCAAGGAATGGGGCATCACGCGCAACGC
The DNA here is from genome assembly GCA_913056305.1 of uncultured Ralstonia sp. Classification (GTDB taxonomy): domain Bacteria; phylum Pseudomonadota; class Gammaproteobacteria; order Burkholderiales; family Burkholderiaceae; genus Ralstonia. Next base: position 15,752 of record CAJXMR010000071.1, read on the forward strand.
GTTTGCCCCCGCCGTGGCGGCTGGGCTGGTCGGCATGGGCATCGGCAGTGCACTGGCCGGGTTGTTCGCGGACCGCTTTGGGCGGCGTTGGGCGCTGATCGGCAGCGTGTTCGTGTTTGGTGCGGCGACGTGCCTGATCGGCTTCGCGCCGAATGTGGCGACGATTGCGGCGCTGCGCTTCATCGCTGGCCTGGGCATTGGCGGGGCGCTGCCGAGTTCGACGACGATGACGGCGGAGTTCACGCCCGCGCGCCGCCGAACGCTGGCGGTGACCGCCACGATCGTGTGCGTGCCGCTGGGTGGGATGCTGGCGGGGTTGTTTGCGGGTCACGTGCTGCCGGTCTACGGCTGGCGGGGGCTGTTCTGGATTGGCGGGACGCTGCCGCTGGTGCTGGGGCTGGTGCTGATCGCCACGCTGCCGGAATCGCCGCGTTTCCTTGCGCGCCGTCAGTCGCATTGGCCGCAGTTGGCCCGACTGCTTTCGCGTATGGAGCGCACCGTGCCAGCCGACGCCACGTTCACCGATCTGGCCGGTCAGAAGGCGATCCAGCACGCGGGCTTCCGCTCGTTGTTTGCGCCGGCGCAGGCACGCGACACGCTGGCGCTGTGGGCGGCGTTCTTCATGTGCCTGCTGGCGGTGTACGCGGCGTTCAGCTGGCTGCCGACCATGCTGGCTTCGGAAGGCCTGAGCGTGAGCGTGGCGGGCACCGGGTTGACGGCGTATAACCTCGGCGGCGTGATCGGTGCGCTCGTCTGTGCTGTGGCGATTGCCCGCTGGGGCTCGCGCTGGCCGATGGCGTTGTGCTGCGTGGGTGCGGCTGCCAGCGCGTTTGCCCTGCAGGGCGTCGATGCCAAGCTCAATACCAGCTTGCTGATCGTCGGCCTGGGGCTGCACGGCCTGTTCGTCAACGCGGTGCAGTCGACGATGTATGCACTGTGCGCGTATGTGTACCCGACAGCGGTGCGCGCAACGGGTACGGCCTCGGCGGTGGCGTTCGGGCGGCTGGGTGCGATCCTGAGCGCGTTTGCCGGCGCGATGATCATCACGGCCGGCGGCGCGGGCGCCTATCTGCTGATGCTGGGTGTCGCCATGCTGGTGGTACTGGCGGCGCTGCTGGTGATGCGTGAGCAGATCCCGCGCCTGACCGAGCGGGCGACCCGCATGGCCGCCGCCGCACCAGTCCCGCAGGCGAGCCCGGCCAAGCCGTGACCCAGGCGCTGGCCGGGCGCGGTGCTACATCAGGATGATGTCGTACTGCTCCTGGCTGGCCGCCGACGATTCCACCTGTAGCGAAATCGGCTTGCCAATGAAATCCCCCAGCATCGCCAGGTGCTGGCTTTCTTCTTCTAGGAACAGGTCGATCACCGACTGCGAGGCCAGGATGCGGAACTCGCGCGGATTGAACTGACGCGACTCGCGCATGATCTCGCGCAGGATGTCGTAACACACCGTGCGCGGCGTCTTCACCTGCCCCTTGCCCTGGCACACCGGGCACTGTTCGCACAGCACGTGCGCCAGCGATTCGCGCGTCCGTTTGCGCGTCATCTCCACCAGCCCGAGCTGCGAGAAGCTGTTGACCGTGATGCGCGTGCGGTCGCGCGCCAGCGCTTTGCGCAGCTCGGCCAGCACCGCGTCGCGGTGCTCGGCTGACTCCATGTCGATGAAGTCGATGATGATGATGCCGCCCAGGTTGCGCAGCCGCAGCTGCCGCGCAATGGTGTGCGCGGCTTCCAGGTTGGTCTTGAAGATCGTGTCGTCGAAGTTGCGCGCACCCACGTAACCGCCGGTGTTGACGTCGATGGTCGTCATCGCCTCGGTCTGGTCGATCATCAGGTAGCCGCCGGACTTCAGGTCGACGCGTCGCGACAGCGCACGCTCGACTTCCGCCTCGATGTTGTACAGGTCGAAGATCGGCCGCTCGCCGGTGTAGTGCGTCAGGCGCTCGACCACGGCCGGCGTGTACTCCTGCGCAAACTCGACCAGCTTCTGGAAGTTCTCGCGCGAATCGACCTGGATGCTTCGGGTCTCGTCGGTCACGAAATCGCGCAGCACGCGCTGGGCGAGATTCAGGTCCTGGTACAGGATCGACGGCGCGGGCAGGGTGGTGGCGTTGTGGCGGATGGTCGCCCAGATCTTGCGAAGGTAGGCGACGTCGTTGGCAAGCTCCTCGTCGGAGGATTCCTCGGCGATGGTGCGCACGATGAAGCCGCCGCGCTCGTCGGCCGGGACCATGCCGGTCACGCGCGCGCGCAGCGCTTCACGATCGACCTCGTTGCCGATCTTCTGCGAGATGCCAATGTGCGGGTCTTGCGGCAGATACACCAGCGTGCGGCCGGCGATGCTGATCTGCGTGGAAAGACGCGCGCCCTTGGTGCCGATTGGGTCCTTGATGACCTGCACCATCAGCGCCTGGCCTTCGAACAGCGTCTTCTCGATCGCGACCTGCTGCGTGGGCGGCGCGTCCTTGGCGTCGCGCGGGTGCCAGATGTCGGCTACGTGCAGGAAGGCCGCGCGCTCCAGGCCGATGTCGATGAAGGCCGACTGCATGCCGGGCAGCACGCGCACCACCTTGCCGAGGTAGATGTTGCCGACCAGACCACGCGTGAGCGTGCGCTCGATGTGGAGTTCCTGGACGGCGGCCTGCTGGACGATGGCCACGCGCGTTTCTTGCGGCGTGATATTGACGAGGATGTCTTCGGACATGGAGGGATACCAAGAGAGCGGGTTTCAGCACCCGCCTCTGGGCAGGTGTTGCGCGCCCGAAGCGTGTCTTGAAACCGGCCCTCGCACGCTGTCCGGCGCGTGCTTCAGCAGCCGGTCAGAGCGCGATGCTCGCCTGTGCGAGCAGTGCGGCGGTCTCGAACAAGGGTAGGCCCATGATACCCGAATAGCTTCCCGAGATATGGGCGACGAAGCCGGCCGCGCGGCCCTGGATGCCGTACGCGCCGGCCTTGCCGAACGGCTCACCGCTGGCGATGTAGCGGGCGATGTCGGCATCCGTCAGCACGGCGAAGCGCACGTCGGAGATCGACAGCGCGTGCATCGGCGTGCCGTCGGCAGTGACGACGGTGACAGCGGTCAGCACGCGGTGCTCGCGGCCGGACATGCCGCGCAGCATGCGGTGGGCGTCGGCGGCGTCGGTGGGTTTGCCGAGGATCTCGCCGCCCAGGCACACGGTGGTGTCGGAGGTGAGGATCGGCATGGTGGGGAGGTGGCGCGCGATGCGCCGGCGCACGGCGGCCTGCGCCTTGAGCGCGCAGACGCGCTGGACGTAGTCGTCGGGCGTCTCGCCGGGAAGCACAGCTTCGAGCGCTTCGGCATCTTCATCGCCGTCGGCCAGCAGCAGCTCGAAGCGCGCGCCGATCTGGCGCAGCAGCTCCTGCCGGCGCGGGCTTTGCGAGGCGAGGTAGAGGTGCGGCGCGCCGGTCGGTTCCGTGGACATGTTCACACGCGGTGGTACGGATGGTTTTGCGTGATGCTCCACGCGCGGTAGAGCTGCTCGGCCAGCAGCACGCGCACCATGCCGTGCGGCAAGGTCAGGCTGGACAGGCGGATCAGCATGCGGGCACGCGCCTTGAGCGCCGGGTCGAGCCCGTCCGCACCGCCGATCACGAAAGCGATGTCGCCGCCTTCCTGTTGCCATCCGGTGAGGGACTCGGCCAGCGCGACCGTGGTGAGGTCCTTGCCGCGCTCATCCAGCGCGATCATGCGGCAGCCCTTGGGCAGCGCGGCTTCAATGCGCGCGGCTTCAAGCTGCATGACGGTGGCGGCGGTGCGGCTGCCCGAGCGCTGCTCGGGCTTGATCTCGCGCAGTTCGATGCGTAGCTCGGGCGGCATGCGCTTGGCATACTCAGAGAAGCCGTCCTCGATCCAGGACGGCATCTTGTGCCCGACGGCGACGATCAGCAACTGCATGGCGAAACTGCGCGCGCGGGATTACAAGACTACGAAGAAGCGCGCTTGGCCGGGGCACGCTTGGTGGCGGGCTTGCCGGCAGTTTTCGTGGCGGTCTTCGCTGCAGTCTTGGTTGCAGGCTTGCCCGTGCCGGCAGCACGCTTGGTGGCCGGGCGGCTGGTGGTCTTCTTGGCTGCGGTCTTGGCAGGTACCTTGGTAGGAGCGGTCGCCTTGGTCGGGCGTTCGCCGGCCAGCTTCGGCTTGGTGGTACGGCGCTTGGCCGGCGTGGCTTCTTCGGCCTCGTCTTCCTCGTCGTCGTAGCCTTCGCTGGCCTTGGGCAGGCCGCGCGCGCCGCTGGTGCCGCCGAGCTGGACGCGCACCGGCTTGTCGCCCCAGATCTCTTCCAGGTTGTAGTACTGGCGCAGCTGCGGCTGCATGATGTGGACCACGGCGTCGCCGCAGTCGACCAGCAC
>CAJXMR010000072.1 GCA_913056305.1 uncultured Ralstonia sp.
TACCGATCAGCAGGATGATCCCGATGATGGCGATGATGCCCATGTCCTTGCCCGAGATCAGCAGCGACAGCAGCGCGCCCACGCCGGCCGACGGCAGTGTCGACAGGATCGTCACCGGGTGGATGGTGCTCTCGTACAGCACGCCCAGCACGATGTACATCGTGATGATGGCCGCCAGGATCAGCCACAGCTCGTTGTCCAGCGACGCGCGGAAGGCCAGCGCCGCGCCCTGGAAGCTGGTCTGCATGCTGGCGGGCAGGCCGATCTCCTGCTCCGCCGCTTCAATGGTGTTGACCGCCGCGCCCAGCGAGGCGCCGCGCGCCAGGTTGAACGAGATGGTGGCCGACGGGAACTGGCCCTGGTGGTTGACCACCAGCGAGCCCGGCTGCTCGACCACGGTGGCGAAGGCGCCCAGCGGGACTTGCTGGCCGCTGGTGGAGGCCACGTGCAGGTCGTACAGCGAGTGAGGGCCCGACTGCATCTGCGGGTCGGTTTCCAGCACCACGCGGTACTGGTTCGACTGCGTGAAGATGGTCGAGATCAGGCGCTGGCCATAGGCGCTGTACAGCGCGCTGTCGACTGCGGCCATGGTGATGCCATACACCGCTGCCTTGTCACGGTCCACCTGCACATACGCGCGCAGGCCGTTGTCCTGCAGGTCGCTTGCCACGTCGCGCAGTTCGTTGGTCTGCTGCAGGCGCTCGACCAGCTTCGGCACCCATTTCGACAGGTTGTTCGGGTCCGGGTCTTCCACCGTGAACTGGTACTGCGTGCGGCTGACGCGGTCTTCGATGGTCAGGTCCTGTACCGGCTGCATGAACAGCGAGATGCCCGCCACCTTGGCCAGCTCGGGCTGCAGGCGTTGGATGATCTCGGTGGCATCGGCGTCGCGCTCGTCCTTCGGTTTCAGGTTGATCAGCAGGCGGCCGCTGTTGAGCGTGGTGTTCACGCCATCCACGCCGATGAACGACGACAGGCTCTCCACCGCCGGGTCTTTCAGCACCACCTCGGCCAGCTTCTGCTGGCGCTCGGCCATGGCCGAGAACGAGATCGACTGCGACGCATCGGAAATGCCCTGGATCACCCCCGTGTCCTGCACCGGGAAGAAGCCCTTCGGCACATACACATACAGCAGCCCGGTCAGCACCAGCGTGCCGATGGCCACCAGCAGCGTGGTCTTCTGGCGGTCCAGCACCCACTGCAGCATGCGGCCGTACTGCGCGATCACGTTGTCGAAGAACTGGCCGGCGGCGTGGTAGAAGCGCGTCTGTTCGTTTTCAGGGATGTGCCTGAGCAGCCGCGCACACATCATCGGTGTGAGCGTGAGCGACACCACCGCCGAGATCAGGATCGACACCGCCAGCGTGATGGCGAACTCGCGGAACAGCCGTCCCACCACGTCGCCCATGAACAGCAGCGGGATCAGAACGGCGATCAGCGAGAACGTCAGCGAGATGATGGTGAAGCCGATCTGCTTGGAGCCCTTGAGCGCGGCCTCCATGGGCGGATCGCCGTCTTCGATGTAGCGGGCGATGTTCTCGATCATGACGATGGCGTCGTCCACCACGAAGCCGGTGGCAATCGTCAGCGCCATCAGCGTCAGGTTGTTGATCGAGAACCCGGCCATGTACATCACGCCAAAGGTGCCCACCAATGACAGCGGCACCGCCACCGCCGGGATGACGGTGGCCGGCACGTTGCGCAGGAACAGGAAGATCACCATCACCACCAGCGCCACGGCCAGCAGCAGCTCGAACTGGACGTCGGCCACTGAGGCGCGGATGGTGGTGGTGCGGTCGGTCAGCACCGCCACGTCGATATTGCCGGGCAGGGTGTCCTTGAGTGCGGGGAGCAGCGCCTTGGCGCGGTTGACCACCTCGATCACGTTGGCGCCCGGCTGGCGCTGCACGTTCAGGATGATGGCCGGGGTGGTGTTGGACCACGCGGCCAGCTTGGTGTTTTCCGCACCGTCGACGATCTGCGCCACGTCCGACAGGCGGATGGGCGCGCCGTTCTTGTAGGCGACGATCATCTTGCTGTACTCGGCGGCCGAGCGCAGCTGATCATTGGCGTCGATGGTGGACGCGCGCATCGGGCCGTCGAAGCTGCCCTTGGCGCCATTCACGTTGGCGGTGCCGATGGCGGTGCGGATGTCGTCGATCGACAGGCCCAGCGCCGCCAGCGCCGACGTATTGGCCTGGATGCGCACCGCCGGCCGCTGCCCGCCGCTGATGCTCACCAGGCCGATGCCCGGCAACTGCGACAGCTTTTGCGCGATGCGCGTATCGACGATGTCCTCCAGCTTGGGCAGCGGCAGCGTCTTGGAGGTGATCGCCAGCGTCAGGATCGGCGCGTCGGCCGGGTTGACCTTGCTGTAGATCGGCGGCATCGGCAGGTCGGTCGGCAGCAGGTTGCCGGCGGCGTTGATGGCCGCCTGCACTTCCTGCTCGGCAATGTCGAGCGACAGCGACAGGTCAAACTGCAGCGTGATGACCGAGGCGCCGCCCGAGCTGGACGACGTCATCTGCTTGAGGCCCGGCATCTGGCCGAACTGGCGCTCCAGCGGCGCGGTGATGGACGACGTCATCACGTCCGGGCTCGCGCCCGGGTACAGCGTCGTCACCTGGATGGTCGGGTAGTCGACCTCGGGCAGCGCGGAGAGCGGCAGCATCCGGTACGCCACCAGGCCCGACAGCAGGATGGCGACCATCAGCAGGGTGGTCGCCACGGGCCGGAGGATGAAGATTCGGGAGGGATTCATGCCAGCTCGGAACGGAAGACTTTGTCAGGCGAATGCACGTGGCACGGCTTACGGCTTGGCAGCAGGAGCGCTGGCCGCCGGTGCCGACGCGTCACCCTGGCCACGACGATGGCGTTGGCCTTGCACGCCGTCCTGGCCGGCCGCCGGTGCGCTGGCCGGGCTGGCGCCGGGCTGGATCACTTCCACCGATGCGCCGTCGCGCAGCTTGTCGGCGCCGTCGATGACGACGCGCTCACCCGGGTTCAGGCCGGAAGCGACCTGCGTGCGCTCGCCCTCGGTCACGCCCAGCTTGACCACGCGCAGCGTGACCTTGCTGTCGTCGCCCACCACATAGACGAAGGTGCCTTGCGTGCCGCGCTGGATGCCCGCGCCCGGCACGATCACCACGTCATGCAGCGTGTCGACGCGCATGCGCACGTTGACGAACTGGTTGGGGAACAGCGCCGCGTTCTGGTTCGCGAACTGCGCGCGCAGCTTGACCGTGCCGGTGGTGTTGTCGATGGTGTTGTCGACCGTCATCAGCGTGCCGCGCGCCAGCATCATGGTCTGGGCGCGGTCCCAGGCTTCCACCGGCAGCTTGTCGCCGGATTGCAAGCGCGGCATGACCTTGGGCAGGCTGTCTTCCGGGATCGCGTAGATGACGGTGATCGGGTCGATCTGCGTGATCACGACGATGCCGTTGGTATCCGACGCATGGACGATGTTGCCCGGGTCCACCTGGCGCAGGCCGACGCGGCCCGACACCGGCGCGGTGATGCGCGTGTACGAAAGCTGCACGCGTGCATTGTCGGCGTTGCCCTGGTCGAGCTTGACCGTGCCTTCATACTGGCGCACCAGCGCGGCCTGCGTATCGACCTGCTGCTTGGCGATCGAATCCTGCGACAGCAGCGTCTGGTAGCGCTGCAGGTCCAGGCGCGCGTTCTGCAGCAGCGCGGTATCGCGCGCGAGCTGGCCTTCGGCCTGGGCTAGCTGGGCCTGGTAGGTGCGCGGGTCGATCTCGGCCAGCACGTCGCCGGCCTTCACGTTCTGGCCCTCGGTAAAGGCGAGGCGCACCAACTGGCCATCCACGCGCGATTTGACCGTCACGTTGTTGACCGGCGTCACGTTGCCCAGCGCCGTCAGCACCACATTGATATCGCCCTTGCCTGCCGTGGCCACCATCACGGGCATCGGCTTGCTGGCCATGGCGCCGCCGCGGCCGGGCCCACCCTTGGCGACGGTCGCATTGCGCTGCACTGCGTGATAGATCGCGTAGCCGATCAGTGCCAGCACGACCAGTACCACCCACAGCACCCAGCGGCGATTGCCGGTGGCGCCGGGCGGGGGCAGCAGGGTCTGCGAGACCGTATCCGGCGTGTTGCGTCCAGCACTGGGGTGGTGGCCGGATTTCGGGTCCATGGCTTCGGACATGTGGAGCGTTCCTGTAGCAATCAAATATGAGGACGAGCGCACATCATACCGGGGCGTGCGTGCGCGCCAGACGTGCCTCGTCCGTGAGTTAGACGGGAGCTTACTGGCATCGTCTTTGCGCAGAATTAGTCGCGCTGCCGGTTGTATTACGGCAGATTACAAAGCGGCTGTGCTGTTACCGCACGAAACAATATGGCGAGAATGCGCGGTCTTCATGGTGCCGACTCTCGCTATCATTGCTGGACATTGTGAAGTTCAAGCCTGGCATGACATGAGCGGCACCAAGATCCTGGTCGTCGATGACGACGTCGAATTGCGCGACCTGCTGCGCGAATACCTGAGCCAACAGGGCTTTGCCGTTTCCGTCATGCACGACGGTGACGGACTCGCCGCACGCCTGGAGCGTGAGCGCCCGGCGCTGGTGGTGCTCGATTTGATGATGCCGAAGGTGGACGGATTATCTGCCCTACGCGATTTACGTGCCCGCAACGATGACGTGCCCGTCATCCTGCTCACCGCGCGCAGCGACGAGATCGATCGCATCATCGGCCTGGAGATCGGCGCGGACGACTACCTCGGCAAGCCGTTCTCGCCGCGTGAGTTGCTGGCGCGCATCAATGCGGTGCTGCGCCGTCGCCTGGCGGTCGCCCCCGCTGCCCCGGAAGACCGCGACAGCTTCGCCTTCGGCCCGTTCCGGCTCAACTTCCGCATGCGCACGCTGTTCCGTGGAGATCGCGCACTGTCCATCAGCGACACCGAGTTCGCGCTGCTCAAGCTGCTCATCACGCACGCCATGCAGGTGCTCACGCGCGAGCACATCGTCGAGCTGATGTATGGCCCCGGCAGCGGCGTGTCGGACCGTGGCATCGACGTGCAGATCTGGCGCCTGCGCCGCGTGCTCGATGAAGACGCGCAGCGCCCACGCTATATCCAGACCGTGCGCGGCCGCGGCTACACCTTTGTTCCGGACGAGCGCGATGAAGTTCAAACGCATGGCACGCTTTAAGTTCGACACGCTGTTCGGGCGCCTGGCCCTGCTGATTGTCGTGGTGCTGGTGCTCAGCCATTTCTCGTGGCTCGGCATCCTGCGCGCGGAGCGGCGCGAGCGGCAGTACCAGGCCTCGGTCGACCAGATGGCCTTTCAGCTGCAGGCTTTCCAGGCCGTGGTGGACGGCCGCCTGCACGTGACGCTGCCCGATCTCGTGACGGAGACCGCGGCGCCGCCCGCCGCCGACACGCAGCCGCCGTCGGACAAGTCCGCCGAACTGGCCCGCCAGCTCCAGCGCCGGCTGCCGGCGGGTACGCAGGTGCGTCTGGAGTCGGGCCCCACGCCGCGCGTGTTCGTGCTGTTGCCCCATCGCGAGAAATGGCTGGCCATGCCGCTGCTGTGGGTGCACGCGCCGCCCAGCGTCAGCGCCGTGGTGCCGGGCGTGATGGTGGTGCTGGCCATTGCGATCGTGTTCTCGCTGTTCGCGGCATGGCAGATCCAGCGGCCCGTGCGCGCGCTGGCCGCGGCCGCCGGCGCGCTGGCGCGACGCCGGCAGGTGGCGCCGCTCAAGGAGCGCGGCCCCTACGAGCTGCGCCAGCTGACCGACCAGTTCAACCGCATGGCGGCAGACATCTCGGCCGCCGATGACGAACGCAACACCATGCTGGCCGGCATCGCGCACGACCTGAAGACGCCGCTGTCACGCCTGCGCCTGCGCGCCGAGATGCTGTCGGACGCCAAGGCCGGCGCCGGCATCGAGCGCGATGTTCAATCCATGTCGTCCATCGTCGAGCAGTTCCTCGCCTATGCGCAAAGCGGTGACAGCGAAGCCCGCGACGTGACCGTCGACCGCCACCTGCGCGGGCTGGTGCAGCCGTTTGCCGAGCAGGGCAAGCATGTCGCGCTGGAGCTGCACGCCGGCGAGCGCTTCCGCCTCAAGCCCACGCATCTGGAGCGCATCGTTGTCAACCTGCTCGACAACGCCTTCGCCTATGGCGCCGAGCCCGTGCGCGTGGCGACGGCGTCCGACGAGCGCGGCTTTACGCTGCTGGTGGAAGACCACGGCGCGGGCATCCCGCAGGATGCCGTCGACCGCGTGATGCGGCCGTTCGTGCGGCTGGACCCGGCACGCGGCGGCAATGCGCATTGCGGCCTGGGGCTGGCCATCGTCGACCGGCTGGTGCGCCACCTGGGTGGTGAACTGCAGATCGGGCAAGCCGAATCGAGCGCGGCCAACCCCGGGTTTCGCGTGACGATGCACTTTCCCGTTTCGGCTTCTGCCGCCTGAGCGCCTTCTGGCATCGGCGTAGGCTATCCTTAGGCGTGGTGCGCCGCGTGGCGCGCCGTGCACGCACGCCGCGTGCTTTCCACCAAAGACCACTTCGGGAGGAAATGCATGGATCGCGCAGTCTGTTTCGTTGAGTTTGCCAGGCACGGCCGGCTCGCTGCCGTGATGTCGACGTTGGCGCTGGCCATGGGGCTTGCCGCCTGTTCCTCGCCGATGCCGCCGTGGCAACAACCGCGCACGACGATCCAGCCCGCGCCGCATGCCGCACCGCCCGCAGCGACACGGCCCGTATCGCCTGCGGCCGCGCCGCAGACCTCGACCCCGGACGTCGCGCCCCAGGGGGCCGCCGCTGCCCCGGCTCGGGTTGGCATGGCGAACCCGGCGTCGGTCTACTGCCTGCAGCGCGGTGGGCAGCTTGAGATTTCGAGCCGGCCGGGCGGCGGCGAAGTCGGCATCTGCGTGAGCCCCCGCGGGGATGAATGCGAGGAGTGGTCGTTCCTGCGCGGCAGTTGCACGTGGTAAGTCGCTCCGGACAATGGGAAAGGGCCGCAAGACGCGGCCCTTTGCTTTGGTAGTGGCAACGAGGCAGGCGGCTCAGCGGCGCGCCACCACCACCTTGTCGGCGGACTCTGCCACCAGCCGCATCGGCACGCCCGCCGCGCTCAGCTTCTGCCAGGTGACTCGCCGCATGAACGCGTAGGCGGGCGGGCCGTCGGTCCAGCGGCGGACCCACTCATCCGTGCTGGCAATGACCTTGTTCGGCTCCAGGCCCGCGCCCATCTCCAGTTCATCGAAGCCGGACACCAGCGTCATCGGCCGCCCGAGGTAGTAGATAGCGGTCTGGTCCAGCCACTCGACCGAGTAGAACGGCGTCTCGGCCGGAATCGGACCGGTGGCGCTCAGGGTCTTGTCGATGACGTCGCGGGCGGAGAGTGCATCGCGGAAGATCTCGCTGGCGTTCAGTACGCGGTCCCAGCAGAACAGGGCGGAGACCGACAGCACGAGGATGGCCAGCGTGCGCCGTTGCCAGCGCAGCGCCAGCAGCGCCGCCAGCGTGCCGATGGCGAGCATGGCCATCACCTCGCGCAGCACCGGCACGGCTTGCGCCACCTGCTCGGCTGGCATCTTGGCGCCGGCCTTGGCGCCGATCACGGGCACCGCAAACCACAGCCCTACGGCGATCAGCAGGTTCACGCCAAGCGCCCACGCCACCGTGCGGGTCGACAGCTTGTCGAGCGCCAGCGCCAGGCCGATCGCCATGGCTGGGAAGGCCGGCACGATGTAGCCCGGCAGCTTGGAGCTGGACACGGAGAAGAACAGGAAGATCATCGCCGTCCAGGCGATGCACCAGCGCATCAGGTCAAACTCGCGCGCGCCGACAAAGAGATCCGCCACCCGCCCGATGCGTCGCCCGATGGCGGCAAACAGCAGCGGCGTCCACGGCAGCAGCCCGGCCGCGCCCACGGCAATGAAGTACCACCACTTGCCGCTGCGATGATGCTCGTTGGTCAGGAAGCGCTGGAAATGCTCGTGGATGAAGAAAAAATCAAAGAACTCGGGGTTGCGCTGCTGCACCACCACGAACCACGGCACCGTGGCGAGCAGGTACAGCGCCAGCCCGGGCAGCCAGTGCATGCGGCGGACCAGCGCCCAGTTGCGCGTCATCAGCAGGTAGGCCACGCCGATCAGGCCCGGCAGCACCAGCCCGATCAGCCCCTTGGTGAGGGTAGCGCCGGCCAGTGCCAGCCAGACCACCAGCATCCACGCGAGCCGCCCGCCGCGCGACGCATCTGGCCGCTGCGCCAGCGCAAAGCCGCACGCGCCCACGGTCAGGAAGAAGCCCACCCCCATGTCGAGCGTGATGACCTGCCCGAACAGCAGGTACAGCAGCGAAGACGCGAGGATGGCCGCGCCCATGGCCGCCGCGCGCCCGCCGCGATAGACCGCCAGCGTCCACGCCGTCATGAGGATGCCGCCGAGGCCAAACAGGATCGGCCACAGGCGCGCGCCCCACGCGCTGATGCCGAAGGCCTGGAAGGTGGCGGCCGTGGTCCAGTATTGCAGGGGCGGCTTCTCGAAGTACTTGAGATCGTTCAGGCGAGGCGTCACCCAATCGCCCGAGACCACCATCTCGCGCGGGATCTCCGCATAGCGGCCTTCATCGGGGCGGAACAGGGTGCAGCGCTGGAACAGGTCGTCCGTCCACAGCGCCAGGAACACGGCGATAAGCGCGACGACGATCAACGCCATCCACGGCGAGCGGCGGCGGGCGGGGTGGGAACTGCGAGCAATGCGGGATTCCATGCTGGGGGTAAACTTCGCGGGCACGGTCGGAAAGGCTAGGATTCTAGTCCATGCCGGATTAGCAGACGGTTAGCCGCCCGCACGGCACGTGGCTTGCATCGGCCGGACATTCCTCATCGCCCCCACCGCCATACCCTATGAGCAAGGCCAAGCTCGACACTTACCTGAACGACCGCCTCGACTGGAACCTGCTGCGCACCTTCCTCGCCATCGCGCGGGAGCGCAGCATCAGCCGGGCCGCCACGCGCCTGCACCTGACGCAGCCGGCGGTGAGCCAAGCGCTCAAGCGGCTCGAAGACCAGCTCGGCCTGCAACTGATCGACCGGCAAGCCAACCCCATCGAAATCACCCGTGCGGGCGAGGACGTCCGCCAGATCGCCGAGGAGGTCTACGGCACCATCTCGCGCCTGTCGCAGGCCAGCGGCGACGGTGGGCACGAGATTGCCGGCCTGGTGCGCGTGGCGATCGTCAGCGGGTTGGACTTTCCGGATTACGACGCCTTCCTCGGCCGCTTCCACCGCGACTACCCGCGCATCGAACTCGAATGCCAGGAGATGCGCAGCGCAGATGTGGTGCGCAGCTTGGAATTGCGCACCGCCACGCTGGGCCTGTCGCCCAAGCGCGCGCTGCCGAAGAAGATCGCGCACCGGCTGTTCCTGCGCCAGCGCTACGCCTTGTTCTGTGGGCAATACCATCCGCTGTTCGGCAAGACCGATGTGCAGATCGCCGATCTGGCGGGCGAGAAGTTCGTCTCCTTCACCGGCGACAAGATCGGTGATCCGCTCTCCATGCTCACGTTCTTCCGCGACGAGATGGGCCTGACCGGCCCGGTGGTCGGCTCGTCGTCGAGCATGTGGGAGGTGCGGCGGTTGATCGTGGCGGGCTTCGGCATCGGCTGCCTGCCCGAGCACGTGGCGCAGGACGATGTCGACCAGGGTCGTCTGCAGCGCCTGCCGCCCGAAAGCGGCGTGGCCGATGTCGACATGCACCTGCTGTGGACGGCCGACCGTAAATTCAGCGCGGCGGAGGCGGCGTTCCTGGAAGCGCTGCACCGCTTCATCGATGCGCGCTACCCGGAGGAGACGGCAAGCGGTCAGTAACCGCGCGCGACGTCGACGACGTTGTCGAGGGGCTCGCCGCGCAGCAGGCGGCGCACGTTCTGCGCGACCTGCAGGCCGATGGTGTCGGAACTCGCGACCGACGCCATGTGTGGCGTGACGATCAGGTTGGGGGCGCGCCAAAGCGGATCGTCCGCCGGCAGTGGCTCGTTCGGGAACACGTCGACGATGGCGCCGCCGAGCTGGCCGCTGTGCAGTGCTTCCAGCAGATCGGTAGCAACGAGGTGCTCGCCGCGACCGACGTGGAGCAGCTTGGCGCCAGGCTTCAGGCGCGCGAAGGTGCCGGCGTTCAGCAGGCCGCGCGTGGCTTCCGTCAACGGCAGCAAGCAGATCAGAATGTCTGCTTCTTGCAGGAACATCGGCAAGCCAGCCTCACCGCAGTAGACGCCGATACCGGGCAGCTCACGCGCCTGTCGCGCCCAGCCGCGCACGCTGAAGCCGAGCCGGTGCAGTTCACTAGCCACGTGCCCACCGATCTCCCCGAGCCCCATCACGCCGACCGTGTAGGTTGACGGGTGCTGTTGCTCGGGCCGGAACCACGTCGCGCTGCGCTGGTTGGCGAGCACGCGGTCCATCTGCCGGTGGAAGTGGAGCACGCCCCAGGTGATGAACTCCGCCATGCCGCGCGCGTGCTGTGGGTCAACCACGCGGCATAGCGGCACATCGGGCAGGGTAGGGTCAGCGAGGATGTTGTCGACGCCGGCGGCGATGCTGTGCACGAGGCGCACGTGCGGCATGGCGGCGATGGCGCCGGCGGGCGGGTTCCAGCAGACGGCGATTTCCGCGTCCTGCGCGGCGGGATCGCCGTACATGCACACCTCCAGCTCGGGCGCAGCGCGCACGATGGACGGCACCAGGTGCGACATGTCGTAGTCGCGGCTGACTAGGGCGAGGGTGGTCATGCATCAGCTCCGGTAGTCGGAGCGTGCGGTGTCGATCAGGCGCAGGGCTGCCAGCCATGCACGTCGTGCGATCACGGGCGACTCTTCGCGATTGAACTGGGCCGCGGTGCGTTGACGGACTTCCTCGGGTGGCAGGCGCAGCGGCGTGCCGCCGGCCAGCGCCTGGATCTGTGCCTGGCAGGCGCGTTCCAGGAAATAGATTTCATGGAATGCATCCGCCGCCGTGGCGCCGCCGGCCAGCAGGCCGTGGTTGCGCAGGATCATCGCCTTGTGCGGGCCGAAGTCGCGCACTAGGCGTTCGCGTTCGCCCAGATCCAGCGCGATGCCCTCGTAGTCGTGATAGGCGAGCTTGCCGTAGAACTTCAGTGCGTGCTGGCTGATCGGCAGCAGGCCATGCTCCTGGGCCGAGACGGCGATGCCCGCCGCCGTATGCGTGTGCACTACGAAGTGCAGGTCGTCACGCGCGGCGTGGATGGCCGAGTGGATCGTGAAGCCGGCCGCATTGACGGCGTAGTGCTCCGGATCGGCATCGGCGCGCTCGTCGATCACGTGGCCGTCCAGGTCGATCTTGACGAGGTCGGAGGCGCGCATCTCGCCGAACAACACGCCGTAGCGGTTGATAAGGAACGTCGGGCGGCCGCGCTCGTCCGGCAGGCGCGCGGTGATGTGCGTGTCGATCATGTCCGTCATGCGGAAGTGGTCGACCAGCCGGTACAGCGCGGCCAGATCGGTGCGGACCTGCCATTCAACTTCGGAGAACGCCGCCGGGCGGCGCGTGTGCAGCGAAACAGTTTGGGCTTCCATGGGAGCGCGTGTGGGAGAAGACATCAGTTCGTAGCCAGCGCGGCGGATTCCTCGGGCCGCTTGCCGTCGCGGTAACGGCCCAGGCCCACGATGCCGACGAGCGAGATGGCCGACAGCAAGGTAAAGAACAGCGCCAGCGGCAGCCATTCGCCCTTGTAGCGCTCGGCCAGCAGCGTGCCGATCAGCGGCGTGGTGCCGCCGGCGATCATGGTGCAGAGCTGGTAGGCGATCGAGATGCCGGAGTAGCGCACGCGGGTCGGGAAGGCCGGCGTCATGAAGCCAGCGATGACGGCGTACACGGCCGACAGCGTGACCACCGCCAGCGTGATGCCCGCCACCATCGCCACCGGGTTCTGCGTGCTCACCAGCAGGAACATCGGATACGGCGTGAGCATCGAGATGGCCGCCGCCCACGTCAGGAAGCGCGTGTCGCCATAGCGTTGCGCCAGCAGCGCCGACACCGGTTGCGACAGCAGCTGCAGGATCGTCACGACGAACAGGCAATCGAGGATCAGCGCCTTCGACATGCTCAGGTACGTGGTCACGTACGAGATCATGAAGGTGTTGGTGAAGAAGAAGCCGGCCGAGCCAATGGTGGTGGCCATGGCCGCCAGCACGATCGGGCGCCACGCCGTGCGCAGCACCTCGCCCACCGGGTTTTTCAGCACCTCGTTGTTCTTCTGCATGCGCTCGAACTCGGGCGATTCCTTCACGCCCAGGCGGATCACCACGCCCACCAGCAGCAGCACGAAGCTCGCCAGGAACGGCAGGCGCCAGCCCCAGGTGACGAAGCTCTCGTGGTCGAGCGACGACACCAGCCGGAACGACAGCAGCGACAGGATCAACCCCGCCGGGCTGCCCATCTGCGGGAACGAGGCGAAGAAGATGCGCTTGGCCTTGGGGGCATGCTCGCTGGCCATCAGCACCGCGCCGCCCCACTCGCCGCCCACCGCAATGCCCTGCAGGATGCGCAGCAGCACCAGCAGGACGGGCGCCCAGATGCCGATGGTCGCGTACCCCGGCAGCAGGCCAATGCCGGTGGTGGCGATGCCCATCAGGAACATCGTCACCAGCAGCATCTTCTTGCGGCCGATGCGGTCGCCCAGGTGGCCGAACACCGCGCCAGACAACGGCCGCGCAATGAAGCCGACAAAGAACGTCGCGAACGACGCCATCGTGCTCAGGAAGTGGTTGCTGCTCGGGAAGAACACCTCGCCCAGCACGAGCGCGGCGGCGGTGGCGTAGGTGTAGTAGTCGTAGAACTCGACGGCGGTGCCGATGAAGGCGGCGGTGGCCGCGCGCACCGGCTGGTGCGTGACCGCGGTGGGGGCAGCGTGTTGCGTTGACATGGGGCGTCCTCCTCTATTGGGCGTGGCCCGCCGCCGCGCCGCCGGCGTTCGTGCGCCGGTCTGTGCCGTGGTGGCGGGGTGCCGGTTGTCAGCCGACGTCGCCATTTAGGCGCACCGGCACCCATGCCGGCAAATTCGCATTTTTGATTCCCCGTATTAGCCGGGCTTATGCCCTGTGCTTGGGCGTGGGGCGCATTGGCAGCTTCATTGCGGTGCAGGGGCAAACGCTTTGCTGGTCGCATGCACGCTTCACGCCAGCAGTATTTGTGTGATTTATATGCCGGATAAACATTCGCAATTTGACGCGTCTTCGGCCGCTGCCAGATAAAGACGCCTGGATGCGCCGAGCGGGTCGGCGTGCATGTACAGGGATGTCTGCAATGTTGAAGGTCAACGGGGCGCGGCTGTGGTCGAGCCTGATGGAGATGGCGGCGGTGGGCGGCACGCCCAAGGGCGGCGTGCGGCGCCTGGCGCTCACGGAAGAGGATGCGGCGGGCCGCGCCTTGTTTGCGCGCTGGTGCGAAGAGGCAGGCATGACGCTCAACACGGACCGCGTTGGCAACCTGTTCGCGCGCCGCGCCGGCAAGTCCGCTGAAGCCCGACCGGTCGCCAGCGGTAGCCACCTCGATACACAGCCCGAGGGCGGCCGCTTCGATGGCGTCTACGGCGTGCTCGCCGCGCTGGAAGTCGTGCGCACGCTCAACGATGCGGGCATCGAGACCGACAAGCCGATCGAGATCGTCGTCTGGACCAATGAGGAAGGCGCACGCTTCACGCCGGCCATGCTGGGCTCCGCCGCATTCGCGGGCGTGATGCCGCTGGAGCAGGCGCTGGGCGCGCGGGATGCGCAGGGCATCTCCGTGGCCGATGCGTTGGCTGCCACCGGTTATGCAGGCGAGCGTGCCATCCCCGGCGCGCCGTTCGACGCCTACTTCGAGGCGCATATCGAGCAAGGCCCGATCCTGGAAGAGAACGGCGTGCCGATCGGCGTCGTCACGGGCGGGCAGGCGATCCGCTGGCTCGACGTGCGCGTGGAGGGGCAGGCCGCGCATGCCGGCACCACGCCGATGCGCTTTCGCCGCGACGCGCTGTTCGCCGCGGCTGAGATGGCGACCTGGCTGGAAACGCTGGTCGATGGCTTTGCGCCGCATGGCCTGGTGACGGTCGGCGAGATCGGCATCCGCAACGCCGCGCGCAACACCATCGCCGCGGATCTGACCTTCACGGTCGACTTGCGTCACCACGAGGACGCGTTCATCGCCAAGATGGAAGCCGCGTTGCGCACTCGCTTCGCCGAGATCGCCGCGCGCCGTGGCCTGACGGTGCAGATCGACCAACACTGGGTGAGCCCAGCCACGCCGTTCGATGCAGCGTGCGTGAAGGCGGTGGCCGACGCGGTGGCCGCGCTCGACTACCCGCACCAGCGCATCGTCAGCGGTGCCGGGCACGACGCCATCCATATCGCCAAGCATGGCCCGACGGCGATGATCTTCATCCCGTGCGTCAACGGCCTGAGCCACAACGAGGCCGAAGACGCGTTGCCCGAAGACGTGACGCGCGGCGCCGATGTGCTACTGCACGCCATGCTGGCGCGCGCCAAGTAAGGACGACATCGCTTCCAACGCTTTGCCCGACCCGTCAGTAGGGTCGATGCATTGCAACGGGTTGCGGTACGATGTCGCCTGCCGGCAATCCTGCCGGTTCAGTACGTCTTCAGGGCGGGGTGGAATTCCCCACCGGCGGTAGGCGGACCTCGCGTCAATGCGGTCCGCGAGCCCGCGAGCGCTTCGCATGCGCCTGCATGCAAAGGTCAGCAGATCCGGTGAGATGCCGGGGCCGACGGTCAGAGTCCGGATGGAAGAAGATGTGCGGAACAACACGCTCCCGCCGCTGGGGCGCGCTCAGCTTTGCGCTGGGTTGCGCCGCTGCATGGCTTGGGCGTGTTTGTCTGCTTGCCCTGGAACGTCTTGTCGCCCATTTCAGCGAGGAGCGTTTCCATGTTGTCCACTCAGCAATCCCCTGCAATTCACCCGCCCGCACTGCCATCCGGCAAGGCGATGCCTGATGCAATCGAGGCCCGCTTCGATCCGGCCGACATGGCCACGCGCATGGCTGCCGCGCTCGATGCGGTGAGGTTTGGCGTGCCGGTCGTTGTGCTCGACGATGCCGACCGCGAGAACGAAGCCGATCTCATCATCGCCGCCGACAAGCTCACGCTCCCCGGCATGGCCATGCTGATCCGCGAGTGCAGCGGCATTGTCTGCCTGTGCCTGACGGCGGAGAAATCCGCCTCGCTCGGCCTGCGCCCGATGGTCGAGAACAACCGCAGCCAGTACGGCACGGCCTTCACCGTGTCGATCGAGGCGCGTACGGGCGTGAGCACCGGCGTATCGGCGGCCGACCGCATCACGACCATCCGCGCGGCGATTGCGCCGGATGCTGACACGCAATCGGTCGTCAGCCCGGGGCATGTGTTCCCGTTGGTGGCGAAGGAGGGTGGGGTGCTCGCACGGCGCGGTCATACCGAAGGCTCGGTGGACCTGGCCCGCTTGGCGGGCCTGCCGCCGGCAGCGGTGCTGTGTGAACTGATGCTGCCCGACGGCACCATGGCGCGCCGTGACGACGCGGTGCGCTTCGCTGATCAGCACAACCTGCCGGTGCTGACCATCGAAGACATCGTCCAATATCGGGAGCAGATGGAGCGCGCGGTCAGCTTCGCTTGAGGCAAAAGCCGGCCGCGCGAGAGTAGGGTTAGCGCTTGAGCGCGGCCGCTTCCTTGGCGAGCGCCGTGATGGCTGCCCAGTCACCTGCGGCGATCTTGTCCTTGGGCACCATCCACGAGCCGCCCACGCACACGACGTTGGGCAGCGCGAGGTAGTCGGGCGCGCTCTGGGGCGTGATGCCACCGGTTGGGCAGAAGCGCACGTCGCCGAACGGGCCGTGGATCGACTTGAGCATCGGGATGCCGCCGGCCGCCTCGGCCGGGAAGAACTTCAGAGTGGTCAGGCCGAACTCCAGCGCCAGGATCAGCTCCGACGGCGTGGCGATGCCCGGCAGCCAGTCCAGGCCCGACTTGGCCTGCGCAGCGGCCAGCGTCGGCGTGATGCCTGGCGACACGGCGAACACCGCGCCGGCGTCCTTGGCCTGCTTAAAGTGCTCCGGCTTCGACAGCGTGCCCGCGCCGACGATGGCATCGCCGCCCAGGTCGTTCGCCACGGCGCGGATCACATCCAGCGCCACCGGCGTGCGCATCGTGATCTCGAACGTGCGGATGCCGCCTTCGTACAGCGCGCGGCACACGTTGACGCCTTCATCGACGGATTGGAACTGCAGCACCGGGATGACCGGGCCGGCCTGGACGACGGAATCGATACCCACAACGTTCTCCTAGATCAGCTACACGAGAAAGACTTCAAACTACTGTCGACAGCGCCAGCGTCAGCAGCAGCGCCACGACCGAGATGATGGTTTCCAGCACCGTCCACGTCTTGAACGTCTGCGGCACGGTCAGGTTGAAGTATTCCTTCACCAGCCAGAAGCCGCCGTCGTTCACGTGCGACAGGATCAGCGAACCGGCGCCGGTGGCGAGCACCATCAGCTCCGGCTTGACGGCGGCGCCCGAGGCGGCGGCGATCGGGGCGACGATGCCACAGGCGGTGGTCATGGCCACGGTGGCCGAACCGGTGGCGATGCGGATCATCACCGCCACCACCCAGCCCAGCAGCAGCGGCGACAGGCTCGCATCGGTAGCAACGCCCACGATGGCCTTCGACACACCCGAGTCACGCAGGATCTGGCCGAAGCCGCCGCCCGCGCCCACCACCAGCGTGATGGTGGCGATCGGCGCCAGGCACTCGTTGGTGAACTTGAGGATGGCGTCGCGGCTGAAGCCGCGGCGCTTGCCGAAGGTGTAGAAGCTCACGAGCGCGGCGATCAGCAGGGCCATCACCGAGTTGCCGGCCAGTTTGAGGATGTCGTTGAGCAGCGACTTGGGCGTGGTGAACAGATCGGCCCAGCTACCAATCAGCATCAGCACCACCGGCAACAGGATCGTGAACAGCGTCACGCCAAAGCCCGGCAGTTCGCGCGTCTGGTCGGCTTCAACGAACTGCGCTGCCAGCGGGTTGTTCTCGTCCGGCTTGACGACGCGCGAGACCAGCATCGCCCAGAGCGGACCGGCCAGGATGGCGGTCGGCAGGCCGACGATCAGCGCGTACAGGATAGTTTTGCCGATGTCCGCGTGGTAGGCCGTCACGGCCAGCAGCGCGGCAGGGTGCGGCGGGATCAGGCCGTGCACCACTGACAGGCCCGCCACCATCGGCAGGCCGACCATCAGGATCGGCGTGCCGGTGCGCTTGGCCACGTTGAAGGCGATCGGGATCAGCAGCACGAAGCCCACCTCGAAGAACACCGGCAGGCCGACGATGAAGGCCACCACCATCATCGCCCAGTGCGCGTTCTTCTCGCCAAAGGCGTGGATGAGCGTCTTGGCGATGCGTTCGGCCCCTCCGGATTCCGCCATCATCTTGCCGAGCATCGTCCCCAGGCCCACCACCAGCGCAATGTGGCCGAGCGTGCCACCCACACCGGTCTCGAACGCCTTGACGATGTTGCCCATCGGCATGCCGACGATCACGCCCAGCGCGAGCGAGACGACGATCAGCGTGACAAACGGGTTCAGTTTCTGGACGGCAATCAGGTAGATCAGCGCGACCACCGCCAGCGCGGCGGTTAGCAATAGCGAGTTGCCTTGCATCGGGACCATCGGGTTTCCTCCTCAGGGAATGTTCACGGCTCTTGTTGTCGTAAGCGCCCCGTCGTGCAGGGCGCCTGTCTTGGAATGCGGGTTAGGGCTTCTCGGGTTACGGCTTTTTATATGCCACGCAATCGACCTCGACCTTGCAGTCGATCACCATGCTCGACACTACGCAGGCGCGGGCCGGCGGGTTGGCGCCGAAGTACTCCTTGAAGACCTTGTTGAACGACTGGAAGTCGCGTGGGTCATCCAGCCACACGCCGCAGCGCACGACGTGCTCGGAGCCGTAGCCGGCCTCGGCCAGGATGGCCAGCAGGTTCTTGATGGTCTGGTGCGATTGCTCGACGATGCCGTGGCCGACCACCTCGCCGTTCACCATCGGCGTCTGGCCCGAGACGAACAGCCAGCCATCCGCGCCGGCCGCGCGGGCAAAGGGAAGATGCTGGCCACCGGTGCCGGTGCCGCCTTCGACGCCAATTCGGGTAATCGTCATTGCTGTGTTCCTTTGAAACGAATTCAGTGATTCAGTGAAGCTCAGGAGTGGCGGCCGCCTGCGCACGCGGCCCGCGCTTGAGGAAGCGCCCGGCGCCGGGTGTCTTCACAGCGGGCTGCCCGGCGCCGCCGCGGTAGGACAGATGGCCATTGACCCACACCGCCGTAATGCCCGCTGCCGGCTGCTGCGGATCGGTGAAGGTGGCGACGTCGCGCACCGTTTCCGGGTCGAACAGCACGAGGTCGGCCCAGAAGCCTTCGCGCACCAGACCGCGTTCGGTCAGGCCGAAGCGCTCGGCGGATTGCCCGGTCATCTTGCGGATGGCGGCGGACAGGCTGAGCAGCTTGCGCTCCCGGCTGTAGTAGCCGAGCACGCGCGGGAAGGCGCCCCACAGGCGCGGATGCGGCTTCGGATCATTCGGCAAACCATCCGAGCCGATCACCGTGGCGGGGTGCGTGATGATGCGGTCCAGATCCTGCGCCGACATGTTGTGGTACACCGCGCCCGCCGGCTGCAGGCGGCGCGCAGCGTCCATCAGGTCGGTGCCCCAGGCCGCGGCGATCTCCT
The DNA here is from genome assembly GCA_913056305.1 of uncultured Ralstonia sp. Taxonomy (GTDB): domain Bacteria; phylum Pseudomonadota; class Gammaproteobacteria; order Burkholderiales; family Burkholderiaceae; genus Ralstonia. Next base: position 18,741 of record CAJXMR010000072.1, read on the forward strand.
TGAGCGTCTGCCCGGCCATGCCCGGATGCGGCTCCGACCACGTGATGAAGATGTCGAATTCGTCTGTGACCTGCTTCAGGTCCAGCGTGGACGAGCTGGCGGTGTACGGATAGCAGTCGCAGCCGACCGGCTGGTAGCGCTGCGCGCCTTCGATCGACTCCAGCACCTCGCCCGCGCGGCCCCAGTTGGCGGCGCCCGCGCATTTCAGGTGCGAGATCACGATGGGCACGCGCGCATGCTTGCCGACGCGGTAGGCCTCGTCCATCGCGTCGAGGATGGCGGCGAACTCGGTGCGCAGGTGCGTGGTGTAGATGGCGCCGGCCTCGGCCAGCGGCTCGGCCAGGCCCATCACCTCTTCGGTGGTGGAGGCGAAGGCGTTGGCATAGGCCAGGCCGGTGGACAGGCCCAGCGCGCCGTGGTCGAGCGCCTCGCGCAGCTGTGCGCGCATGCCTTCGACTTCTGCGGCGGTGGCGGGGCGGTCGAGCCGGTCGAGGTGGTTGTTGCGCAGCGCCGTATGGCCGATCAGCGCGGCCACGTTCACGGCCGGTTGCGCGCGCTCCACGGCCTGCACGTACGACGCGAAGGTCGGATAGCTGAACGCGCTGGCGGGCCCCAGCAGGTTCATCGGGTCCGGCGGCTCGCCCTTGAGCGTGGCCGGCGACGCGCTGATGCCGCAGTTGCCGACGATGACCGTGGTGATGCCCTGCGACACCTTGCACAGCATGTCGGGCGTGCGGATGACGTTGGTGTCGTCGTGCGTGTGCACGTCGATGAAGCCGGGAGCCAGCACGCGGCCCTCGCCGGCGATCTCCTCGTCCCCCAGCCATGCGGTGGAATCCGACGTGGCAATGGCGGCGATGCGCCCATCGGTGATGGCCACGTCGAACAGCGTGGCCTCGGGTTCGTGGCCGCTGCCGTCGACGATGCGGACCTGGCGGATGACGGTGTCGAACTGCTCCATATCAATCCCCTAGCGGCTGGCGGTTGCCGCCGCCGCGATGCGCGTCGAGTACGTACTTGATGCGCCGTAAGAGTTCTTTGCTGCGATCGGCTTGCTGCAGCGCGACCTCGGTCGCCAGCAGGTCGATCATCATCATCATGGCGTAGCGCGATGACGATGGCTTGAAGATGAAATCG
>CAJXMR010000073.1 GCA_913056305.1 uncultured Ralstonia sp.
GCACCGTGCCGCTCATCGCGCGCGTCAATGGCGCGTGCATGGCCGGCGGCATGGGGCTGCTGGCGATGTGCGACCTGGCCGTGGCCAGCCGCACTGCCACCTTCGGCCTGCCGGAGGTGAAGGTGGGCGTGTTCCCCGCGCAGGTGCTGGCGGCGCTGCAGAACCTGCTGCCGCGCCGCGTGCTCAACGAGCTGTGCCTGACCGGCGAGACCATCGATGCCGAACGCGCGCTGTCGATCGGCCTGGTCAACCACCTTGCTGATGCGGATGCGCTGGATGCCACGCTCGGCGCGCTGCTCGCGCGGCTGCTGGACAAATCGCCGTCGGCCATCCGCCGCGGCCTCTACACGCTCAAGCACACCGAACACCTGGGCTTCGAGCAGGCCGTCGCCTTTACCGAAAGCCAGATCGGCCTGTTCGCCCTCACCGAAGATGCGCAGGAGGGGCAAGCCGCCTTCCGCGAAAAACGCACACCCAACTGGACGGGGCGCTGACATGGCGAAGACCAAGGACACCGTTTCCATCGGCGGCGCCAGCGGCTTCTGGGGCGACAGCGTGACCGGGCCCATGCAGCTCGTCGCCTCGGGTCGCATCGACTTCCTCGTCTTCGATTACCTGGCCGAGCTGACCATGTCGCTGCTGGCCGCCGCGCGCATGAGGAACGCGGAACTCGGCTACGCCACCGACTTCGTGAGCGTGGCGATGCGCGCGGTACTCAAGGACGCGCTGGCGCAGAACATCCGCATCATCGCCAACGCGGGTGGCGTCAACCCGCACGGCTGCGCGGCGGCGTTGCAGGCGTTGGCCGATGAGCTGGGCGTCAGCGTGCGCATCGCGGTGGTGGAGGGCGACGACGTGATGCCGCTGTTGCCCGCGCTGCGCGACGCCGGCGTGCGCGAGCTGCAGAGCGGCCGGCCGCTGCCCGACAAGCTGGTGAGCGCCAACGCCTACCTCGGCGCGCTGCCGATCAAGGCCGCGTTGGACGCCGGCGCGCAGGTGGTCATCACCGGCCGCTGCGTCGACAGCGCGGTCACGCTCGGCGCGCTGATGCACACCTTCGGCTGGTCCGCCGACGACTACGACCGCCTTGCCGCCGGCAGCCTCGCCGGGCACCTCCTGGAATGCGGCTGCCAGGGCGCGGGCGGCCTGCATACCGACTGGGAAGCCGTGCCCGATTGGGCGCACAGCGGTTACCCCATCGTCGAATGCCGGGCCGACGGCAGCTTCACCGTGACCAAGCCCGAAGGCACGGGCGGCCTTGTCACGCCGGCCACTGTGGGCGAGCAGTTGCTGTACGAGATCGGCGACCCGGCGCGCTATGTGTTGCCCGACGTCGTCTGCGATTTCATGCAGGTGACCCTGACGCAGGCCGGTGAACATCGCGTCGAGGTTGCCGGTGCACGCGGCCACGCGCCCACGCCCGACTACAAGGTCAGCGCCACCTACGCCGACGGCTACCGCGCCACCGGCCAGCTCACCGTGGTCGGTTTTGACGCCGACCGCAAGGCGCGCCGCACCGCCGAGGCGATCCTGGAGCGCACGCGCGGGCTCTTCCGTAAGCTCGGCCTGCCGGACTACAGCGCTACGCACATCGAGACGCTCGGCTCGGCCAACCTGTTCGGGCCGCACCAGCCGAGCGTGCCGCGCTTTGAATCGGTGATGTGGCTGGCGGTGGCCCACCCGAACAAGCTGGCGCTGGAGTTGTTCGCGCGCGAGATCGCGCCCGCCGGCACCTCGTGGGCGCCGGGCACGACGGGCGCCGCCGGTCGGCCCAGCGTCGGGCCCGCCATCAAGCAATACGCCTTCCTGCTCGACAAGGCGCGCGTGCAGCCGCGCGTGACGCTGCTGGGCGCAGAGACCTTCGACGTGACCGTGCCGACCGGCGGCACCCGCCTCGACGCGCGGCCGCTCACGACTGCCTATGCGCCGACAGCAATGCCGACCGGCCCCACGCGCGAAGTCCCCCTGATCGAACTCGCCTACGCGCGCAGCGGCGACAAGGGCGACACCTCCAACATCGGTGTCATCGCGCGCCGGCCCGAAGACCTGCCGCTGCTGCGCGCGCAGCTGACCGAAGCCGCTGTCGCCGCCTACCTCGCGCACGTCGTGCAGGGCCCGGTGACGCGCTACGAGCTGCCGGGCATCCACGCGCTGAACTTCGTCTGCGAGCAGGCGCTGGGCGGCGGCGGCATGGCCTCGCTGCGCAACGATCCGCTGGGCAAGGGCATGGCGCAGGTGCTGCTGGCGATGCCGGTGCGCGTGCCAGCAGACTATCGATAACCGACGAGGCGATCATGTTCCCAGGCCTGCTGCCGTCTTCCCTCTTCGACGCCGATCACGATACGTTTCGCGAGACCGTGCGCCGCTTCGTCGACAAGGTCGTGCTGCCGTCCATCGATGCGTGGGAGGAGGCCGAGACTTTCCCGCGTGAGCTGTATCGCGAGGCGGCGGACCTCGGCATGCTCGGGCTCGGCTTTCCCGAGGAGTACGGCGGCACGCCCGGCGACCTGTTCCTCGAACTCGCGATGATCGAGGAGCTGACGCGTGCGGCCAGCGGTGGGCTACTGGCCTCGCTGTTCAGCCACACGATCGGCGCACCGCCCATCGTGGCCGGTGGTTCGGCTGCGCTGAAGGCGCGCGTGCTGCCCGCGATCCTGTCGGGCGAGAAGATCAACGCGCTGGCCATCACCGAGCCCTCGGGCGGCTCGGATGTCGCCAACCTGAGCACGCGCGCCGTGCGCGACGGCGACCACTACGTCGTCACCGGCAGCAAGCTCTTCATCACGTCCGGCATGCGCGCGGACTACCTGACCGTGGCCGTGCGCACCGGCGGGCCGGGGGCGGGCGGTGTGTCGGTGCTGCTGATCGACGGCGACACGCCGGGCCTGACACGCACGCCGCTCAAGAAGATGGGCTGGTGGTGCTCCGATACCGCGCAGCTGCATTTCGACGCCTGCCGCGTGCCGGTGGGCAACCTGCTCGGCGTGGAGAACCGCGGCTTCGAGCTGGTCATGCGCAACTTCAATCACGAGCGGTTGGCCTTGGCGATGCAGGCCTACGGCCTCGCCCGCGTGTGCCTGGCCGAGGCGGTGGAGTGGGCCAGCCAGCGCGAGACCTTCGGCAAGCGTCTCGTCCAGCACCAGGCCGCGCGCCAGAAGCTGGTGGCGATGGCCACGCGCATCGAGGCCACGCGTGCCTTGCTCGAAGACCTGATGCGCCGCGTGCAGGCGGGCGACGCGCCCGTCGCGCAGTTGTGCATGCTGAAGAACTTTGCCACGCAGAGCCTGCAGTTCTGCGCCGACACGGCCGTCCAATTGCTCGGCGGCATGGGCTTCATGCGCGGCACGAAATCGGAGCGGATCTACCGCGAAGTGAAGGTCTACATGATCGGCGGCGGCGCGGAGGATGTCCTCAGCGATCTCGCTGCACGCCAGCTTGGCTGGGCCTAAGGCTCAATAGGGAGACATACGATGTATCGCTCGATTTTTCGTCCGGGGTTGTTCCAGGGGCAGGTGGCGGTCGTGACGGGCGGTGGCAGCGGCATCGGCCGCTGTACCGCGCACGAACTGGCCTCGCTCGGCGCGGCGGTGGCACTGGTGGGGCGCAACGCCGACAAGCTCGCCGCCGTGCGCACCGAGATTGTCGAGGCCGGTGGCACCGCGCATGCCTACGTCTGCAACATCCGCGACGAGGCTGCCGTGCAGGCGCTGGTGGCGCAGATCCACGCCGAGCACGGCCGCATCGACGCGCTGGTCAACAACGCGGGTGGGCAGTTTCCGGCGCCGCTCAAGGACATCTCCGCCAAGGGCTGGGATGCCGTGGTGCAGACCAACCTGACCGGCGGTTTCCTGATGGCGCGCGAGTGCCTGAACCAGGCGATGCAGCAGCGCGGCGGGGCCATCGTCAATATCGTCGCCGACATATGGGGCAGCATGCCCAACATGGGGCACTCGGGTGCGGCGCGTGCGGGCATGGTCAGCTTGACCGAGACGGCGGCGTTCGAATGGGCGCAGTACGGCGTGCGCGTGAATGCCGTGGCGCCGGGCTACGTGGCGTCGTCGGGCATGGACGCGTATCCGCCGTGGATGGCCGAGACCATCCGCAGCATGCCGCGCACCGTGCCGCTCGGGCGCTTTGCCACCGAGGCGGAGGTGTCGTCGGCCATCGTGTACCTGCTGTCGGAAGCGGCGGCGTTCATCACGGGCACGACGCTGCGCGTAGACGGCGGCCGGCCCAACGTGCGGCCCGGCACGCCCATGCCCGCGCCGCATCATGGCGCGGAGCCGTTCAACGGCTTTCACCTGGCCGTGACGCCCAAGGTCCTGCAACGCGAGGAGGCCACCGATGCCGGCGCTTGATTCGCGCATCGTCCCGCACGGCGACGCGTACCGCCAGAACCACGCCGCACTGACGGAACTCGTCGACCAATTGCGCACGCTGGAAGCGCGCACACGCGACAAGTCCGAGGCTTCGCGCGCGCGCTTCGAGCAACGTGGCCAGTTGCTGCCGCGCGACCGCCTGGGGCGTCTGCTCGATACCGGCGCGCCGTTCCTGGAGCTGTCCACGCTGGCCGGTTTCTGCCTGGACCACGCGGACCCGGCGCGCTCGATTCCCGGCGGCGGCTTCATCGCCGGCATCGGCTGGGTCAGCGGCGTGCGCGCGATGATCATCGTGGACGACGCGGGCATCGACGCCGGCGCCGTGCAGCCGATGGGCATCGAGAAGTTCCAGCGCGCGCAGGCCGTTGCGCTGGAGCAGAAGCTGCCGTTCATCCACCTGGTCGAATCGGCCGGTGCCAACCTGCTGACGTATCGGGTGGAGACCTTCATCCACGGCGGCAGCGGTTTCTACTGGCTGGCGCGGCTGTCGGCGGCGGGCATTCCGGTGATCAGCGTGGTGCATGGGTCGAGCACGGCGGGCGGCGCGTATATGCCCGGGCTGTCCGATTACGTGGTGATGGTGCGCGATCGCGCGCGGGCCTTCCTGGCCGGCCCGCCGCTGCTCAAGGCTGCTACCGGGGAGATCGCCACTGAAGAGGAACTCGGCGGCGCGGAGATGCATGCCACCACGTCGGGCCTCGCAGAATACCTGGCCGAGGACGATGCCGATGCGTTGCGCATCACGCGTGAGCTGGTCGCCGCGCTGGATTGGAATCGCGATCTGCCGCCATCGCAACGCACGTATGCCGCGCCGCGCTTCGATGCCGAGGAGCTGCTCGGCATTGCGCTGCCGGACCATCGCAAGCCGCTCGATATGCGCGAGGTGATTGCGCGCATCGTCGATGGGTCGGACTTCCTGGAGTTCAAGCCGGACTACGGCCCGGCCACCATTGCTGGGCATGCGGCCATCTGCGGCATGCATGTCGGCATCATCACGAACAATGGCCCGCTGGACCCGGCCGGTGCCACCAAGGTGGTGCACTTCATCCAGGCGTGCTGCCAGTCCGATACGCCGCTGCTCTACCTGCAAAACACCACGGGCTTCATCGTCGGCAAGGCCTCCGAGCAGGCCGGCATGATCAAGCACGGCTCGAAGATGATCCAGGCGATGTCGAACGCGACCGTGCCACGCATCACCGTGCATTGCGGGGCGTCGTTCGGGGCCGGCAACTACGGCATGTCGGGGCGCGGCTTCTTCCCCGATTTCTGCTTCAGTTGGCCCAATGCCAAGACCGCCGTGATGGGCGCCGAGCAGGCTGCCGGCACCATGGCCACCGTCATGGCCGCCGGCATGATGCGCAAGACCCAGACCGTTGACCACGAAGCCATCGAGGCGATGCGCACCAAGGTGATCGACACCTTCGAGCGGCAGTCCGGCGCCTTCACGATCTCGGGCCGCCTGCTGGACGACGGCGTGATCGACCCGCGCGACACGCGCAAAGTGCTGGCCTGCGTGCTGGCCGTGTGCGACGAGGCGCGCCGCCGCACGCTGCATCCCGTCCAGTTCGGCGTCGCCCGACCGTAGCGCCGCCCATCCGCATCGACGAACACCACAGAACCCCAGGACCACCGGAGCGAGACACCATGCAATTCACCCACGAGCATCAGGAACTGCAGCGCAACCTCAAGCGCTTCATCGACAGCGACATCAACCCGCACATCGACGAATGGGAAGCAGCGGAGATGTTCCCGGCCAAGGAACTGTTCAAGAAGATGGGCGCGCTGGGCTTCCTCGGCATCGCCAAGCCGACCGAGTACGGCGGCCTGGGCCTCGACTATTCGTATGCGATGGCGATGGCGGAGACGCTCGGCCATATCCACTGCGGTGGTGTGCCGATGGCGATTGGCGTGCAGACCGACATGGCGACACCGGCGCTCGCGCGCTTCGGCTCGGACGAGCTGCGCGCGCAGTTCCTCACGCCCGCCATCAGCGGCGATGCGGTCGCGTGCATCGGCGTGTCGGAGCCCGGCGCCGGCTCGGACGTGGCCGCCGTCAAGACCACCGCGCGCAAGGACGGCGACGACTACGTCATCAACGGCAGCAAGATGTGGATCACCAACAGCCTGCAGGCCGACTGGATGTGCCTGCTCGCCAACACGTCGGACGACGCGGCGCATCGCAACAAGTCGCTGATCATCGTGCCGATGAATACCAAGGGCGTGTCGGTCGGCAAGAAGATCCGCAAGATCGGCATGAACTCGTCGGACACGGGCCTGATCTATTTCGACGAGGTGCGCGTTCCGCAGCGCTACCGCATCGGCGAGGAAGGCAAGGGCTTCATGTACCAGATGCTGCAGTTCCAGGAAGAGCGCATGTGGGCTGCGGCCAGTAGCCTGCAGACGATGATGATGTGCATCGACAGCACCATCGAATACGGCCGCGAGCGCAAGCTGTTCGGCGCCAGCCTGCTCGACAACCAGTGGGTGCACTTCAAGCTGGCCGAACTGAAGACCGAGGTGGAGGCGCTGCGCGCGCTCACGTATCGCGCGTGCGAGCTGTACATCGGCGGGCAGGACGTGACCGAGCTGGCCTCCATGGCCAAGCTCAAGGCCGGGCGCCTCGCGCGCATCGTGCCGGATGCGTGCCTGCAGTTCTGGGGCGGCATGGGCTTCACGTGGGACAACCTGGTCTCGCGCTATTACCGTGATGGCCGCCTGGGCTCCATTGGCGGCGGCGCGGACGAGGTGATGCTCGGCATCATCTGCAAATACATGAACACCTTGCCCGGCAAGAAGGGTTGAGGAGACGGCCATGTCCCGTGCAGCATTCGGCTCGGTCCTGATCGCCAACCGTGGCGAGATCGCGGTGCGCGTCATGCGCACGGCAAGGCGCCTCGGCATGCGTACCGTCGCCGTGTATTCCGAGGCGGACCGCGATGCGCCGCACTGCCGCGCAGCAGACCTTGCCCTGCCGATCGGCGCGTCGCAGCCGCAGGCGTCGTACCTGAACATCGCGGCATTGCTGGAGGCGGCGCGTCGGTCCGGCGCGGGGGCGATTCACCCCGGCTATGGCTTCCTGGCCGAGAGCGATGCGTTTGCCGGCGCGTGTGCCGACGCCGGGCTCGTCTTCATCGGCCCGCCCGCCGAGGCTATCCGCGCGATGGGCAACAAGGCGGGCGCCAAGCGGTTGATGGAGGCAGCCGGCGTGCCGTGCGTGCCCGGCTACCAGGGCGACGATCAATCCGACACCCGCATGGCACAGGAAGCCACGCGCATCGGCTATCCGGTGATGATCAAGGCAGCTGCTGGCGGCGGCGGGCGCGGCATGCGGCGCGTCGACCGCGCCGAGGACTTTGGGGCTGCCCTGCGATCCGCGCGCTCCGAGGCGGAGAACGCCTTCGCCTCCGGCGAACTGATCCTGGAGAAGGCCATCATCGAGCCGCGCCATATCGAGATCCAGGTGTTTGCCGATACGCACGGCAATGTCGTCCACCTGGGCGAGCGCGATTGCTCCGTGCAGCGCCGGCACCAGAAGCTGATCGAGGAGTCGCCGTCGCCTGCGGTGTCGCCGGAGCTGCGCGCACGCATGGGCGAGGTGTCGATCGCCGCTGCGCGCGCCATCGGCTACGTGGGGGCCGGCACGCTGGAATTCCTGCTCGCACCGGACGGCGCGTTCTACTTCATGGAGATGAACACGCGCCTGCAGGTCGAGCACGCCGTGACCGAAGCGGTGATCGGCGTCGACCTGGTCGAATGGCAGTTGCGCGTGGCGCTGGGCGAGCCCTTGCCGCTCACGCAAGCCGAGATCGACGCGCGCCGTGCGCAGGGCGGTCACGCCATCGAGGTGCGCCTGTGTGCGGAAGACCCGCAGCAGAACTTCCTGCCGCAGAGCGGCACCGTCGCCCGCTGGCGCGCGCCGCGCGAAGTGCGCGCGGACCACGCGCTGGCCGACGGCATCGTCGTCTCGCCGTACTACGACTCGATGCTGGCGAAGATCGTCGCGCACGGCACCGACCGCGCCGACGCCTGCCGTCGGCTGGCGCACGCGTTGGACGATTGCCTGCTGCTGGGCCTGCCGTCCAACCGCGCCTTCCTTCGGGCATGCGTGGCGCATCCGGCGTTTCAGGCGGGGGAGGTGTCGACGGCGTTCATCGACCGGCATTTCCCGGCGTCGATGCGGCAGCCTGCCGTGCCCGACGCGTCGGCCTGCCAGTCGGCGGCCGTGCTGCTGACGCATCTGCGCCAGGGTGTCGCACGCCGGTATCCAGACGAGCTGCACGGCTGGGCCAGCAGCCGCACGTATCCCGCGCTGTGCCGCTTCACGCTCGACGGCGAGGCCATCGAGATGCGTGTGCGCGCGCTCGGGCCGCAGCGCTGGGCGCTGGCGTGGGAGGGCGGGAGCACGGATGCGGAGATCGTGTCCGAAGCCGATGGCCGCCTCACGCTCGCGCTGGGCGACACGCTGTGCCAGCTCGACACCGCCATTACCGACACCGCCTGCCACTTTGTGCTCGACGGCCGCGAGCACGTGGCGATCGACACCACCTACGCCAAGCCCGAACGCAACGGCGCACAGGCCGGCAGCGGACGCATCAGCGCGCCGATGAACGGCCGAGTGGTGGCGCTGCACGTGGCGCATGGCGACGCGGTGGCCGCCGGCCAGGTGCTGCTGGTGGTCGAGGCGATGAAGATGGAACACAGCATCGAAGCGCCGCTGGCCGGCGCGGTCACGGGGTTGTTTACCGAAGTGGGCGCGCAGGTGGCGCCGGGCGGATTGCTCATCGAGATCGAGGCAGCCTGAGCGGAGGCTCGCGAAGGTTCACCCGATTTGTCGGGCGGTCGATTCATGTACGTCATGCAGGCAGTGCGGTCCAACTTGGAGCCACCATGTCCGAAGTCGCGTCTAGCAATACCCTTGAAGACAACCTGCTGAGCCGCGTCGCGCTCGGCGACACCCTGCACCGCAGCGCACGCACGTTCGGCGACAAGATCGCCCTGGTGGATGGCGCCCGGCGCATGCCCTACGCGGCGCTCGACGCCGACAGCAACCGCTTCGCCCATCACCTGCTTGCCAGCGGCCTGAAGCCCGGCGACAAGGTCGCAATGGTCTGCGCCAACTCCGCGCAGTTCCTGGTGGCAGCGTACGGCATCCTCAAGGCCGGGCTGGTCTGGGTGCCCATCAACGCCATGCTCGCGCCCGACGACGTGCGCTACATCATCGAGCACGCAGAGGCCAAGCTGGTGGTGGTGGACGACCGCTTGTATGGCCACCTGCAACCGATGCTCGACGCGCTGGGCCTGCCGATCCGCCTGTGCGAATCCGGCGCGCCGGCCACGGCCATGTCGACACTGTCGCGAGTGCTGCAGGGGATGCCCGACACGCTGCCCGAGGTGGTGATCGACGACCGCGACCTGGCCCTCATCATGTACACCAGCGGCACCACGGGCCGGCCCAAGGGGGCGATGCACTCACACCGCTCCGTGCATGCGGCGGTGATGTCGAACATCAGCATGCTGGGCATCGGGCCGGCGGATGTGTTCTCGTGCATCCTGCCGCTGTTCCACTGCGCGCAGTTCGCCACGGCCGCCGCGTCGCTGACGGCGGGCGCCACACTGGTGATCCAGCATGGCTTCGACCCGACCGCCGTGCTCGACGCGCTGGCCCGCGAGCGCATCACGCATATGTTCGGTTTGCCTTTGATGTATGCGGCACTGCTGGTGCATCCGCAGCGCGATCTGTCCGCCTTGCGACTGTGCCTCTACGCCATGGCGCCGATGCCCGAGCCGCTGCTCAAGCGCCTGATTGCCGAGGTGTGCCCGAACTTTGCGCTGGGCTCGGGCCAGACCGAGATCTTCCCGATGACGCAGTATTTCGCGCCGGACCAGCAACTGTGGCGCACCGGCAACTGCTGGGGGCAGCCGGCCATCGTCAACGAGACCGCCGTGATGGACGACACTGGCAAGCTGCTCGGCCCCGGGCAGATCGGCGAGATCGTGCACCGCGGCCCCAACGTCATGCTCGGCTACTACAAGGACCCGCAGGCCACCGCCAACGCGCGCCGCTTCGGCTGGCACCACACCGGCGACCTCGGCATGTGGGACGCCGACGGCCAGCTCCAGTTCAAGGACCGCATCAAGGACATGATCAAGACCGGCGGCGAGAACGTGCCGTCGATCAAGGTGGAGGAGGTGCTGCTGCGCCACCCGGCCGTGGCGAACGCCGCCGTGGTTGGGCTGCCGCACGCGCACTGGATCGAGGCGGTGGCGGCCTTCGTCTGCCTCAAGCCCGACGCGCAGGTCGACGCGCAGGTCGACAGTGCGGCGCTACAGGCGCACTGCCGCGAGCACCTGGCCGGCTTCGAGGTGCCCAAGGTCATCACGGTGCTCGATAAGCTGCCGATGACGGCCACCGGCAAGGTGCAGAAGCACGTCCTGCGGACAGCGAACCAATCGCTGTTTGACGGCGAATCTCGGTAGGCGTGCTCAGGCCGCCGGCGGCGCCGGCGTGCGCAGGATGAACAGCACGGCCTGGTCGGCCAGCGCATCGATGCTGATGCCCGCGCCGGCCTGGTACCACTGCGCCGTCCAGTTGAGCGCGCCGAACATCAGCAGGCGGTCCACCGGCGTGGGCTGCGCCCAGTCGCCCGAGGCGCGCAGGCGCTCCATCAAGCGCGTCCAGATCGATTCGTAGCGGTCCTTGAGCGCGATGATGCGTTCCTGTGCCTCGGCGTCGAGCGAGCGCCACTCATACAGCATCACCGGAATGAAGTCCTGGTTGGGCGCAAGGATCGTGGTGAGGTGCGCGCGTACGAGCTGCCGCATGGCCTCGCGCGGCGGCAGGCCGTCGACGTCGATGGCCTCGATGTCGGCTAGCGCCACGGTCAGGCCATGCTCGATCACGGCCTGCAGGATGTCCTGCTTGGTCTTGAAGTAGTAGAACCAGCTGCCCGCGTGCACGCCCGTGGCGGCGGCAATGTCGCGCACCGTGGTGTTGCCGTAGCCCTTCTCGCGGAACAGCCGCGCCGATTGCTCGATCAGCGCGCGGCGCAGGCCCTCATTGGCATCCTGCGCAGGGCGGCCGCGCTTGCGGCGCGGCGCGGCATCGGCTTCGATGGTGGACTCGGGTGACGTGGGTGCTGCGGGTTTCGGCATGCCCTGGCGAAGAGAAGAGGCTTCGCTGCATTGTAGCGGCGCACGGGCGCCGCGCGGCATGTCAATCGCAGTTGCGGATTTGTCCGTGTTCGACCGTGGCTGCACCCGCCTTGACCAGCGCGGCGATGGCCCCGTCCAACAGGTCCGTCATCGACTGGCTCGCAAAGAAGCGTGCGTGCAGGCGCGGCATCAGCGAGGTCTGCATGAACCAGGTCGACAAGGCCTCGTACGTGAGGGCCTGCTGCTCCAGCAGCTTGAACTTCACCAGCACGCGGATGGCGTGCAGCGCATTGCGTTCCGGATCGGCGCGCAGATAGGCCAGCCGCCCGAGCGAAGCATCGATGGCGGCGTTGACCCCAGGGAACGGCCGGCCGTGCCCCGGAATCACCACGCGCGCATCGAGCTGCGCAATGCGCGCCAGGATCGCTTCCTGCTCGGCAAAGCCGCTTTCGCCCTCCAGCTCCGGAAAGATCACGCCGAAGCCGCGTTCCCACAGCGCATCGGCCGAGAGCAGCACACGCGTGTCGGGACTGTAGAGGATGACGGCGTTCGGGTCGTGCCCGGGCGCGCTGATGACTTGCCAGTCGAAGCCGCCCAGGCGCACTGTCATGCCATCGGACAGTCCAGCATCCTCATCGGGCAGCGTGAAGCGGGCGCATTCCTGGCCGGTGGGGCCGTAGCTGAGGGCGTCGGTATCCCAGCGGCGCACGTCGTCGATCTGCGCGGCGGGCACACGGGTGTGGCAGGTATACAGCGCCTGCAGCGCGGCGTTGCCGCCGCAGTGGTCGGAGTGCAGGTGCGTGTTCAGCAGGCGGCGCAGCGGCTTGCCTTGCAGGGCGTGCTGCACCAGCGCCACGGTCTGCGGCGCGTGCGTGAAGTAGCCGGTATCGACCAGCGCGCAGCCGCCGTGCGCGTCGTCGTCGAAGAAGAGGATGTTGTTCGAGGACAGCCAGCCGCGCTCGAACACGCGCATCGAATCGGATAGATGCGCGGGCAGGGTGATGATGTCGTGTTCGGCCATGTCGGTGGTGGGGGCGGTCAGGCGCGGGCGGTGTCGTTGAGCCAGGCGCAGGCGCGCTCGGGCAGGGTCTGCCAGATGGCGATGCGCGCTGCATCCGGCAGCGTCGACCACGCGGCAATCTCGTCAATGGTGCGCATGCAACCGATGCACAGGCCGCGCGCGGCATCCATCTTGCACACGCTGATGCACGGCGACGCCACCGGCTGTGCGCGCTCGGCCTGCGCGCGGCTGTTGCGCAGCTTGCCCAGCGACAGCTTCAGTTGCGCGCGTGTGCAGGCATCCATGGCGACGGAGACAGCAGGATCAATCACGCAGGGCGATGTCGGTCACCGGCGCGCCGGTCATCGCTTCCAGTTCGGCGGGCGTCAGGTTGAACACCGCATGCGGATGGCCGGCGGCGGCCCACACGCTGGCGTACTGGAACAGGTCCTGGTCGAGCAGCATGACCGGCTTGACCGCATGGCCGACCGGGCACACACCGCCGATGGCGTAGCCGGTCTTCTCGCGCACGAACTTGGCGTCGGCCTTGGCCAGCGCGCCTACGTGGGCAGAGACCTTGGCTTCATCGACACGGTTCGTGCCGCTGGCGATCACCAGCACCGGCACGTCGTCCTTCGCCCGCCGGAAGATGATCGACTTGGCGATCTCCGCCACCGAGCAGCCCAGGCCGGCGGCCGCCTCGGCGGAGGTCTTGCCGGTGGCCGGCAGCATCACGATGGTCTTGTCGTAGCCGAGCGTGCGCAGGTGGTCGGCCACGCGCTGGGCGGATTCGGGCAGGGGTTGGTTGGCGTCGTGTGCGGTCATCGTCGTCGGTCGTGTTCCGGAGTGGTCAGATACAGGCTTGGGCGATCTGGTCCTGCAGCTTCAGCAGCAGCGCGCGGCCCGCGCGCGAGGCGGTCGGGCGGCCGATGGCCTGGGAGATGAAATCGCCCGCCAGCACCACCTTGTCCAGGTCGATGCCGGTGCGCAGCCCCAAGCCGTGCAGCAGGTACAGCACGTCTTCGGTCGCCACGTTGCCGGTCGCACCCTTGGCATACGGGCAACCGCCCAGCCCCGCCACCGAGGCGTGGAAGATATGGATGCCGACTTCCAGGCTGGCGACGATGTTGGCCAGCGCCTGGCCGTACGTGTCATGGAAGTGGCCGGAGAGGCGGTCGATCGGGAAGGTCGCGGCGGCGGCTTCCATCACGGTCTTCACGCGGCCGGCGGTGCCCACGCCGATGGTGTCGGCGATGTCGATCTCATCGCAGCCGAGATCGGCCATGCGCTGGATCACGTCGACCACGGAGGACACCGGCACCTCGCCCTGGTACGGGCAGCCCAGCGAGCACGAGATCGACCCGCGCACGCGGATGCCCGCGTCCTTGGCGGCCTTGGCGACCGGCAAGAAGCGCTCGATCGATTCGGCAATCGTGCAGTTGATGTTCTTCTGCGCGAACGCCTCGCTGGCCGCGCTGAAGATCACGACCTCGTCGGCGCCCGCCGCGGCGGCGGCCTCGAAGCCCTTCATGTTAGGCGTGAGCACCGAATACAGCGTGCCCGGCCGGCGCTGGATGCGCGCCATCACCTCGGCGCCGTCGGCCATCTGCGGCACCCACTTGGGCGACACGAACGACGCGGCTTCCACGTTGACGAAGCCGGCGTCGGACAGGCGGTCCACCAGCTCGACCTTGGTGTCGGTGGAGACCGGCGTCTTCTCGTTCTGCAGACCGTCGCGCGGGCCGACTTCGACCACCTTCACAAAATGCGGATAGCTCATCTCAGTAACCTCGTTGCAGATCGACGATGCCGGCGATCGGCTCGCCGGCTTCCAGCGCGCGAATCTTGCGCGCGATCTGGGCAATGCTCACCTCGCGCAGCGTCAGCGCCGAGATATGCGGCGTGATGTGGATGCGCGGTTCGGTCCAGAAAGGGTGATCGGCGGGCAGCGGCTCGGTGCGGAACACGTCGAGCGCCGCGCCGGCAATCTGCCCGCTGCGTACGGCCGTGAGCAGGTCGTCTTCCACCACATGCTTGCCGCGCGCCACGTTGACGAGGAACGCGCCCGGCGCGAGCTGATCGAGCAGCTTGGCGTCGATCACGTTCTCGGTGTCGGCGGTGAGTGGCAGCACGTTCACCAGCACGCGCGTGCCGGCGAGGAAATCGGGCAGCGCATCGGTACCGGCGCGGCAGTCGATGCCCGCGATGGCCTTGGCCGAGCGGCTCCACCCACGCACCGGAAAGCCGAAGCCCGCCAGCGTCTGCGCGATATGCGTGCCGAGCACGCCCAGCCCCAGCACGCCGACGACAAACTCGTCGCGGTTGAACGGCTTGAGGAAGCGCCACATCTTCGCTTGCTGCTGGTGCTCATATTCATCCAGGCGGCGGAAGAAGCGCAGCACGGCATGCGTGACGTATTCGCCCATCTGCGAGGCCATGCCGGCGTCGTCCAGGCGCACGATCGGCAGGCCCTCGGGCCAGGCATCGGGTGATTGCGCGCGCAGGCCCAGGATGGCATCGACACCGGCGCCCAGGTTGAACACCGCACGCAAGTCGCGGCGCCCGCGCAGCATATCGGCGGGCGGCTGCCAGACCACGGCGTAGTCGGCGTCCTGCACCGCGCCCTGTTCCCACACCGACAGCAGCGCGTCCGGCAGCGCCTGTGCGAAACCGTCGAGCCAGGGCTGGGGCTTGCCGTCGGGCGTGTAGATCTGGATGTGCATGGGGAGCGACTTCGAAGAGCTTCGAGTTGACGTATACGTCAAGCAGTGTAGCAGGGGCTGCCGCAGCGCGTGGCGGCCCCTTTTTGCGCCACCCTGCGCTTCACTCCGCCGGCTTGAACGCCAGCAACTGCACCCCTTCCGTCACTTGATCCCCCACGCCATACAGCACGGACTCAACCACGCCATCCGCCGGTGCGGTGAGCGTGTGCTCCATCTTCATCGCCTCCATGACGACGAGCGGTGCGCCCTTGGTAACGGTCTGGCCCGGCGTGGCGAGCACGGCGATGACCTTGCCGGGCATCGGCGCGGTCAGTTTGCCGCCTTCGTCGGCGGTCTCGCCGGCATGGGCCAGCGGGTCGTGGCGCTCGAGCGTCCAGTGCGCGCCGCCGGTGAAGACGTGGAAGGCGTCGCCATCCGCGTGCACCTGGCCGATCGCCTTGTGCGAGCCGAGCGCGACGGTGAAGGTCTCGCCGTGGCGCTGGGTGGTGAAGGGGGCTTCATGGCCGTCGGCTTTCAGGCGCGCGCCGTTGCGGCTGTAGATCAGCGTCGCGTCGACCGATTGCTCGCCCTGCGTGAAGCGCAGCGTGCGCTCGGCATCGCCGTTCAGACGCCAGCCGCTGCCGCGCGTCCACGGCGAATGCGGGTCGCGCGTGTCGGTGCGCAGGCCGCGGGCCTCGCGGGCGAGCAGCGCCGCCACCGCCAGCGCGATGGCGTCTTGCGGCACCTCGGGTGCGGCCGGGAACAGCGTGTCGTGGTGACGCGCGATCAAGCCGGTATCCAGATCCGCCGTGGCAAACGGCTTCGACGCCACGAGACGGCGCAGGAACGCCACGTTGGACGACAGCCCGACCAGGTGGAAGCCGCCCAGCGCCTGCAGCATGCGCGCGAGCGCCTCTTCGCGGTCGCGGCCCCAGACGATCAGCTTGGCGATCATCGGGTCGTAGTAGGGACTGATGGCATCGCCCTCGCGCACACCGGCATCGATGCGCACGGCTGCCGGTTCGCCATTGGCCTGCGCGCCGACGGTGAACTCCACCGCCGCCGGCGTGCGCAGCACCTTCAGCGTGCCGATGGAGGGCAGGAAATCGCGGTCCGGGTTCTCGGCGTAGATGCGCGCTTCCAGCGCATGGCCGTGGATGTGCAGTTCGTCCTGCGCGCGCGGCAGGGGCTCGCCGGAGGCCACGCGCAGTTGCCATTCGACCAGGTCTTCGCCCGTGATCATCTCGGTGACGGGGTGCTCGACCTGCAGGCGCGTGTTCATCTCCATGAAGTAGAACGTGCCGTCTTCATCGACGATGAATTCGACCGTGCCGGCACCTACGTAGCCGACCGCGCGCGCGGCAGCCACGGCGGCCTCGCCCATGGCGCGGCGGCGGTCCAGCGTCATGCCCGGCGCCGGGGCTTCTTCCAGCACCTTCTGGTGGCGGCGCTGCACCGAGCAATCGCGCTCGAACAGGTAGACCGCGCCGCCGAAGCTGTCGGCGAACACCTGGATCTCGATATGGCGCGGTCGCGTGAGGTACTTCTCGATCAGCACGCGGTCGTCGCCAAAGCTGCTGGAGGCTTCGCGCTTGACCGAGGCCAGCGAGGCCTCGAACGCCTCGCCCGATTCCACCACGCGCATGCCCTTGCCGCCGCCGCCGGCGCTGGCCTTGATGAGCACGGGGTAGCCGATGCGGTCGGCCTGCGTGCGCAGGAAGGCGGCGTCCTGGTTGTCACCGTGGTAGCCGGGGACGAGCGGCACGCCAGCGGTTTCCATCAGGGCCTTGGCAGCGCTCTTGCTGCCCATCGCTTCGATGGCCGAAGCCGGCGGGCCGACGAAGAGGATGCCGGCGTTTGCGCAGGCCTTGGCGAAGGCTTCGTTCTCGGAGAGGAAGCCGTAGCCGGGGTGGACGGCCTGGGCGCCGGTGGCGCGGGCGGCTTCGAGGATGCGGTCGGCGCGCAGGTAGCTGTCGCGGGCGGCGGGCTCGCCGATGTGGATGGCTTCGTCGCAGGCCGCTACGTGGCGGGCGTTGGCGTCGGCGTCGGAGTACACCGCCACCGTGCGGATGCCCAGGCGGCGGCAGGTGGCGGCGACTCGGCAGGCGATTTCGCCTCGGTTGGCGATGAGGAGTTTGGTGATCATTGGGTTGTGTCTCCGGTGCTTTCTCGTCTTTTGCACTTGTGGTGCATCCCTTGTTTCATCCCCTGCCGGGGCTGACTCACTTTCTTTGTCTTGCCAAAGAAAGTAAGCAAAGAAAGGCGCGCCCGAGATGGCGACCCCCTCCTTGAATTTTCGTAACCGGGCGGAGAAGGAGGCAAACTCGCTGCGCTCAGACAGCCTCCTTCTTTTTTCCGCCCGCTTACAAAAATTCAAGGCGCCATCTAGGGCAGGAAAAGCAAACCGTTGGTCTGCGTGCTCCGATGGCTCTTGTTGCGTGCGTCTACTGCTACTGCTACTGCTACTGCTACTGCCACTTCTTCCTATTTCCCTATTCCCTTATTTCCCTATTTCCCTATTCCCTTATTTCCTTCTACAGAGAGTCCAATTTCACCTTTGCCGCTTCCACCGTTTCCTTGCTTGTTGATTTCTCTATGATAGAATTCAACGTAGCTTTTGCCTGAAACAGCTCATCCTGGGCTATATAAATGTCTGCAATTAATAAGAATGCCTTATCCACCCATTTTTTATAATTTGCAAAATTTTGGTTGAGGTCAAAAAGCGTTTCAAGTGATTGTTTGTAATTGCCATCTTTATAAAGGAGTTCAGCCAATAAATATTGCGCTTCTGCTCCGTTGGCATCTTTTGCCGTATTGAGGGTGTTTACAAATTCATCCGTTGCTTTGAGATGATCACCGCTTGCGTAGGCTGCTTTACCGAGGTAGAGCATTGCTTTATTCCGGTTGCTTGCGTTCCCCCTGCTTAGTATTTCATTGGCGTACATTTCAACTTTATCAAATTTAGACAAGCCGTAATACGAGAGCATCAGGCCCGTCCATGCATTGAATTGTTGTTTTTTATTGCTTGCCTTTTCGAGCAGTTGATCATAATATTTAATGGCGCTTTTATAGGAATGATTTTTATATTCCAGTCCGGCAATTCTGTAAATGGATTTATTTACATAATCACTTTTATTGTCATCCACCACCTCTTTATAATATCTCAAAGCATTATTATATGCCGCGCCATAGCCGCTGCTATCTTTTTGTTCTATTTCAACAGCAAGCCGGTAGTATGATTCTGCGAGGTAATATTTTGAGTCATAATAATACATGGTCGGATTAGCGGGCATGGACGGATTACCAATCCGTGCTACAGCGGGAAAATTATTGAGGTAATTCGTAAAGCTGCTGATGGCCTCTTCGTACTTTTGGTTGTAATAAAGCGCTTTAGCGGTTTCAAATTCAATGCTTTCCAGCGCTTCACTATTTGGATTGGCTTGTTTAAATTTGGCCAGGTAATCATCGAAATTTTCGCTTTTACCTGCCGAAGTGAGTGCTTGCTGCAAACTGGATATGGCATCACGGGCAATCTTGTGTGAGGTGTGATTATCTATTATTTTTTTATAATCAGCTATTGCCTTGTCATATTTTTGGAGGTTCTCCTGAGCAATTCCTCTTTTTAATAAAGCGTAAGGAACAAAAGGGCTGCCCGGTTTTACTTTAATTAACCTGGAAAAACCGGTAATTGCATCCTCGTTATTTCCATTTTCAAAATCTATCTGTGCGGTTTGAAACAAAGCATCATCATAATAGCGTGAACCGGAGAATCTTCTGATAACCATATCCAGGTTCTTTTTAGCGAGATCGGGATTTGAAGTAATGCCATAGATCACGCCTTTTTGAAAGTAAGCATAGTCAGACTCTATTATTTTTTGATTTAAGATTTTTTGATTTTTTGATTGATAATTGATTGCCTTATCGTAATATTTAATTGCTTCATTGTAGATCTTTGTTACAAAATAACAATCGGCCAGCCTTAAAATAGCATCGCCATAATAATATTTCTTTTGGGTTGTTTCAGCATGATTTACATAACGCTGAAAATTTATCAGCGCCTTTTTATACTGTTTTGTATTAAAATAAGCGTAGCCAACTCCATACATGGTTTTTATGTAGAATTCATTTTTGGGAGAAGAAGTTTTTTCAAAAACACGCAAATAATATGGAATTGCTTTAACATATTTGTTGCCTGTGGAATAAGTTTCGCCCAGCCAGAAGTTAGCAGCAATTGCCAATTGTTTATCCATAGGATATTGCAGGGACTTTTCAAACAATTGTACTGCTTTAAGATATTGCTCTTTATTAAAGCTTTCTACTCCAAAGTAAAATAAAAGCCTCTGGTAAGCAGCGTTTATACGCTGGCTTTTTTTCTTTAATCCTTCAATATATTTTATTGCATCATCATACTTATTTGTATTCAAATATGCTTCTGTGAGTAGCGCGTCTGCTTCAACACGCACTCCGCTGTTAGGATAGTTATCTACAAAATATTTAAATGCCGTGATTGCTTCAGCAAATATCCCAAGGTCATAATTGAGCTTTGAATATTGAAATG
>CAJXMR010000074.1 GCA_913056305.1 uncultured Ralstonia sp.
CTCGACCAGCAACTGATCGGCGGGGACTCGGGCCTGGGCGACCTGGGCTTTGGCGCAGAGGCTAAGCAGGCCATGCAGCAGCGCGCCGACTTCCTCGCCGAGCAGGGGCTGGCCGAACGGCGCGGGCGGCGCGTGATCCTGGCGCGCAACCTGCTGGGCACGCTTCGCAATCGGGAGCTGGCACAGGCCGCGAAGGACATTGCCGCCGATACCGGCCTAGAGCATCGCCCGGTGGCCGACGGTCAGCGCGTTGTCGGCATCTACCGGCGCAGCGTCATGCTCGCCAGCGGGCGCTACGCGATGCTCGATGACGGCATGGGCTTCTCGCTGGTGCCGTGGAAGCCGGTGATCGAGCAGAGGCTGGGACAGCAGCTCGCCGCTACGGTGCGGGGTGGCGGGGTGTCGTGGGACATTGGGCGCACTCGCTCCCCTGCGGTGTAGACCGTCAGCGCATCGTCGGCGAAAGCGTTTGCGCGCAACTCCATATGGACGGTCGCCGGGCGTCGTAGATGACGGTTGAAATGTTGCAAATACTGCAATCATAATGAGTTATTGTAGTGTTTACAACCTTCTTCCCGTCGTAGCGGTCAAGCCACCGCTTTAGGAGATACCTGTGTATGTAGTCCCGCACAACAAACCGCGACCCCATGAAGTCGATGCTCTAGCAATACTGCAATCCGGGGCGCGCAAGGCGTCATCAGGCCGAACGAAAGAGTGTGTACGGCGCGTAATCCCTTTCGCCTGTGCATTCATGCTTACCGCTTGCGCTAGCGCCCCGCACACCACGGCACCGCTCGCGAACGCTGCTGACTCCCATATCGCTGTTCCGATCATTCACCACCCGGACGGCGAAACTCCGGCTTGGTGGTTTCGCGATGGTGCAGCGCAGGCCGCCGCGCGTGGCGCAATGCACGGCCATGCAAAGAACGTCATCATCTTCCTCGGCGATGGCATGAGCCTTACCACGGTAACTGCTGCGCGCATTTTCGAGGGGCAACGCAAGGGCGGCAGCGGCGAGGAAAACCGCTTATCGTGGGAAAACTTCCCCGATACCGCGCTCAGCAAGACCTACAACACCGATTCGCAAACGCCCGACTCGGCCGGCACCATGAGCGCGATCGCCACTGGTGTGAAGACTCGCGCCGGCGTGCTCAGCATTAGCCAAGGCCCGAAGCGCCAGGACTGCGCCGGCGCGTTGGCATCGCCGATGCTGACAATGTGGGAGCTGGCTGCGAGCGCCGGCATGTCCGCCGGCGTGGTGACGACCACGCGCCTGACCCATGCCACACCGGGCGCCACCATCGCCCATTCGGCCGAACGTAACTGGGAAGGCGATGCTGATATGCCACAGGCCGCCAAAACCGCCGGCTGCATCGACATTGCACGCCAAATCGTCGAAACGCCGTTCTGGCGCGGGTTCGACGTGCTGATGGGCGGTGGTCGCAAGTATTTCATGCCGACTTCGCAGCACGACCCCGAATACGGCGACAAGACAGGCGGACGCCTTGATGGCCGCGACCTGATCGCCGAATGGCAGCAGCGCCACCCCGACGGTGCCTATGTCTGGAACAAGCGGTTGCTCGATGCCGCGCCGGCAGACAAGCCGCTGCTCGGCCTGTTCGAGCCGGATCACATGCACTTCGAGCATGATCGCCCGAAGGATGCCGCCGGCGAACCCTCGCTGGCGGAGATGACCCGCGCCGCGATCGCCCGGCTGTCGCGCAATCCTGAAGGCTACGTGCTTTTGGTCGAAGGTGGCCGCATCGACCATGCCAACCACGCCGGCAACGCCTACCGCGCACTGACCGATACGGTGGCGATGAGCGATGCGGTGCGCGTCGCCGCAGAAGTCACATCCGCTGATGACACCCTCATTGTCGTCACCGCCGACCATTCGCACACGATGACCTTTGCCGGCTACCCGATGCGCGGCAACCCGATACTGGGCAAGGTGCATGGCAGCAGTGGCGAGGACAATACGGTCGGCTTGGCCACCGATGGCATCGGCCTGCCTTACACCACTCTCGGCTACGCCAATGGCCCCGGCTATACCGGCGCCAGCAAATCGCAGCCGGCCGGATCGAAGAGGTACCCGCACACGGGCGAAGGCTTCCAGCCTGCCACTGGCCGCCCCGACCTGACCCGCGTGGACACGGAAGACCCGGACTACATGCAGGAATCCACGGTGCCGCTTTCGGGCGAAACGCACAGCGGCGAGGATGTGGGCATCTGGGCACGCGGCCCAGGCAGCGACGCAATTCGCGGCAGCGTAGAAGAAAACGCAATCTTCCACTTTGCCGTACAGGCTACCCCGCGGCTGCGCGGCGCGCTCTGCGCAAAGCATCTGTGCGATGCCGGCGGCGTGCCGGTGGAACTACCAAAAATCGCCGATTTCCAACCACCCCTGTAGCCGCCAACAGAAGCGCACCCAATACGCGCCTCTGTGTGCATGTCGCAATTGCTGCAATAATCATTTAATTTTGTGGCAATTGCGACAAGACTGCCAGTCGCAGCGGTCATGCCGCTCGCTTTAGGAGAAGTCCGTATGGAAGTCGCCCCGCACAACAAGCAGGGACTCTCGGAGGCCGATGCGCAAGCAACACTTGCACAACATGGCTACAACGAGGTTCGTGAGGAGCCGCCGAGCCGCCTACGCGCGATCGTGAAGCGCCTATGGGGGCCGATCCCTTGGATGCTCGAAATCGCCCTTGTGCTTGAGGTTGCCCTTGGCAAGACGATTGAGCCAGCCATCATTGCAGGGTGGCTCGCCTTCAGCGCGATCCTTGGCGGCGTTCAGGAGCGTCGTGCGCAATCCGCGCTCGACCTCTTGCGTAGCCGGCTGCGGGTCAACGCGCGCGTATGTCGGGATGGCAACTGGCGCCTTCTGCCGGCGCGCGAACTCGTCCCTGGCGACTACGTGACCGTAACTACGGGTGATCTGGTTCCGGCAGATTGCGTGATTGACGAGGGGACGGTGGACGTTGACCAAGCGGCTTTGACTGGGGAATCGACCTCGGTTTCGCGCAGCAAGGGCGAAACCATCTATTCGGGTTCAACGGTCAGGCGCGGCAATGCGACAGGAACAGTCGCGGAAACAGGGGCACGCAGCTACTTCGGGCGCACAGCGGAATTGGTGCGAACCGCCAGTTCGGCCAGCCATCTTGAGCAGCTTCTGTTCTCCGTTGTGCGCTATCTCGTGACCATCGACGCCGTGCTCGCTGCGATCCTGGCTATCGTCGCGCTTTGGCGCGGCGAGGATTTACTGCCGCTGGTTCCCTTCTTCCTCGTACTCATTATTGCGACGGTGCCCGTGACGATGCCAGCGGCCTTCACGGTAGCCAACGCCGTGGAAGCTCGACGGCTGGCAAACGAGGGTGTGCTCGTTACCGGCCTATCGGCAGTTCAAGAAGCCGCGACGATGGACGTGCTGTGCGTAGATAAGACCGGCACACTGACCCAAAATCGGCAGACGCTCGCCGGAATTGCCGCGCTTCCAGGGGAGAAAGATGATGATGTGCTTGCCTGGGCCGCTGCCGCTTGCGACGAAGCGACGCAAGGTGCGCTAGAGGTGGCAATCCTGGGCGCGCTACGAAAGCGTGCTATCCCCCAGCATGTCCGCGAGAAGTTCATTCCATTCGATCCCGCAGTCAAGCGGTCAGAGGCTTATGTTCGTCCCGATGACAATGGCCCGCTCGTCCATGTTGTGCTTGGCTCGCCGGCGGTCGTTACATCGCTTGCCTCATCCCCCCCTGAGTTTTCCACCATTCTGCAAGTCGTGGCTGCGACCGGCGCGCGAGTTCTAGCGGTAGCTGCCGGTACCGAAGGTAATCTACGCATCCGAGGTTTGCTGGCGTTAGCCGATGCGCTCCGCGAGGACGCGAGTGCACTCATCAAGACCATCCAGTCACTTGGCATCAAGATCCTCATGGTGACAGGCGATACCGTCGATACGGCCAAGGCCATCAGCCACCAAGTTGGACTCGGCGACCGCTTCGGAGATGCCACGCGCGGCCTGGCGACTCCACTCCAGTTCGATGGTTTTGCCAACTTCTATCCCGAAGAAAAATTCCGGCTCGTGCAGTCGCTTCAACGAGCAGGCCGAATTGTTGGCATGACAGGTGACGGCGTGAACGATGCTCCGGCTCTGAAACAAGCCGAGGTCGGGATTGCCGTGCAGGCTGCTTCGGACGTTGCAAAAGCCGCAGCGCAAGTTGTCCTGACTCATCCCGGCCTCGAAGGGGTCGCCTCTGTGGTATCGGGCGGCCGTCGCGTGTTTCGTCGGATGCTTACCTGGACGATCACGAAAATTGCAAGGACGGTCGAACTCGCCGCCTTGCTGACCTTCGGCTATATCGCTACAGGGTTCTTCGTCACGCCGTTGGTTCTGATCGCCGTCATCGTTGTTCTCAACGACGTGGTGACGATCACGCTAGCGACAGATCGGTCATGGGTTTCTTCGTCGCCAGAACGGTGGAACGTTAGAGAAATCGCGCGGCTCGGCGGCGTCCTCGCCATCGGCTGGCTGATTCTGGCTTTCGTGATTCTGTGGTTTGCGCTCACCCGGTTGCAACTTCCCGTGCCGCAAGTCCAGGCGCTGATGTTCGCCTATCTCATGTATTCGGCCCAAGCCACGATTTACCTCTCGCGCACGCCGGGTCGGTGCTGGTCACTGCTGCCTGGCAAGTTCGTCGCCGCTGCCACTATCGGCAATGTCGTTCTCGCAACCGTGCTGGCTGCCGGTGGCTTCCTTATGGCGCCTGTCTCGCTCGTGCTCTTGGTCGCCATGCTGGGGCTGGTTCTGCTGATCGCCTTGCTACTCGATCAGGTCAAGATATGGCTCTTCTCCAAGAATCGAGAGGAAGAGCTACGCCAGTGCTGAAACTCTGGCCGCGTTTGGATCACATCCAACCTCGGCCCGCGATCACCAGCAATAACGCGCCCAGTGCTATTCGGTAGATCGCGAACGCTGTAAACCGATGTGTCTGAATGTAGGACAGCAGCCATTTGATGGCGACAAATGCCGTGACGGTGGACACGATGAATGCAGTACCGAGAGCTGCCCAATCTTCGTGTCCACCGCCATGCTTGAACTGACTATATAGTTCATAACCGCTTGCGGCATACATCGTCGGTATGCCAACAAGAAAAGCAAATTCGGTCGCGGCTGCGCGATCGCCTGTTCCTGTCAGCATCGCCGCAAAGATAGTTGCGCCCGAGCGTGACGTGCCGGGAAAAATGCCCGCCACGATCTGCGCAAGTCCCACAGCAATGGCGACAGTCCAAGTCACCTCTCTTTGGGAGCTACGCCTTTCTGAGAATCGCTCGGCAGCCATCATCCAGATACCACCGATGATGAGTGCCCACGCGACGGGCGAAAGCGTAGTCGGCAATTCCAGGCCGGCCGCCTTGGCAACGAAGCCGAGCACGGCGGTAATCAGAAAGGCAAGTGCCAGCTTACCAATATAGAGACGATTCTCAGGTTGGCGCCAGCTCACGGCGAGCGTGATCAGACGACGCCAGTAAACAATCGTTACAGCCAGCATGGCGCCAGCCTGGATCACAATATTGAATGTATCCGATCGAGCACCAAGCCAGTGCTCTGCAATGAGCAAATGCCCGGTGCTGGAAATCGGCAAGAACTCGGTTATCCCCTCAATAATGCCGAGGATGATTGCACTCCAATCCAACATCGTTGCTCCAAGGTGATTGGCGCGGCATATCGCGCTTCTTTAGAAAAGCTTGAGATTCACATGGATTGGAATCTTGATCGCTACCGCCGGTGGCATATGAATCAGCCATCGTCCTTCGGTATAGGTAGGTTCACCGCTTTGCCCACCAACTTTTTCCGCAGGTCGTTGAGTGTCTTTAGACTTGCGACCGTCTCAGTGGGCCGCTGAGTCGCGATGCCCACCAGCAAGGCTTCGATGAGGCCGAGCGTTGCCGTGTGCATGCTCAGCATGTCCGCACGTCCCCGTGCCACGGGAAGAACTTGATCGACCTGCTGCCGGAGCTTGGCGGCAAGCGTGTCCGTCAGAAGCAGCGACCCCAGCTTCTGCCGTTTGATTTCACCCAGCAGCAAGGCCAGTTCTTCATACACTCGTCCATAAGCAAGAATGACAACGAGATCCCCCTTGCGCAATGACCGCAGATCATCAGCGAAAAGAAGGCCGCTGTTAGTCAGGCTCGCGGCATCCAATCCGAAGCGTTTGAGTTGCAGGACGAGATAGGTTGCTATGGCGCTTGATGGCCCCAAGCCGAAAACGAGGATTCGTTGAGCCTGGATCATGCTGCGAACGGCTATTTCAAAGTCCTCGGGCTTGATCGAACGACAGACACCTTCAAGCGACTGCCGGTGGATTTCCATCGTCACGTCGAAAGCTACTGCCAGGCTGGAGCCAACTTCGCCTAGTGTTCGAGTGAGCCGATCGGCAGGCGAGATTGAATCACGCAATTCGCGGGCAAGTGCGCGCCGAAGATCGTCAAGACCGGCAAAGCCCAAGGCCCTGGCTGTACGCACGATCGTGGCATCACTGGTATTTGCTTTCGCCGCCAGCGCGGCGGCAGACGCGATTAAAACCTGCTCGCGGTTCTCCTGAAAGAACACCGCGACGCGCTGCTCTGCCGGACTCATTCGCTCGATGCTGTTCGCAATTCGCTCATCAAAAGTTGACGGTGTTGGCGGCACGTGTGTGTGCTCCTTGACTTATGTTGTGAACACGACGATAATTCTAGCATATCGGTAGCAAACACTACAACCCAGTTGGCACCCAATGAACTCTATTGCCTGGAATATCGCTGCGCCCGCTATTGGAGCCGCCTTCCTTGCGTCGCTTGTCGAGGTTGTGGAAGCGTTCACGATCGTTCTAGCGGTCGGCATCTTGCGCGGATGGAAGCCGGCGGCACTTGGCACCGCTGCGGCGCTCATTGTGCTCGCCCTGGTGATTGTGGTGCTAGGCCCATTGCTCAACCAGGTACCCCTTCACTTACTCCAGTTCGTCATTGGGGTGTTGCTTCTTCTGTTTGGGATGGGATGGCTTCGCAAAGCGATTCTCCGAGCGGCAGGTGTTATCCCGTTACATGACGAGGCGGCCATTTTCGCATCTGAGTCCGCGCAACTCGCTGACGCGGGCACTCGTCAACGCGCGTCGCTCAACTGGATCGCCGGCATGACTGCGTTCAAAGCGGTATTGCTGGAAGGATTGGAGGTTGTATTCATCGTCATTGCCGTAGGTGCCGGTCGAGGGCTGCTATGGCCGGCTGCCTTGGGAGCATTGGCGGCCTGCATCGTCGTCCTCACCATCGGAATCATTGTCCATAAGCCTCTGGCGCGGGTGCCGGAGAACACTTTGAAGTTCGGTGTCGGCGTCATGCTGTCTGCCTTTGGCGTCTTCTGGACGGGCGAAGGTCTCGGCGTCGATTGGCCGGGCCAGGATCTGGCATTGGTGGTATTCGCAGGTGTGTTCCTTGCCGTCGGTCTTGCAACCGCATACCGGCTTCGGCGAGTGCGTATGGAGATGGTGCAATGAGTATTCTTCGTGAAGTTGCCCAGGAACTTCTCGGAATGTTCCTCGCGGACGCGCGGCTCACTACGGCAACGCTAGTGCTCGTCGCACTCGTGGCTGCCCTTGTCCTCGCCGTGAAAGTCGAGCCGCTTTGGGGCGGAAGCCTGCTTTTTTTGGGCTGTCTCGCAATCCTTGTTAGTGCAGCCCTTCGTGAAGCGAAACAACGGGGCGTCCGGTGATGCGCGTGCAATGTGTGAGCTGGCACGTTTGGATAGCCGTAGCCATCGCGCAAAGGTTCACGCCTTCCGCGTTCAATAGCATGAAGAAGCAGAAGCGCCGGCCAGTCTCAATCTATCCACTTTTTCTCCCCGTATAGCATGGCAGAGGCATCGCAATGGAACTACGCCACCTTCGATGCTTCTTGGCTGTCGCCGAAGAACTCCACTTCGCCCGCGCCGCCGAACGGTTGCACATAGACCAATCGCCGCTATCCCGCACTATCAAGGAACTAGAGGAAGAACTCGGTGCCCGTCTTTTCGTTCGCACCACCCGCCGCACGCAACTGACCCGCGCGGGACGCCTGTTTCTGGAACACGTCCGGCGTGTCTTCACCGCATTGGATCAAGCCCGCGATAGCGTAAAGTCCGCTGCCAATGGTTTTCACGGACAGTTGCGCATCGCGCTGTCAGACGGCATCACGCCATCGCGCCTACCGATGCTATTGGCGCAATGCCGTGAAGAAGATCCCGAGGTCGAGATTCGACTATTTGAGGTTCCGCTCGCTCAGCAGATCAAGGGTCTGCATGATGACTTGTACGACGCAGGTTTTTCGATGGCCGAAGATGCAGGCGATGGCATCGTGGTTACATCCGCGTGGGAAGACGAATTGATGGTGGCGGTGCCGGCTCGCCATCCACTGCTCTCTTTCAAGAAGGTGCCGCTGGAGGAAGTGCTGCGCTATCCGCTGGCACTGGGCGACCCTGCTATCTGCGAAGGCCACGCTCGTCAGGTCGATCGTTTTTTACGCAAGCTCGAACAGGAGCCACTGATCGCGCAGCGCGTGGCAACCTTCGATGTGATGATGACCTTGGTTTCCGCTGGCCTGGCCTTGGGACTGGCAGGCGAGGCGCATATCGCATCTAGCCGCGAGCCTGGTGTCGTGCCCCGGCGCTTGGCGGGCAAGCCGCCAATGCTCACGACCTATCTGCTACGCCGCGATACAGAACCATGCGAGATGCTGGCCCGGTTCATCGAACGAGTGGCATTCATTGATTCGGCGGATAGCCTTGACGCCGCCGAGGAGTCTTAACCTATCCGATGAAAAGGAATGGAACCATGCACAAAGCGATGCTGCTGATGGTGGCCGCCACGCTGACGGCATGCGGCCCATCCCAACCTTCGGAAACGGTGGACTTCCTCGTAGCCCATCCCGAGCGCATCAAGGAAATCCAGCGCCAATGCAAAGAGGATCGCGCGAAGGTCGGCGACGAACTTTGCGTGCGCGCGGCCGAGGCCGCCAAACGTCGCTTCTTCGGTGATCGGCCGGAGCAAAAGTCCCCGTAACGTCCGCCACAGTCGTATCGCAGCGACAAAGTTCTCGCTGTTACCTCACTACGCCGCAGCGTACTTGCGCTTGCGGCGTTTTTATTGCTTTCGCCCCTGCAAGAAATCTGGCTTTTTCAGCCTGAATTCCCGCCATAACGGCCTTTGACCGGCCCGCACGCACGCCTTGATCCTCAGTGCTGCGGCACCTCCGTGTGCCGTGATCGGAGGCTGGGTTATGCAAGGGACGAACGTGCTGTTCGGTCAGGTTGCCGTGGTGTTCGGCATCGTGATCGCCGGCGTGTGGGCAGCCACACAATGGACAGCCGCCGCCCTGGGTTATCAGCTACGCCTTGGCTCGCCCTGGTTCGATTTCTTTGGTACGCCAATCTATCACCCGTGGCGGCTGTTCGAGTGGTGGTTCGCTTTTGATGCCTATGCGCCGCGCGTGTTCGACACCGGCGGGGCCATCGCGGGCGGCAGCGGTCTGGTGGCCGTGGTGGTCGCCATCGGCATGTCGATCTGGCGCTCGCGGCAGTCGCGCTTGGTCACGACCTACGGCTCGGCCCGCTGGGCGAATGCGGAGGACATTCGCAAGGCGGGCCTCACGCAGCCGGCCGGCGTGTTCCTCGGCCAGCACGACCGCCAGTACCTGCGGCATGAAGGCCCGGAACATGTCCTGACCTTCGCGCCTACGCGCTCGGGCAAGGGCGTGGGCCTCGTGGTGCCGACGCTGCTTTCCTGGCCAGCATCCGCCGTCATCCACGACATCAAGGGCGAGAACTGGCAGATCACCGCCGGCTGGCGTTCGCGCTTTTCGCATTGCCTGCTGTTCAACCCGACCGATGCGAAGTCGGCCGCCTACAACCCGTTGCTGGAGGTGCGGCGCGGCGCACATGAGGTGCGCGACGTGCAGAACATCGCAGACATTTTGGTCGATCCCGAAGGTGCGTTGGAGCGCCGGAACCATTGGGAGAAAACCAGCCACGCGCTGCTGGTCGGGGCCATCCTGCATGTGCTCTACGCAAGCGAAGACAAGACGCTGCGCGGCGTCGCCAACTTCCTATCCGATCCGGCCAGCCCCTTCGAGCTGACCTTGCACCGGATGATGACCACGCCGCACCTCGTGAACGAGGAAGGTGGTGGCCCGCATCCCGTGGTGGCATCCGCTGCACGCGAAGTCCTCAACAAGAGCGACAACGAACGCTCGGGCGTGCTGTCCACGGCCATGTCGTTCCTCGGCCTTTACCGCGATCCCACGGTGGCCGAAGTCACCTCGCGTTGCGATTGGCGAATCGCCGACCTGATCGCTGCCGAGCATCCGGTATCGCTGTACCTCGTGGTGCCGCCTTCGGACATTTCGCGGACGAAGCCGCTCATTCGCCTGATCCTCAATCAGATCGGCCGGCGCCTCACCGAATCGCTCGACGGCTCCGATGGCATCGAGCGCCGCCACAAGCTGCTGCTGATGCTCGACGAGTTCCCGGCGCTGGGGCGCCTGGACTTCTTCGAGACGGCGCTGGCCTTCATGGCGGGCTACGGCATCCGCAGCTTCCTGATCGCGCAGTCGCTGAACCAGATCGACAAGGCGTATGGGCAAAACCACTCCATCCTCGACAACTGCCATGTGCGCGTGACGTTCGCCACGAACGACGAACGCACGGCCAAGCGCATTTCCGAAACGCTCGGCACCGCGACCGAGCTGCGCGCGCAGCGCAACTACGCGGGCCATCGGCTCGCACCGTGGCTGGGCCACCTGATGGTGTCGCGGCAGGAGACGGCCCGCCCGCTGCTGACGCCGGGCGAGGTGATGCAGCTTCCGCCCGACGAGGCCGTGGTGATGGTGTCCAGCGTGGCGCCGATCAAGGCGAAGAAGTTGCGCTACTACGCGGACGCCAATTTCAAGCGTCGCGTGCTGCCGCCGCCCGCGCTGGCGGATGGGCAGTATGCCGACGCGCCGCCGGCCCGCGCCGACGACTGGAGCGGGCTGGCCATTCCTGCCGTGCCTGCCGCACCAGCCACGGCATCCGCCGATGGCCTGGAGAACTTGGGTACGACCGACGACGGCGGCCCACGCCGCCAGCCCGAGCTTTCCGAAACCGTCGCCTACGACCCCGGGCTGGCCGCGCCTGCGGCCGACCTTGGGCTGCTCGATGACGACGACGACCTGCCGCTTCCCCTTCCGCGCCAGCTCGATCCAGCCATGCAGCGCACGGCCCGGCTGGCTTCCCTCGACCCCAACGACGGAATCGAGCTATGAGCCACTATCGCTTGAACCTCTTTATCCAGCCCGAGCACGCCAAGCGGCTCGATGAGCTGGCCGCCAAGAAAGGCGTGTCCAAGTCGTCCATTGTCGCGGCGGCGCTCACATCGTGGCTGTCGCCCGATGCTGCCGACCAGCGCGAGGCGGCCATTGCCAAGCGGCTTGATCGCCTGTCGCGCCAAGCCGAGCGCATGGAGCGCGACCAGAACATCGCCATCGAAACGCTGGCGCTGTTCATCCGCTACTACCTGACCGTAAGCACGCCGGTTCCCGAGGCGCGCCAAGACGCGGCACGCGCGCAGGGCAAAGCGCGCTTCGAGCAGTTCACCGAGCAGCTTGGCCGCCACCTGCTGCGGGGCCGCAGCCTGGTGCGCGACGTGGTGGAGGAACTGCATCCCGACCCGATGCGGAGGGAAGACGCGGCGGCAGCCGCGCAAGCGCAGGAGCGTGCGTCATGAGCGCCGTTCCGCAGTCCATGAGTGCCACGTCGCTCGACCGCCGCATCCAGATGCTGCGCACGGCGATGGGGCCGCTGATCGCCGCCGCACTTGAAGACCCGGACGTGGTGGAGGTGATGCTGAATCCTGATCGCACCCTTTGGGTGGATCGGCTTTCCAGTGGACGCGCGCCGATGGGCGTGGAACTGCCCGAGGCGGACGGCGAGCGAATCATCCGCCTGGTCGCGGCCCACGTTGGCGCAGAAGTCCATCGCGGCCAGCCGCTTCTGTCCGCCGAGTTGCCCGAAACGGGCGAACGCTTCGAGGGCATCTTGCCGCCGGCAGCGCCGGGGCCGGCCTTCGCGTTGCGCAAGCGCGCCATCGGCGTGATTCCGCTGGAGCGTTACGTCATCGACGGGATGATGACCACCGCGCAAGCGGGCTTTCTCGTCCGCGCGGTGCGCGAGCGGCAGAACGTCTTGATCGCCGGTGCCACCAGCAGCGGCAAGACCACGCTCGCCAATGCTTTGCTCGCCGAAATCGCCGCCACCGGCGACCGCGTGCTGGTGCTCGAAGACACGGTGGAACTGCAATGCGCGGCCCGCGACCACGTTCCCCTGCGCACCCGCGCAGGCGTGGTGTCGATGACCGAGCTGGTGCGCTCGTCCATGCGCCTGCGGCCTGATCGCGTCGTCGTCGGCGAGGTGCGCGGCGCCGAGGCGCTGGATCTCATCAAGGTGTGGGGTACAGGCCATCCGGGCGGCATCGCCACGATCCATGCCGGCTCCGCGCTGGGTGCGCTGCTGCGCCTGGAGCAACTAATTCTCGAAGTGGCGGTGAACCCGCCCCGTGCGCTGATCGCCGAGGCCGTGGACGTGGTGATCCACATCGCCGGGCGAGGGCGCAAGCGCCGCATCGAGAGCATCGCCCGCGTCGTCGGCTTCGACGGCGTGGGCTACCAACTGGCGGACGCACTGGAAACGCCGTTTCCTGAGCTGCTGCCGATCCCCGATGCCGCATCCGCTGCGGCGACTTCCCCATCCCTCGACCTTTCTGGAGAACTTCCATGACGACGCACGCCCATGATTTCCGTGTTTCCGTAAATCCGCTTTCCCACCCGTCGGGCCTCGCGCGGCTGCGCAGCTTGGCCCGCCCTGCGGGGCAAGGGCTGCTGCTGGCCGCGCTGATGCTGCTCCTGGCCGGCACGGCGCAGGCCGCCGGTTCCTCGATGCCCTGGGAAGGCCCGCTGCAATCCATCCTTGAATCCATCCAGGGGCCGGTGGCGCGCATCGTGGCCGTCATCATCATCATCGCTACGGGCCTCGCGCTGGCTTTCGGCGACACGTCGGGAGGCTTCCGCAAGCTGATCCAGATCGTGTTCGGCTTGAGCATCGCCTTCGCCGCGTCCTCGTTCTTCCTTTCGTTCTTTTCGTTCTCGGGCGGGGCTGTCGTATGAGCGGCCCGGATAGCTTCGCGGCCGGGTTCGAGGTGCCTTTGCACCGCTCGCTTACCGAGCCGATCTTGCTGGGGGGCGCACCGCGCACCGTGGCAATCGCCAACGGAACGCTGGCCGCCGCTGTCGGGCTGGGCCTGCAACTGTGGATTCCCGGCATGGTGCTCTGGATCGTTGGCCATTCGCTGGCGGTATGGGGAGCGCGCGTCGATCCGCGGTTCATGGCCGTGTTCGCACGGCATATCAAGCACCGCCCGCTGCTGGACGTGTGAGGGGATGCCGCGATGCTGAACCTTGCCGAATACCGCCAGCGCCCGGCCTTGCTGGCCGACTGGCTGCCCTGGGCCGGGCTGGTCGCGCCGGGCGTCGTCTTGAACAAGGACGGCAGTTTCCAGCGCACGGCCCGATTTCGTGGGCCTGACCTCGACAGCGCGACGCAAGGCGAGCTGATCGCCACGTCGGCGCGCTTGAACAACGCGCTGCGCCGGCTTGGCTCAGGCTGGGCGCTGTTCATCGAAGCCGAGCGCCGGCCCGCTGCCGACTATCCGCACTCCGACTTTCCCGAACCGTTGTCCTGGCTGGTGGACGAGGAACGCCGCGCCACCTTCGAGGACTCGGGCAACCACTTCGAGAGCGGCTATCACCTGACGCTGGTGTATCTGCCGCCCGAGGAATCGCGCGCCCGTGCAGCGGGAATGCTGTACGAGAACCGACCCACCGAAGGCGTGGACTGGCGCGGTCGGCTCGATGCCTTCGTCGCGGAAACCGATCGCGTCTTTGACCTGCTCGATGGCGTGATGCCGGAAATCGCCTGGCTCGATGACGGCCAGACGCTGACCTACCTGCACGCGACCATCTCGACGCGGCGCTACCGCATCGGCGTGCCCGAAGTGCCGTTCCACATCGACGCGCTGCTGACCGATTCCGCGCTGGTCGGCGGCTTGGCGCCCATGCTGGGCGATCAGCACCTGCGCGTGGTGTCGGTGCGGGGCTTCCCGACTTCGACCTGGCCGGGGATTCTGGACGACCTCAACCGCCTTGGATTTGCGTATCGCTGGAGTACGCGCTTTCTGTGCCTCGACAAATCCGAGGCGGAACGGGAGTTGGGGCGCTTGCGCCGCCAGTGGTTCGCCAAGCGCAAGAACGTCATCGCGCTGCTGCGCGAAACGATCTTCCAGCAGGAAAGCCCGCTGGTCGATACCGACGCCAACAATAAGGCGGCCGATGCCGATGCCGCCTTGCAGGAACTGGGCAGCGATCAAGTCGCCTTCGGCTACCTGACGGCAACCGTCACCGTCATGGATGCAGACGCTGCTGTGGCCGACGAGAAGCTGCGCATGGTGGAGCGCGTCATCCAAGGGCGCGGGTTCGTCACGATTCCCGAAACGCTCAACGCCGTGGATGCGTGGCTGTCGTCCATTCCGGGCAACGCCTACGCCAACGTGCGCCAGCCCATCGTCTCGACGTTGAACCTGGCGCACATGATGCCAGTGTCGGCGGTGTGGGCCGGCCAGGAGCGCAACGATCACTTGGACGGCCCACCGTTGATCGTGACACGTACCGATGGCGCTACGCCGTTCCGGCTGGTGACACACATCGGCGACGTGGGGAACACGCTGGTCGTGGGGCCGATCGGCATGGGCAAGTCGGTGCTGTTGGCGGCGATGGCTTTGCAGTTCCGGCGCTATCCCGGCTCGCGCATCTTCGCGTTCGACATGGGGCGCTCTATCCGCGCCACCATCCTGGGCCTGGGTGGCGAGCACTATGACCTTGGGCCGGATGGCGGCATCGCGTTCCAGCCGCTGGCGCGCATCGAGCGCGAGGGCTATCGCACCTGGGCTGCCGAGTGGATCGAAGGCCGACTACTGCATGAAGGCGTGTCGGTCGGCCCCGAGGAGAAGGCGGCGATCTGGTCGGCGCTGGGGAGTCTCTCCGGTGCGCCGGTTGAGCAGCGCACGATGACTGGCCTGTCGGTATTGCTGCAATCGAATGCGCTACGCCAGGCGCTTGCGCCCTACGTGCTGGGCGGCGCGCACGGCAAGCTGCTGGACGCCGATCACGACCG
Source organism: uncultured Ralstonia sp. (assembly GCA_913056305.1). Classification (GTDB taxonomy): domain Bacteria; phylum Pseudomonadota; class Gammaproteobacteria; order Burkholderiales; family Burkholderiaceae; genus Ralstonia. The sequence continues at coordinate 15,263 of CAJXMR010000074.1, forward strand.
GCTTGGCAGCGCCGACATCCAAGCCTTCGAGATGGAAGAACTGATGGCAAGTCGCGCTGCGGTGATGGCCGTGCTGCGCTATCTGTTCGCGCGTTTCGAGGAGCGGCTGGACGGGGCGCCGACGCTGCTGATTCTCGATGAATCCTGGCTGTTCCTCGATGACCCGCTGTTCGCGGCGCGCATCCGGCAATGGCTTAAGACGCTGCGCAAGAAGAACGTCTCGATCATCTTTGCCACGCAATCGCTCGCGGACGTGAAGGACTCGGCCATCGCGCCGGCCATCATCGAAAGCTGCGCCAGTCGCATCTTCCTGCCGAACCCGCAAGCGGTCGAGCCGCAGATTCGCACGATCTACGAGGGCTTCGGCCTCAACCGGCGGCAGATCGAGATCGTCGCCACCGCGCAGCCCAAGCGCGACTACTACTACCAATCCCGCCTCGGAAATCGGGTGTTCGATCTCGACTTGGGGCCGGCGACGCTGGCTTTCGCGGGCGCTTCCACGCCGCAAGACCAGCGCGCCATTGATGACGTTCTTGGCCGCGTGCCGCAAGACGCCGGCGAGCCCGGCTTCGCGGGCGCCTGGCTGCGCCATCGCGGCCTCGATTGGGCGGCCGACCTGCTGCCCTCGTTCCCCGGCCTCGCGCCGGGTTCCCATGCTGACCAACCCCTGGAGAACCTGCCATGAAGAAGCATCTTCTTGCCGCCGCCGTCGCGGCCATGCTTTGCACCGCCACGGCCCATGCGCAATGGGTCGTGATCGACCCCACGAACCTCGTGCAGAACACGCTGACCGCGATCCGCACGCTGGAGCAGATCAACAACCAGATCCAGCAGCTCCAGAACGAAGCGCAGATGCTGATGAACCAGGCGCGCAACCTCGCCAGCCTGCCGTCCAGCGTGGTCGGCCAGTTGCGTGCCAATCTGGCAACCACGCAGCGGCTGATCGACCAGGCGCGCGGCTTGGCCTACGACGTGACGAATCTGGATCGGGAGTTTCAGCGCTTGTATCCCGAGCAGTACGCCGCCACGGTGAGCGGCGACCAGATGTACCGCGACACGCAGGAGCGGTGGAAGAACACGCTCAACGGCTTGCAGACCACGATGCAGATGCAGGCGCAGGTGTCGCAGAATCTGGGCGAAGACGAAAGCGTGCTGGCCGACCTCGTGGGCAAGAGCCAGTCGGCCCAAGGTGCGCTGCAAGCGATGCAGGCCATGAACCAGTTGCTGGCCTTGCAAACCAAGCAGTCGATCCAGTCGCAACGGCTCCAGATCACGCAGGATCGCGCTGCCGCGCTGGAACTGGCGCGGCAGGCGGCGGCCACCGAGCGCGGGCGCGAGGTGACGCGCCGCTTCCTGGGCAGCGGCACGCCGTACACGCCGCAAGCCGTCGATTTCTACAACCACTGACGAGGTGCGGCATGAAGCACGCGCCCGTCCTGCTCGCCCTCGCTGTTCCCGCGCTCCTGCTGGCCGGCTGCGACCGGCCGCAACCGCTGTCGGTGGACACGCTGGTCGCCGATCCGTCCCGGTTGCACACGCTGCGCGCGCAGTGCCGCGCGGGCGCGCACGACGGCGCGTTTTGCGCGCAGGTGGCCCAGGCCGACCTGCGGCGCTTTCTCTCCGGCCAGGCCGGGCCGGGCGAGTACCAGACGCTCGCCGACCTGCCGCCCATTCCGCCCAGCTTCGATGAACCCGCCGATGGCGACACGCCTGGGCAGGAGGACTCGCCATGAATGACGTGACGGTGATTGACCGATTCCTCGATACCTTCTCGCGCTACATCGACTCGGGCTTTGGGCTGCTGCATGGCGAGGTGGCGTTTCTGACCGCCACGCTGATCGTCATCGACATGACCATCGCCGGGCTGTTCTGGGCGATGGGCCATGCCGTCGGCCAGGGCGAAGACGTGATCGCCAAGCTGATCCGCAAAGTGCTGTACGTCGGTGCCTTCGCTTACATCATCGGCAACTTCAACACGCTGGCCGGCATCCTGTTCCGCTCCTTCGCCGGGCTGGGCCTGACGGCCAGCGGTTCGACGTTGAGCATGGAGAACTTCCTGCACCCTGGGCGGCTGGCCAAGGTCGGCATCGACGCCGGGGCGCCGATCCTTGAGCAGATCGGCAACATGGCGGGCTTCCCCGAGGTGTTCGTGAACATCACGCCCATCGTCGTGATGTTCCTCGCGTGGCTGATCGTCATCCTGTGCTTCTTCGTGCTGGCGGTGCAGCTTTTCATCACGCTGATCGAGTTCAAGCTGACCACGCTCGCGGGCTTCGTGCTGGTGCCGTTCGCACTGTGGAACAAGACCGCGTTCCTGGCCGAGAAGGTACTGGGCAATGTGGTGTCCTCGGGCATCAAGGTGCTGGTGCTCGCCGTCATCGTCGGCATTGGTACGGGTCTGTTCGCAGAGTTCCAGACGACACCGAACGAGCCATCCATCGACCATGCGCTGGTCGTGATGCTGGCCTCGCTCGCCATGCTCGCGCTCGGCATCTTCGGGCCGGGCATCGCCACGGGCCTTGTGTCCGGCGGCCCGCAGCTCGGCGCGGGCGCAATGGCCGGCGCGGCGCTGGGCGCTGCGGGCGCTGCCGTGGCCGTCGGCGCCGCAGCCACGGGCGTCGGCGGTGCAGCCGCTGCCGGGGCACGCATGGCACCTGCGGCCGCCAGGCTGGCCGGTAGCGGCGCGCGTGCTGCCACTTCGACGGCCAGCAGTGCGCGATCGGCGTTTCAGGCTGGCTCCGCTTCGGCTGGCGGCGGCCTCAAAGGTGCTGCCGCTGGCGTGGGCAACGTCGCCAAGACCGGCGCGCAGGCGGCCGGGCGGAAGGCGGCCGAGGGCGCGCGTTCGGTGAAGGAGCGTGCGGCCGCAGCTTTCCGGCAGGAAGGCACCACCGGGGCCGGCGCAGCCGCCGCATCGGGTGGCGCTGCGGCAGGTGGCGATCCGCCGCCGGCAACACCGCAGGCGCAACCCGCCTGGGCCAAGCGGCTGCATCGCCGCCAGCAACTTACCCATGCCGCGACCACTGCCGTCCACACGCTGCGCGGTGGCGACGGCGGCGGCTCCAGCCAGGGGCCAAGCCTTCGTGATTCCGATTCATAAGGAGAACCGACCATGCGATTCAAACGCGCACAGGTGCGCTACGCGGACACGCCGCAGCCTGCGACCCCTTACCAGTCCGCCGCGCAAGTGTGGGACGAGCGCATCGGTTCGTCCCGCGTGCAGGCCAGGAACTGGCGCCTGATGGCCTTTGGCTGCCTCACGCTGGCGGTGCTGATGGCCGGCGGCCTGGTGTGGCGTTCCGCGCAGTCCATCGTGACGCCCTACGTGGTGGAGGTGGACAACGCGGGCCAGGTGCGAGCAGTCGGCGAAGCGGCCACGCCGTACCGGCCCAGCGATGCACAGATCGCGTATCACCTGGGCCGCTTCATCGGCCTGGTGCGCTCGCTGTCCATTGATCCCATCGTCGTCCGCCAGAACTGGCTGGACGCCTACGACTACACCACCGACAAGGGTGCCGTGGTGCTCAACGAGTACGCCCGCGTGAACGATCCGTTCGCACGCATCGGCAAGGAGTCGGTCACGGTGCAGATCACCAGTGTCACCCGCGCCAGCGACGCTTCGTTCAACGTGCGCTGGACGGAACAACGCTTCGTCAACGGCGCTCCTGCCGGCACCGAACGCTGGAACGCGGTGATTTCCATCGTGCAGCAGACCCCGCGCACCGAACAGCGCCTGCGCAAGAACCCGTTGGGCATCTACGTCAACGGCCTGTCGTGGAGCCGCGAACTGGATTCTTCCGAAGGAGCCAAGCCATGAACCCGTCTTTCCGTATTTACGTTTCCGTGCTGGCGCTCGTGGCCCTGGCGGGCTGCGCCACGCAGGGCAAGCCGCCGCCGACCATCTCGCTCGACGAGCCGGTGCAGGCGCAGAAGCTGCCGGAGCCGTCTGCACCTGTGGAGGCGGTCGCCGTGCCCGAGGTGCTGCCGATGCCGGCACAGTTGAAGCCAGCGACCGAGGGCGAAGAAGCCAAGCCGGCGCCGGAGCCGGCCGACGAGAAGGTGCGCGTCTCACGGGCCAATACCGAGGCACGCGTCGCGCCCACGCGCGAGGGCTACGTCAACGCGATTCAGGTGTGGCCCTTCACCGATGGCGCGC
>CAJXMR010000075.1 GCA_913056305.1 uncultured Ralstonia sp.
CCGCGAAGGCGGCCGTACCGTCGGTGCTGGCGTCGTCGCCAAGATCCTCAAGTAAGTTGCTGTAACTCTTCCGTGCGGCTGCCAACCGGCCGCACGTGAAGTGCCAGAGTGGGGTTGACCGAATGGCAACCCCAAAGTTGTTCTAGGGGTATAGCTCAACTGGCAGAGCGTCGGTCTCCAAAACCGAAGGTTGGGGGTTCGATTCCCTCTGCCCCTGCCAATTCATCAGCCGCGTAGCGCGATACAGCGCCACGCGGCTTGTCTCGTTTGGGAAACATGGCCAATCCGAACGTCGAAACTGTCAACACCTCCAGCGGCAAATTGCTGCTGGTCGTGGCGTTCCTGCTGTTGGTCGCCGGGGTGATCGGTTTTTACCTGCTGGCGCAACAGCCGGCTTACGTCCGTGCTGCCTCGCTGATCGGTGGGCTGGTGCTGGGCGCCGGTGTCGCACTGGTATCCGCGCCGGGGCAGAGCTTTATTGAGTTCGCCCGCGAGTCGTACCGCGAAGTTCGCAAGGTCGTCTGGCCGACGCGCAAGGAAGCCGGGCAGATGACCGGTCTGGTGTTCGCCTTCGTGGTGATCATGGCCCTGTTCCTGTGGTCTGCGGACAAGCTCATCGAGTGGGTGATCTTCTCGCTCGTGCTGGGCTGGAAATAATCAGGTGAAGCAATGACGGATAACGTAGCGAACGACACGCCCACGGATTCGTCCGCACCGGCCTCGAAGAAGCGCTGGTATGTCGTCCATGCCTATTCGGGCATGGAAAAGAGCGTGCAACGCGCGCTGCAGGAGCGCATCGAGCGCGAAGGCCTGCAACATCTGTTCGGCCAAATTCTGGTGCCGTCGGAAGAGGTGATGGAAAGCAAGAGCGGTCGCAAGACCGTGACCGAACGCCGCCTCTTCCCCGGCTACGTCTTTGTCGAAATGGAGATGACCGACGAGACCTGGCACTTGGTCAAGAACACCGCCAAGGTGACCGGGTTCATCGGTGGCACGGGCAACCGGCCCTCGCCGATCTCCAAGGGCGAAGTCGATAAGATCATGGCTCAGATCCAGGAAGGGGTCGAGAAGCCGCGTCCGAAGACGCTGTTCGAAGTGGGCGAAATGGTGCGCGTGAAGGAAGGCCCGTTCACCGACTTCAACGGCAACGTCGAGGAAGTGAACTACGAGAAGTCGCGCTTGCGCGTTTCCGTGACGATCTTCGGGCGTGCAACCCCGGTCGAGCTCGAGTTCGGCCAGGTCGAGAAGGTGTAAAGCATTGGGTGCGTTGGCGTAAGCCAGCGCGCCGATCGCCCGGTCCGATGGACTTGGCGGGCAACGGTGGCGCAATTCACAATGCGCGCCCGCGCCAACAGAGGAGCGTCAGCCCTGCGCTGATGCGTTACCACTCAATAGGATTGCTGCAGATTGGCAATCCGGATTGGAGTCAAGATGGCCAAGAAAATTATTGGCTTTATCAAGCTGCAGATCCCGGCTGGTAAAGCAAATCCGTCCCCGCCCGTCGGCCCGGCCCTGGGTCAGCGCGGTCTGAACATCATGGAGTTCTGCAAGGCGTTCAACGCGCAGACTCAAGGTATGGAACCGGGCCTGCCGGTGCCGGTGGTGATCACCGCCTTCGCCGACAAGAGCTTCACCTTCGTGATGAAGTCGCCGCCGGCGACCGTGCTCATCAAGAAGGCGGCCGGTATCCAGAAGGGTTCGGCCAAGCCGCACACCGACAAGGTCGGCAAGATCACCCGCGCCCAGGCTGAAGAAATCGCCAAGGCAAAGAACGCGGACCTGACCGCAGCTGATCTCGACGCCGCCGTGCGTACGATCGCCGGTAGCGCCCGTTCGATGGGTATCACGGTGGAGGGCCTGTAATCATGGCAAAGATTTCGAAGCGCGTGGCCGCGAACAAGGCCAAGGTCGAGCGCACCAAGTTCTATCCGATCGACGAAGCCCTGAGCCTCGTGAAGGAATGCGCCAGCGCCAAGTTCGACGAGTCGATCGACGTGGCCGTGCAACTGGGCATCGATGCGAAGAAGTCGGACCAGGTCGTTCGTGGTTCGGTGGTGCTGCCCGCTGGTACCGGCAAGTCGGTGCGCGTGGCTGTGTTCGCCCAGGGTGAGAAGGCCGAGCAAGCCAAGGCTGCTGGTGCCGAGATCGTCGGCATGGAAGACCTGGCGGAGCAGATCAAGGCCGGCAAGATGGACTTCGACGTTGTGATCGCTTCGCCGGACACGATGCGCGTGGTCGGTACGCTGGGTCAGATCCTGGGCCCGCGCGGCCTGATGCCGAACCCGAAGGTCGGCACCGTGACGCCGGACGTCGCCACCGCCGTGAAGAACGCCAAGGCGGGTCAGGTGCAATTCCGTGTCGACAAGGCCGGTATCATCCACGCCACCATCGGCCGCCGCTCGTTCGAGCCGGCTGCTCTGAAGAGCAACCTGGCCGCACTGCTGGACGCGCTGACCAAGGCCAAGCCGGCTTCGAGCAAGGGCATCTACCTGCGCAAGGTCGCCGTCTCGTCGACGATGGGCGTGGGCGTGCGTGTGGACCAAGCGACGCTGGCCGCCTGATCGTTCCCGGTCATTCGCGCCGGGTGGCCCGATAACCACCCCGGCGTTTGCAGTTTTCTCCCGCGTGGCTCCGGCCGCGCGACCCTCGTAAGTTGAGGGAAGGACTTTGGGCAGTGGCTGACGCGAGCGCAAGCACGTTGATGCCGCTGGTTATCAAAGACCGTTGGCGGTGAAGGGCTCGTCGAGCCAACACCTTAATCGCAGCGCAATCCGGCAACGGAGAGCGCCTAAGCCAACGCAGATGGCGCCCCCGAAGGGAATGAGTGACTTTGGTATTGCCGAAGTGATTTGTGCCAATCGGACGCCGTACTTTTGGACTGACTGAGGTGACTGCCGTTGTGGCGGAAACCGACGTCGTTTTGGAGCTTAACCGTGGCACTCAATCTCGAAGATAAGAAGGCCGTCGTGGCCGAGGTAACGGCGCAAGTCGCCAAGGCCTCGACCATCGTCGTTGCTGAATATCGCGGTATCACGGTTGGCGATCTGACCAAGCTGCGCGCGCAAGCGCGCCAGCAAGGCGTCTACCTGCGCGTTCTGAAGAACACGCTGGCACGCCGCGCTGTGGAAGGCACGCCGTTTGCCGAACTCGCCGAGCAACTGACCGGTCCGCTGATCTACGGTATTTCCGAAGATGCAGTGGCCCCGGCCAAGGTGCTGAACGATTTCGCCAAGGGCAATGACAAGCTGGTGCTGCGCGCTGGTTCGTACGAAGGCAAGGTGCTCGACGCTGCCGCCGTGAAGGCGCTCGCTTCGATCCCGAGCCGCGAAGAACTGCTCAGCAAGCTGCTGTTCGTCATGCAGGCACCGGTGTCGGGCTTTGCCCGTGCCCTGGGTGCCCTGGCTGCCAAGCAAGGCGAAGGCGAGGCTGCTGCAGCCTAACCGGCCGCAGCACCACGTACAGATCGCACGATCGATACCGAATCACATTCTGGAGTTATACAAATGGCAATCACCAAAGACGAGATCCTCGACGCCGTTGGCGCGATGTCCGTGATGGACCTGAACGACCTGGTCAAGGCGTTCGAAGAGAAGTTTGGCGTGTCGGCTGCCGCTGTGGCAGTTGCAGGCCCGGCAGCCGGCGGCGCAGCAGCTGCTGCTGAAGAGCAAACCGAATTCACCGTGATCCTGAAGGGTGCCGGCGCGAACAAGGTTGGCGTGATCAAGGCCGTGCGTGAGCTGACCGGCCTGGGTCTGAAGGAAGCCAAGGACCTGGTCGACGGCGCACCGAAGCCCGTGAAGGAAGGCGTCGACAAGAAGACCGCCGACGAAGCCCTGAAGAAGCTGGTGGAAGCCGGCGCGGAAGGCGAAATCAAGTAAGTGCAGGTCTCGCGTGCTCCAGCGGCACGCGACGGAGGCTGGCAAAGGGAGATTTCCCGGCGCCAGCCTTTTTGCGCTTGTGGAGCCGCTCAGTAAGCGCTGCCACAATCACGTAGCAAATGCTTTTTAAGGCTCTTTCGCTGGTTTTTCCAGCAGCCGGCCGTATCCAGGCCAGCAGAGGCCAAACATCAGTGGCACACTAGGTAGTTCGCAGTCCGCTGATGTTTGTCTTCTGAACCGACTGCAGAAGGCAAGTTTGGTCGGGTGCTCCCCCGTCCGTAGCATGGGCTCCATGGGTTCATGTGCGGGCGGCGCGCGCAGTACCGTCAGCCAGAGGTTGGTAGCGGCCAACCGCCAAATCCCGTCACCAGTCGCTGAACACCTCAAGTGCCCGGCGCGAGATCGTTCGCCCATGTCCGTCGCGCACTTGCGATGATTCGGAGATCCCATGGCGTACAGCTTTACCGAGAAGAAGCGCATTCGCAAGAGTTTCGCGAAGCGCGCAACGGCGCATCAGGTTCCCTTCCTGCTTGCCACTCAGATTCAATCGTATGCCCAGTTCTTGCAGGAGAGCGCGCCTGTCGCTCAGCGCAAGACCGAAGGTCTGCAAGCGGCGTTCAACGCCATCTTCCCCATCGTGTCGCACAATGGTCTGGCACGCATGGAATTCGTGTCGTACCACCTGTCCAACCCGCCGTTTGACGTCAAGGAATGTCAGCAGCGTGGCCTGACCTTCCACTCGGCGCTGCGCGCGAAAGTGCGCCTGATCATCAACGATCGCGAGAACCCGGGCAAGGTCAAGGAGATCAAGGAACAGGAAGTCTACATGGGCGAAATTCCGCTCATGACGTCGACCGGTTCGTTCGTGATCAACGGCACGGAACGTGTGATCGTGTCCCAGCTGCACCGCTCGCCGGGCGTGTTCTTCGAGCACGACAAGGGCAAGACGCACAGCTCGGGCAAGCTGCTGTTCTCGGCACGCATCATCCCTTACCGCGGCTCGTGGCTGGACTTCGAATTCGACCCGAAGGACATCCTGTACTTCCGTGTCGACCGCCGCCGCAAGATGCCGGTGACGATCCTGCTGAAGTCGATCGGCCTGACGCCGGAACAGATCCTGGCGCACTTCTTCGTGTTCGACAACTTCACGCTCAAGAGCGACGGCGCACTGATGGAATTCGTGCCCGAGCGCCTGCGCGGTGAAGTCGCGCGCTTCGACATCTCCGACAAGAACGGCAAGGTCGTCGTCGAGAAGGACAAGCGCATCAACGCCAAGCACATCCGTGACCTGGACTCGGCCGGCACCAAGCTGATCAGCGTGCCGGAAGACTACCTGCTGGGCCGCGTGCTGGCGAAGAACATCGTCGATCCGGATACGGGTGAAGTCCTGGCCAACGCCAACGACGAGCTGACCGAAGGCGTGCTCGAGAAGCTGCGCGACGCCGACGTGAAGGAAATCCAGACGTTGTACACCAACGATCTGGACCAGGGCCCGTACATGTCGGCCACCCTGCGCACGGACGACACGGCTGACCAGACCGCCGCGCGTATCGCCATCTACCGCATGATGCGCCCCGGCGAGCCGCCGACCGAAGACGCCGTCGAAGCGCTGTTCCAACGCCTGTTCTACAGCGAAGACTCGTACGACCTGTCGCGCGTGGGCCGCATGAAGGTCAACAGCCGTCTGAACCGTTCGGAAGGCACCGGCCCGATGGTGCTGACGGATGACGACATCCTCGACACGATCAAGCTGCTGGTGAACCTGCGCAACGGCAAGGGCGAAGTGGACGACATCGACCACCTCGGCAACCGTCGCGTGCGTTGCGTCGGCGAACTGGCGGAAAACCAGTTCCGCGCCGGCCTGTCGCGCGTCGAGCGCGCGGTGAAGGAACGCCTCGGCCAGGCCGAGACGGAAAACCTGATGCCGCACGACCTGATCAACTCGAAGCCGATTTCGTCGGCCATCCGCGAGTTCTTCGGTTCGTCGCAGCTGTCGCAGTTCATGGACCAGACCAACCCGCTGTCGGAAGTCACGCACAAGCGTCGTATTTCGGCACTGGGCCCGGGCGGTCTGACGCGCGAGCGCGCGGGCTTTGAAGTCCGCGACGTGCACCCGACCCACTACGGCCGCGTGTGCCCGATCGAAACGCCGGAAGGTCCGAACATTGGTCTGATCAACTCGCTGGCACTGTACGCGCAGCTGAACGACTACGGCTTCCTGGAAACGCCGTACCGCAAGGTTGAGAACAGCAAGCTGACCGACCAGGTCGACTACCTGTCGGCGATCGAGGAAGGCAAGTACGTGGTGGCGCAGGCCAACGCGACGGTCGATGAAAACGGCAACCTGACCGACGAACTGGTCTCCGCGCGCGAAGGCAGCGAGCGTGAAACCCGGATGGTCACGCCGGACCGCGTGCAGTACATCGACGTGGCGCCGTCGCAGATCGTGTCGGCTGCAGCTTCGCTGGTGCCGTTCCTCGAGCACGATGACGCGAACCGTGCACTGATGGGCGCCAACATGCAGCGTCAGGCCGTGCCTTGCCTGCGTGCAGACAAGCCGCTGGTCGGTACGGGCGTGGAACGCACCGTGGCGGTCGACTCGGGTACGGCCGTGCAGGCCACCCGTGGCGGTCTGGTCGACTACGTCGATGCGAACCGCGTGGTGATCCGCGTGAACGATGACGAAGCCGTGGCCGGTGAAGTCGGCGTCGACATCTACAACCTGATCAAGTACACGCGTTCGAACCAGAACACGAACATCAACCAGCGTCCGATGGTCAAGGTGGGCGACCAGGTCGCCCGCGGCGACGTGATCGCTGACGGCGCCTCGACCGACATGGGCGAGCTCGCGCTCGGCCAGAACATGCTGGTCGCGTTCATGCCCTGGAACGGCTACAACTTCGAGGATTCGATCCTGATCTCGGAGCGTGTGGTTGCGGAGGACCGCTACACCTCGATTCACATCGAGGAACTGTCGGTCGTCGCCCGCGACACCAAGCTCGGACCGGAAGAAATCACGCGCGACATCTCGAACCTGGCTGAAGCCCAACTGGCGCGCCTGGACGAATCGGGCATCACATACATCGGCGCGGAAGTCGAAGCCGGCGACGTGATGGTTGGCAAGGTCACGCCCAAGGGCGAGACCCAGCTGACGCCGGAAGAGAAGCTGCTGCGCGCGATCTTCGGCGAGAAGGCGTCCGACGTGAAGGACACCTCGCTGCGCGTGCCCTCGGGCATGAGCGGTACCGTGATCGACGTGCAGGTCTTCACGCGTGAAGGCGTGGTGCGCGACAAGCGCGCCCAGTCCATCATCGATGAAGAACTGAAGCGCTACCGCCTGGACCTGAATGACCAGCTGCGTATCGTGGAAGGCGATGCCTTCCAGCGTCTGGAGCGTCTGCTGGTGGGCAAGGTCGCCAACGGCGGCCCGAAGAAGCTGGCCAAGGGCACCGCGCTGACCAAGGAATACCTGGCCGATCTGGACAAGTGGCATTGGTTCGACATCCGTCCGTCGGATGACGAAGTGGCACTGCAACTGGAAGGCGTGAAGGTCGCCATCGACCAGAAGCGCCACGACTTCGACCTCGCGTTCGAAGAGAAGCGCAAGAAGCTCACGCAAGGCGACGAACTGCCGCCGGGCGTGATCAAGATGGTCAAGGTGTACCTGGCCGTGAAGCGCCGCCTGCAGCCTGGCGACAAGATGGCCGGCCGTCACGGTAACAAGGGTGTCGTGTCGAAGATCACCCCGATCGAAGACATGCCCTACATGGCCGACGGCACCCCTGCCGACATCGTGCTGAACCCGCTGGGCGTGCCTTCGCGCATGAACGTGGGTCAGATTCTCGAAACCCACCTGGGCTGGGCCGCGCGCGGTCTGGGCGAGCGCATCGGCAACATGCTCAAGGCGCAAGCCAAGGCTGCCGAGATCCGCAAGCTGCTGGGTCAGATCTACAACGAAAGCGGCAAGGTGGAAGACCTGGACAGCCTGTCCGACGCTGAAGTGCTGGAACTGGCCGAGAACCTGAAGAAGGGCGTGCCGTTCGCGACGCCGGTGTTCGATGGTGCGCATGAGGACGAAATCCGCCGCATGCTGGACCTCGCCTACCCGGCAGACATCGCGAAGGAAAAGGGCCTGACCGCTTCCAAGCAGCAGGTCGCGCTGTTCGACGGCCGCACCGGTGAGGCGTTCGAGCGTCCGGTCACGCTGGGCGTGATGCACATGCTGAAGCTGCACCACTTGGTCGACGACAAGATGCACGCGCGTTCGACCGGTCCGTACTCGCTGGTGACGCAGCAGCCGCTGGGCGGTAAGGCCCAGTTTGGTGGCCAGCGTTTCGGTGAAATGGAAGTGTGGGCACTGGAAGCGTACGGCGCGTCCTACGTTCTGCAGGAAATGCTGACCGTCAAGTCGGACGACGTGAACGGCCGGACGAAGGTGTACGAGAACATCGTCAAGGGCGAGCACTCGATCGATGCCGGCATGCCGGAATCGTTCAACGTGCTGGTGAAGGAAATCCGCTCGCTGGGTATCGACATCGACCTCGAGCGCAACTAAGCCGCCGGTGGGATGGGGGCGTGGCAGCTGCACCGCCACGCTCCAGTAACAGCCGCCATTGACGAAGATTTAGGGCCGGTGCCCCTCGGGGTGCCAGCCTCAAACTCAAGGAGTTTGGAATGAAAGCATTGCTCGACCTATTCCGTCAGGTACAGCAAGAAGAGCAGTTCGACGCGATCAAGATCGGCCTCGCGTCGCCTGAGAAGATCCGTTCGTGGTCGTACGGCGAAGTCAAGAAGCCCGAGACCATCAACTACCGCACGTTCAAGCCCGAGCGTGACGGTCTGTTCTGCGCCAAGATCTTCGGCCCGATCAAGGACTACGAGTGCCTGTGCGGCAAGTACAAGCGCCTGAAGCACCGTGGCGTGATCTGCGAGAAGTGCGGCGTGGAAGTGACGCTGGCCAAGGTGCGCCGTGAGCGCATGGGCCACATCGAACTGGCTGCGCCGACCGCGCACATCTGGTTCCTGAAGTCGCTGCCGTCGCGTCTGGGCATGGTGCTCGACATGACGCTGCGCGACATCGAGCGCGTGCTGTACTTCGAAGCATTCGTCGTGGTCGAGCCGGGCATGACGGCGCTCAAGAAGAGCCAGATCATGTCGGAAGACGACTACCTGGCCAAGTGCGACGAGTACGGCGAGGGTGAGTTCGTCGCCATGATGGGCGCCGAAGGCATTCGCGAGCTGCTGCGCGGCATCGACATCGAGAAGCAGATCGAGACGATCCGCGCCGAGCTGCAGGCCACGGGCTCGGAAGCCAAGATCAAGAAGTTCGCCAAGCGCCTGAAGGTGCTCGAGGCATTCCAGCGTTCGGGCATCAAGCCGGACTGGATGATCCTCGAAGTGCTGCCGGTGCTGCCGCCCGAGCTGCGTCCGCTGGTGCCGCTGGACGGCGGCCGTTTCGCCACGTCGGACCTGAACGACCTGTATCGCCGCGTGATCAACCGGAACAACCGTCTGAAGCGTCTGCTCGAGCTGAAGGCGCCGGAGATCATCGTGCGCAACGAAAAGCGCATGCTGCAGGAAGCAGTGGACTCGCTGCTGGACAACGGCCGTCGTGGCAAGGCGATGACCGGCGCCAACAAGCGTCCGCTGAAGTCGCTGGCTGAAATGATCAAGGGTAAGGGCGGCCGTTTCCGTCAGAACCTGCTGGGCAAGCGCGTGGACTACTCGGGCCGTTCGGTCATCGTGGTGGGCCCGACGCTCAAGCTGCACCAGTGCGGCCTGCCCAAGCTGATGGCGCTCGAGCTGTTCAAGCCGTTCATCTTCCACAAGCTGGAAACGATGGGCATCGCCACCACCATCAAGGCGGCGAAGAAGGAAGTCGAAAGCCAGACGCCGGTGGTGTGGGACATCCTGGAAGACGTGATCCGCGAGCACCCGGTGATGCTGAACCGCGCACCGACGCTGCACCGTCTGGGTATCCAGGCGTTCGAGCCGGTGCTGATCGAAGGCAAGGCCATCCAGCTGCACCCGCTGGTCTGCGCGGCGTTCAACGCCGACTTCGACGGTGACCAGATGGCTGTCCACGTTCCGCTGTCGCTCGAAGCGCAGATGGAAGCGCGCACGCTGATGCTGGCGTCGAACAACGTGCTGTTCCCGGCCAACGGCGATCCGTCGATCGTGCCGTCGCAAGACGTGGTGCTGGGTCTGTACTACACGACCCGCGACAAGATCAACGGCCGCGGTGAAGGCATGACCTTCGCCGACATCTCGGAAGTGATCCGTGCCTACGAGAACAAGGAAGTCGAACTGGCTTCCCGCGTGAACGTGCGCATCACCGAGTACGACCTGGTCAACCCGGAAGCCGACGGCGACGCCCGCTTTGCACCGAAGATCACGCTGCAGGCCACCACGGTCGGCCGCGCGATCCTGTCGGAGATTCTGCCGCGCGGTCTGCCGTTCTCGGTGCTGAACAAGCCGCTGAAGAAGAAGGAAATCTCGCGCCTGATCAACACGGCGTTCCGCAAATGCGGTCTGCGCGAGACGGTGATCTTCGCTGACAAGCTGCTGCAGTCGGGCTTCCGCCTGGCCACGCGCGCCGGTATCTCGATCGCCATCGACGACATGCTGGTGCCGCCGGCCAAGGAGAAGATCATCTCCGAGGCCGCCGCCAAGGTGAAGGAATACGACAAGCAGTACATGTCGGGTCTGGTGACGGACCAGGAGCGTTACAACAACGTCGTGGACATCTGGGGCGCCGCCGGCGACCAGGTGGGCAAGGCGATGATGGAGCAGCTCCAGACCGAAGACGTGGTCGATCGCAACGGCAAGACCGTCAAGCAAGAGTCGTTCAACTCCATCTACATGATGGCCGACTCGGGCGCACGGGGTTCCGCGGCGCAGATCCGTCAGCTGGCTGGTATGCGTGGCCTGATGGCCAAGCCGGACGGCTCGATTATTGAGACGCCGATTACCGCGAACTTCCGCGAAGGCCTGAACGTTCTGCAGTACTTCATCTCGACCCACGGTGCACGTAAGGGTCTGGCCGATACGGCACTGAAGACCGCGAACTCGGGTTACCTGACCCGTCGCCTGGTCGACGTGACGCAGGATCTGGTGGTGGTGGAAGACGATTGCGGCACCTCCAACGGCGTGGCCATGAAGGCCCTGGTCGAAGGCGGTGAAGTGATCGAAGCCCTGCGCGACCGTATCCTGGGCCGCGTGATCATCAACGACGTGGTGAACCCGGAAACCCAGGAAACCGCGATCGAAGCCGGCACGCTGCTGGACGAAGACCTGGTCGAGCTGATCGATTCGATCGGCGTGGACGAGGTCAAGGTCCGCACGCCGCTGACCTGCGACACGCGCTACGGCCTGTGCGCCAAGTGCTACGGCCGCGACCTCGGCCGCGGCGTGCTGGTGAACTCGGGCGAAGCGGTGGGCGTGATTGCCGCCCAGTCGATCGGTGAGCCGGGCACGCAGCTGACGATGCGTACGTTCCACATCGGTGGTGCGGCATCGCGTGCGGCAGTGGCCTCGAGCGTGGAAGCCAAGGCGACCGGTATCGTGCGTTTCACGGCGACCATGCGTTACGTCACCAACGCGAAGGGCGAGCAGATCGTCATCTCGCGTTCGGGCGAAGCGCTGATCACCGACGACCACGGCCGCGAGCGCGAGCGCCACAAGATCACGTACGGCGCGACGCTGCTGGTGCAGGATGGCCAGTCCATCAAGGCCGGCACGCAGCTCGCCACGTGGGACCCGCTGACGCGTCCGATCATTTCGGAATACTCGGGCACCATCAAGTTCGAGAACGTCGAAGAAGGCGTGACCGT
The DNA here is from genome assembly GCA_913056305.1 of uncultured Ralstonia sp. Lineage (GTDB taxonomy): Bacteria > Pseudomonadota > Gammaproteobacteria > Burkholderiales > Burkholderiaceae > Ralstonia. The sequence goes on from CAJXMR010000075.1 coordinate 11,711, forward strand.
CGCCAAGCAGATGGACGAAGTGACCGGTCTGTCGACGCTGGTCGTGATCGACGCCAAGCGTCGCACGGCCGCCACCAAGGGCATCCGTCCGCAGGTGAAGCTGCTCGACTCGTCGGGCGCCGAAGTGAAGATCCCGGGCACGGACCACTCCGTGACCATCGGCTTCCAGGTGGGCGCGCTGATTACCGTGAAGGATGGTCAGCAAGCGCAGGTCGGTGAAGTGCTGGCCCGTATCCCGACGGAATCGCAGAAGACGCGTGACATTACCGGTGGTCTGCCGCGCGTGGCCGAGCTGTTCGAAGCGCGTTCGCCGAAGGACGCCGGCATTCTGGCGGAAGTCACCGGCACGACCTCGTTCGGTAAGGACACCAAGGGCAAGCAGCGCCTGGTGATTACGGACCTCGACGGCATCGCCCATGAGTTCCTGATCGCCAAGGAAAAGCAGGTGCTGGTGCACGACGGCCAGGTGGTCAACAAGGGCGAAATGATTGTCGAAGGCCCGGCCGACCCGCACGACATCCTGCGTCTGAAGGGCGTGGAAGAGCTGGCGACCTACATCGTCGACGAAGTGCAGGACGTGTACCGTCTGCAGGGCGTGAAGATCAACGACAAGCACATCGAAGTGATTGTTCGTCAGATGCTGCGCCGCGTGCAGATCGCCGATGTGGGCGACACCCGCTTCATCCCGGGTGAACAGGTGGAACGTTCGGACCTGCTCGACGAGAACGACAAGGTGATCGCGCTGGGCAAGCGTCCGGCGACCTACGAGAACCTGCTGCTGGGTATTACCAAGGCCTCGTTGTCGACCGACAGCTTCATCTCGGCGGCGTCGTTCCAGGAAACCACGCGCGTGCTGACCGAAGCCGCCATCATGGGCAAGGTCGACGACCTGCGTGGTCTGAAGGAAAACGTCATCGTCGGCCGTCTGATCCCGGCCGGTACCGGTCTGGCTTACCACCGCGCCCGCAAGGCGAAGGAAGTGGCCGACCGCGATCGCGCAGCAGCGATTGCCGAAGAAGAAGCCTCGATCTTCGAGACGCCCGTCGTCCACCAAGAGGAAGGCGGCGCCGCCTGAAGTTAGGCAGCGTTCTCCGCATCAAAGCCCGGCCTTGTGCCGGGCTTTTTTTTGTCTGCGCGTCTCGCGAGGTCAGGCTGCCCGCACGCGCATTTCGCACATGCCCGTGCGCTCGGCCACGGTCCCCAGTGCACGACCTTCGCGGTTGAGCACGGCAATGAGCCGGGCGATGTCGTGCTCATCTGGGTAGCGCAGCCGGAAGCGCTCGCGGCGCAGCGGCACCAGCGTCAGTTCAGCGTCGTCACCGCCACCGAAGCGCGCAAAGAACATCACCGCCAGATCTGGCTGGTATTCCTCATAGCCGCCGATGCCTTCGTAGTCGTTGATGAAATCGCCACAGCCGTAGAGGATTGGCTTGCCGGCATGGCATTCGATGCCGAGTGGGTGGTGCGACGAATGGCCGTGCACGATGTCGACGCCGGCCAGCTCCACCAGCGCGCGGGCGAAGGCGCGCCGGCCGGGGGCGATCGCATAGCCCCAGTTCGATCCCCAGTGGATCGAGAACACCACCCTGTCGCCGGGTTGCCGCACGCTGCGGACTTGCTCGGCGATGTGCTCGACGGCGGCGTCCGACCAGGCTTGCAGCAGATGCACGCCGGAGCGGTTCTCGGTGGCCTTCCATGCCGCCGGGGCGCCGGCGTTCTCCATCGCGCAGGCCAGCACCAGCACACGGCCGCCCCCCGCCAGCGGCAGCACCGCGGGTTGCCCGGCCTGGACTGCATCCAACCCTGCGCCTGCATGGGCGATGCCCGCCTTGTCCAGTGTCACCAGCGTCTCGGCCAGCCCGGCGCGCCCCCAGTCGAGCACGTGGTTGTTGGCCAGCACCGCGCAGTCCACGCCCGCCGTGCGCAGGCAATCGAGGTTGTCGGGGTGCATGCGGTAGTGGATGCCTTTGCCTGGCCAGGCGTCGTCGCTCGTGGTGACGGCGGTCTCCAGGTTGATGACGCGCACGTCCGGCGCGCGCGCCGACAGTTCCGCGAGCGCATCGCCCCAGGGGTAGGCGGGCGGCGCGGGGCGCGTGATCGGCCCGTTCCGGTCCTCGGCCAACTGCACATAGTCGACGGCGGAGCGCACATAGGGCTCGTACAGCTGCGGCGCGCTGGGGTGCGTGAGGATCTGGTCGATACCGCGCCCGGTCATCACATCGCCGCACAGGAAGAGAGTGAGGGCTTGCATGGAGGGCGCAGGCGGCGGGCGATGCCGTCTGCCTGGGTGGACTCACCCACATCATCGCGCCGTTTGCGTTGTCTGATTTTGAGTGGACGTTAACCTACATTTCGCTCGGCGGCGCTATGATCGGCCGTTCACAAAACCGGACCGCACGCGGCTTTGCGGTGATCGCACCGGTTCTCCCGCTGTCTTGCCGACGAATCCCTCCATGAAGCTCACACGCAAGAAAATCGTCATCGGCGCGGCCGCGCTGGTGGTTGGGGCGGCGGTCATTGTCCAGCTGGTGTGGCATCCGTTCGGCCGCACGCGCGCGCTGCATGCCCGCGAGGTCCAGCTCGACCTGACCTATCCCGACGCCCTGATCGACAGCCAGAGCCTGTCGCAACTGCCGCGCGACGTGCTGCGCGTGCCCTTGCTGCGCGACGTGCTGACCGAAGATTTCGTCGCCTATTACGAAGGCAACGAAGACCGCCTCTCGGTGGCCGGCGCACTGCGGCGCCTTGCTTACGAGCAGAAGCTCGACCTGGCCGAGACCGTGCTCAAGCATGTGTTCGACGAGCCCGCCCGCGTAATGCTGTGGCGTGGCCCCGACGACAAGCTGCGCTACTGGGTGCTCTCGATGCAGCGCAACGGCCTGGCCAAGGCGCTGGAAGCCGTCGCCACGGTGGCCGCGAGCACAACGAACGATACGCAGCTCTCCAAGGTGGCCGATGCGCTGGGCGATTCCGGCGCGCCGGTCTACGCACTCAAGCTGTCCGCCACGCGCTCGATCCTGATCGCCAGTAAGGGCGACCGGCTGATCGCGCTGTCCGAGCCGGGCATCTTGCTCGACAAGGACGGCAAGCCGGTCTCCAAGCAGGCGAGCGCCCTGGCAGCGCTGCTGTCGGACGATGCTGGCAAGCGCAACGTGCAGGGCAGCGCGTACGCGCTGCCGGCGCCGGAGCCGACCGGCCATCATGTCGTGGTGAGTGCCAACTACCTATCGTTCGGCTACCAGCAGTACTTCCCCGGCATCGAGGCGCTGCGCTTCGATTTCGGGGCCGGCACCGCAGGCAACGGCTGGCAAAGCGCCGCGCTGATTGATCCGTCGCACCTGTCCGGCAAGTGGGACAACGCTGCCCTGTGGCACGCCTTGCCCGCCGATCCGGCGGCCTGCGCCACGCTGCCAGTTGATTGGAAGGCCGCCGGCGCGCTGCTGCGCACCGTGGCCGGCGATGCCAAGGAGATCGCGGAAGCCGCGGCGCACGTGGGCGAGGCCTTCACCGGTCCGGCCGCCGCGTGCTGGTACGGCAAGTCGTCGCTGGTGGCGCCGCTGTTTGTGGCGCGCCTGTCGTCGGCGTCGCAGGCCGAGGCCGTCAAACCGGCGCTGGGCGCGCTGTTCGGCCAGATCGTCGGCGCGTATGAAGCCAAGGCGCAGGCCGACGACAAATCCGGCGCGTACAAGCGCCTGCCGGTGACGACGCGCCAGGGCCCGGCCAATGCCACGCTGTGGCAGCGCCCGGTGAGCGCCCGCTACGGCACGGCGCAGGCGGCCGGTGCCCCGTTCGCGGCGCAGTTGTCGGCGGACCGTTACTTCCCCGTCACGCTGGCCGTGGCCGGCGACGTGGTGGTGTTCTCGCCGGATGCGCGCCTCGTCGACGATGCGCTGGCGGTGCTGGCCAAGCGCTTCCCGGCCGTGGCCGACAGCCTGCCGCGCGACAAGACCGAGCGCATCGTGCTGACGATGACACCCGCCTCGCTCGCGCCGTTGATCCGCCGCGAAGCCGGTGCCGCGCTGCCCGCCGACCAGGAAGCCGTGTTCCTGAACGCCGCGCAGACGCACCTGTTCCCGAAGCTCAAGGCGCTGGCGCGTTATGCGCCGGTGTCGCTGGCGCTCGATGGCGGCGTGCCGTCGTCGCGCGGCTGGGTGCCGGTGACGTGGCTGTCCAGCGGGCGCGGACTGCCTGCGGGTGGCGATGGTACGCCGCCGCCGGCCGCTGACGCCCCCGCAGAGGCACCGGCCACCGAGGCCGCTGCCCCCACTCCCGCAGACAGCACCAGCACGCAATGACATCGCGCGCCCTGGCCGCCGCGCCGAGCCGCCGCCATTGGCTGGCGGTGGCCGGCGCCTGCCTGCTCGCACAGACGTTCGCACCCTCGGCGCACGCGCTGTCCGGCTGGGCTGATGCTGCGCCCGCTGACCCCGACGCGCTCTCGCCCGATCAGTCAAGCGTGTTCCGCGCGTGGTTCGTGCGCATCGTCAACGAGCAGCTGCGCCAGGGCCCGACGCCGCGCTGGACGCACCGCGACTGCGCCGGCCTGGTGCGCTTCGCCGCCGGCGAGGCCTTGCGCCCGCATGACGCCCGCTGGCTGCGTGCCAACGGCATGCGCGACGCGGAATCGGCGCGGCAGCTGCCGCCCGAACTGAACCTCACGCCCGCCCAGCGCACGCTCACGCAGCGCTGGACGCGCATCGACGGCAGCACCGGCGCGTATGTCTCCGCGCTCGGGCTGATCCAGCAGAACAGCCGCTTCATCGCCAAGGACGTCAACCAGGCCTTGCCCGGCGACCTGCTGTTCTTCGATCAAGGCGACGACCAGCATCTGATGATCTGGATGGATCGCTACATCGCTTACCACACCGGCACCGTCACCCGCACCGACAACGGTCTGCGCGCGGTCCCGGTTTCTGAACTGATGCAATGGAAAGACTCGCGCTGGCAGCCGCAGGGCGGCAACCCCAACTTCATCGGCGTGTTTCGTCTGGCCTTTTTGACACGGTAGAAAAACCTATGCGCAACCGCCGGCGTTTGTTCCCGTCGTTCAGTTCGTTCAATCTCGTCGCCGCCGTCTGCCTGACGGTGCTGGCCTTCGCGCTGCCCGCGCATGCGGATGACGCGCCCGCCAAACGCGAGGTGCCGAACCCCACGCTGTTCGACGTGCCGAGCAGCGGCTACGAGCCGATCAAGGGCCAGCCGTTCTTCCTGCTGTCGGACGCCAGCTACGGCACCGACCAGGAAGCGCTGGTCCGCCTGGAAGCCCCGGGCCGCGAATACAAGGACGAACTGGCCCGCTACGGCGGCGCCGACATCCTCGTCTACCGCGTGCCGCAGCCGCTCGACTTCCTGAAGGCGCAGAAGAACCTGCACCGCATCGACGTCAAGGCCAACTACACCGGCGAAGGCCTGGCCAACACGTTGGCCTATCTGTGGGACAACTGGACGCGTCAGGCCCGCCGCGCCTGGCAGCGCGTGCTGTCGTTCGCCACGCGCAGCAAGGCGGTGGAAACCGCGCCGCAGTTCAGCATGGGCGACCAGATGATCGCGCCCACGCGTTTTGCGAACAACCCGCAGTACGCGCCGCTCAAGGGCTACGAGCTGCTCGGCCGCTTCCGCTATCCGATCTGGGACGCCAAGCCGATCGCCCCGCCCAAGGACGTCAAGCTCGAGGGCAGCAGCAGCGAGTGGGCGCCGAAGAACGTCGGCAACGTAATGATCCCGGTGGGCAAGCTGCCGGCGGGTTTGTACATCGTCGAGGCGGTGATCGGCGCGTACCGCGCGCACACGCTGCTGTTCGTCTCCGACACCGTGGCCGTGACCAAGGGCACCTCGCAGGGGATGATGGTGTGGACCGCCGAGCGCAAGAGCGGCAAGCCGGTGAGCGGCGCGGCCGTGAGCTGGACGGATGGCGTCGGCGTGCTGGCCTCCGGCACGACGGAGTCCGACGGCACCGCCGACCTGCGCCACGTCTCGCCCGAGCGCAGCTACCTGATCGGCAGCGACCGCGCCGGCGGCGTGTTCATCTCCGGGAATTTCTACTACGACAGCGAGATCTACAACACCAAGCTGTACGCCTTCACTGATCGCCCGCTGTACCGCCCGGGCGACGAGGTGCGCGTCAAGTTCATCGGCCGCAACTTCAAGAACGCGACCGAATCGACCGTGCCCGCCGCTGGTGACATCAAGCTGGAAGTGATCGACCCGAACGGCGCGCCGGTGGCCACGTCCACTACGCGCCTGGCCGGCGAGACTGGCGCCGACACGCGCTTCACGCTGCCCGCCAACGCACCGGCCGGCGGCTACACGCTGCGCTTCGACTACAACGGTGGCACCTACGGCGGCGCCTTCCACGTGGCCGAATACATCAAGCCGCACTTCGACGTGAACCTGTCGCTGGACAAGGCCAGCTACGGCACGGGCGAGGCGGTCAAGGGCAAGATCAGCCTGCGCTATCCGGACGGCAAGCCGGTTAAGGAGGGCAGGGTGTCGGTCAGCCTGCGCGCGCAGCAGGTGACGATGGTGGAGGGCGAGCTGCGCTACGCGGGCCTGTTCCCCGTCAAATTGGAGCAGCAGGAACTCACCACCGACGGCGACGGCAACGCGACGCTCTCGCTGCCCGCCGCCAAGGAGCCGAGCCGCTACGTGGTGACGGTGTTCGCCAACGATGGCGCAGCCTACCGTGTGAAGGTCACGCGCGAGCTGCTGGTCGCGCGCGGCGCCACGCCGTACAAGCTGGCGACCACGTCGAACTTCACCACGCCGGGCCAGGACGTCTCGTTCAACCTGACGCCGCTGCCCGCCGTCGACGGCGCGCGCGGTGCCACCGCGCCACCCGCCAAGTGGGACCTGGTGCGCCTGGAAACGCGCACCCGCACCGAAGGCACGCTCTCTCCGGACGCCAAGGGCAACGCGACCTTCCCGGTCAAGTTCGACCAGCCGGGTTCGTACACGCTGTCGGTGCGTGACGCCGCCGGCAACCTGCTCGCCGCGTCCAGCCACTGGGTGGCTGGCGACGGCGTGCAGACCGTGCCCGGCAACATCGAGATGGTGTTCGACCGCGACCGCTACCAGATCGGCGACACCGCCGAGGCACTGATCACCTTCCCGCTGCCAGTGGACGACGCGCTGCTCACGCTGGAGCGCGACAAGGTCGAGCGTCATGCGCTGCTCTCCGGCGCCGGCGACTGGCTGAGCCTGAAAAAGGTCACGCCCACGCAGTACCGCGCCCGCATCAAGATCGGCCCTGATTTCGCGCCCAACATGACGTTCTCGGTGCTCTACGTGCGCGACGGCGACATGGTGTTCCAGAACGCCGGCATCGTCGTCACGCAGCCGACGCTGGACCTGACCGTGCGCGCCGACAAGGCCGTCTATGCCCCGGGCGAGACCGTCACGCTGGACTTGACCAGCGCGCTGGCGGGCAAGCCGGTGC
>CAJXMR010000076.1 GCA_913056305.1 uncultured Ralstonia sp.
TCCAGCCGGCCAACCGGCACGTGGCGGATTTCATCGGCATCATGAACCGGCTCGATGGTGCGCGGCAGGACGGGGCGTTCGTCTGCGCCGGTGGCCGTGTGGCCGTGGCGGCTGGTGAGGGTGATGCCGTGTTCTTCCGCCCGGAAGACGCTGTGCTGGCCGATCCGGCCCAGGCCGCGCTCAAGGGCACGGTCGAATCGGCGGTCTTTCTCGGCTTCCGCACCCGCGTGCGCGTGGCGGGCGTCTCGGCCACGCCGCTCTTCATCGATGTGCCCGGTCGCCAGCACTTCGCGCCGGGCCATGCGGTTGGCTTCGACATTCCGGCTGACCGCCTCCTGACCTTGCAAGCCTGATGCATTTCCTGCAAATCACCGACCTCCATATCAAGCGGCCCGGGCGCCTGGCTTACCGGCGCGTGGATTCCGCCGCCTACCTGGCACGCTGCGTGGCGCATATCCTCGCGCAACCCGATCGGCCCGAGGCCATCGTGCTGACCGGCGATCTGGTCGATGCCGGCGCGCCGGAGGAATACGCGCACCTGCGCACCGTGCTGGCACCGCTAGATGCCGCGGGCATTCGCATGCTGCCGGTGCTCGGCAACCATGACGGGCGTGACGCCGCGCGCGAGGCCTTTGCCGACTGGCTCGCCCCGATTCCCGCTGCCGCGCAAGACCCGCACGCCTTCCAGTACTGGACCGACATCGGCGACGTGCGCCTGATCGTGCTCGATACGCTCGACACCGGCCACCCCGGCGGGCGCCTGGGCGTGGCGCGCCTGGACTGGCTGGAGGATGCACTGGCGGCGGAAACCGGGCGGCCGGTCGTCATCGCCATGCACCACCCGCCGTTTGCCACCGGCATCGGCCATATGGATGTGCAGTCGCTGGCGGAAGACGACATTCCGCCCCTCGCGCAGATCGTGCGTGCCGCCGGCAACGTCGAGCGGATCATCTGCGGCCATCTGCATCGTTCCATCGACGTGCGCTTTGCGGGCACGGTCGCATCGACGTGCCCGTCGCCCGCGCACCAGGTGGCGCTGGACCTCGATCCGGACGGCGAGCCGGGCTTCGTGATGGAGCCGCCCGCCTACAAGGTGCACGCCTGGGTGCCGGGCCAGGGCCTGGTGAGTCATCTTGCCCATGTGGGCGCGTTCGATGGCCCGCACCCGTTCTTCGAGCCGGATGGCCGTTTGATCGACTAAAGCGCTTCAACGGCTGCACCCACCGTCATACGATCGACCAGCGCGTCGATGCCGTCTTCCGCAGCGGCAATCGAGGCCTTCAGGCGTTCATCCGCAAATTCGTCGTACTCGATGGCGACCGATGCCATGTCGGTGATGCCGATATAGCCGAACGCTGTGGCGACGCCGCCTTCGACGTGGTTCAGGTGCGCGATGCGCTGGCCGCAGCCGTAGCCGAAATCCCCGCGCGAGCTGAGGATGACCAAGCGCTTGCCCATGCCGGCCAGCAGCGGCCAGTAGGGCTCGCCGGCGCGGCTGCGGTCGAAGCCGAAGGTGCGGCCCACGCGCACGATGTTGTCGATGTAGGCCTTGAACTGCGCCGGCATGCCGAAGTTGTACATTGGCACGCCGGCCACGATGACGTCGGCGGCGAGCAGCTCGTCGATCAGCGCATCGCTTTGGGCCAGGGCTTCGTGCATCCACGGTTCGCGCTGCGCCGGCGGCGTGAAGGCGGCGTGCACCCAGCGGCCGTCGACGGGCGAGGGCGGGGCGGCGCCGACATCGCGGTAGACGACCTGCGCAGCGGGCTCACGTTCGAGCCAGCGCTCCACGAAGCGCGCCGAGAGTCGACGCGTGTGCGAGCCATGGCGGGCCGTGTCGGAGCGCCCCGGGCGGGCGCTGGCATCCAGGTGCAGCAGGCGGGTGGCAACCATGTCGAATCCGTTGTGAGTGAAGGTGTGGCCACTCTACGAACCGCGCGGCACCGCGACAAACGACATGTTTTGCGCACCATGGATGACATGGATTCATCCATGCCGCCGATGGGGGCAAGGCGCGCGTGACACAATCCGCGCATGCGAAAACTCCCGTCCCTGAGCGCGCTGCGGGCCTTCGAGGCCACTGCGCGCCACCTCAGCATGCGTCGTGCGGCGGACGAGCTGTCCGTCACGCCCACGGCCATCAGCCACCAGATCCGCCGCCTGGAAGATGCGCTGGGGGTGACGCTGTTCGAGCGGCAGGTGCGCGCGTTGCGCCTGTCGGCGGCTGGCGAGCGGTTGTACCCGGTGCTCAATACGGGATTCAACGCGTTTGCGCAGGTGATCGATGCCATCCGGGCGCCGGACCCGACACCGCAACGCCAGCGCGTCACGCTCACGGCGCCGATCGGGCTGGCGGCCCGCTGGCTGGTGCCCCGGCTGGGGGACTTCGCCACGCAGCATCCGCACATCGATCTGCGCATTCATGCGTCGGACACCGTAGTCGATCTTCACAGCGGCAGCGCCGATCTGGCCGTGCGTTACGGCGAGTTGCCCGCCAGCGGCACCGGCCTTGTGGCTCAGCGGTTGTTTGCGGACGCCTACGCACCGGTCTGCCATCCGGGTCTGAACCTCCATACGCCCGCAGACCTCGCACGCGCCACGCTGATCCATTCCGACTGGCAACGCACGCTGCCGCAGCCGATCGGCTGGCCACAGTGGGCGCGCGCCGCTGGGCTGGACCACCCGTTGATGACGGAGGCCGGCGTGGTGCTCTCCGACGACGGGCATGCGGTCAGCGCAGCGCTGGCCGGCCAGGGCGTCATCCTGGCGAACCTGCCACTGGTGCGCGATGCGTTGGAGGCCGGCACGCTGGTTCAGCCGTTCGATGGGCCGATTCTGAGCCGGTACGCGTTCTGGGCGCTGGTGCCGGAGCGGCGGATGGGGGAAGCGGGCGTGCTGGCGGTGTGGAACTGGCTGCGTCAGTGCCAGCAGGCGGAGGCGACGCAGCCGTCAGAACCCGCTGTTCAGGCTGCCGGCGATTCAGCCGCGCGCAGGATGGCGTAGAGCTGGTCCTTCAGGTGCAGCTTCTCGCGCTTCAAGCCTTCGATGACGGTATTGGCCGCAGGCGTGATGCCGGCTTCCATGTTCTTGATTTCCTGGTCCAGCTCGTTGTGGCGGTGGAACAGCTTGGCGAAGTGGGCGTCTTCGGTCTTGAGCTGCGAGATGCGGTCGCGGTATTCGGGAAACATCGATGACTCCTTGAAGGGCGGGGATGCGGCACATGCCGTCAATTCATTATCCCGCTGAGGTTTCGCGCCTTTTTTGATTAGCGTTACGCCGACGTCAAGAAGTGCTACCGGGTGCGCGCTCAGTCCGCCGCTTCCGGTTCGGTATCGAGCCAGGTGCGCAGGCTGACCTGCTCGCCGCCGCCCGATTGCGCTGCCGGGGCGAGGCAGCGCTCGCGCGGTTCGTGATCGTGGATGGTGGCGCGCACCAGCGGGTAGATCTGCGTCTCCCAGCGGCGGCCGTTGAACACGCCATAGTGGCCGACGCCGGTCTGCACGTGATGGGTCTTCATGTAGGGACGCAGGCCCGCGCACAGCTCTTGCGCTGCCACGGTCTGGCCGACCGAGCAGATGTCATCCTTCTCCCCCTCGATGGTCAGCAGCGCCGTGTGCCGGATCGCGCGCGGCTCGACCAGCCGGTCGCCGACCTTCAGCTTGCCCAGCGGCAGCGCGTAGTCCTGGAACACGGTCTGCACGGTCTCCAGATAGAACTCGGCGGTCAGGTCGCTGGTGGCGAAATATTCCTCGTAGAACACGCGGATGGCCTCGGCCTTGGCCGCTTCGCCCTTGGCGCGCTCGTGGTGCATGTCGGAGAACGAGGCGGCGTGACGGTCCAGGTTCATCGACATGAACGCGCACAGCTGGACGAACCCCGGATACACGCGCCGTTGCGCGCCCGGAAAACCGGCCGGCACCACGCTGATCAGGTTCTGCTCGAACCATTCGATCGGGCGGCTGTTGGCCAGGTCGTTGACCTTGGTCGGGTTGACGCGGCAATCGATGGGGCCGGCCATCAGCGTCATGGTGGCGGGCTGGGCCGGGTCGTGATCCGCGGCCATCAATGCCACGGCAGCGAGCGACGCGACGGTGGGCTGGCAGATCGCCACCAGGTGCGCGTCGGGGCCGATGCAGCGCAGGAAGGCGATCACGTGCTCGACGTATTCGGCAAAGCCGAAGCGGCCTGCCGAGAGCGGAATGTCGCGCGGGTTGTGCCAGTCGGTAACGTATACGTCGTGATCGGCCAGCATGGTGCGTACGGTGCCGCGCAGGAGCGTGGCGAAGTGTCCGGACATCGGCGCCACAAGCAGTACGCGCGGCTGCGGCACCGGCACGTCCTTGCGGAAATGGAGCAGGGCGCCGAAGGGCGTGTCCATCGCCACCGCTTCGGTCACCGCCACGGTTTCGTCGCCGCATTGCACGTCGGGAATGTCGAACGGCGGCCGGTGGTGCGACAGGCCGGCCAGCTGGATCAGTTCGCAGCATGCATCGACGTAGCGCCCCTGCGGGTTCTCGGCGATGGCGGGGCACGCCGCGATCGCTGCGCGCGTCATGGATGCAGCGCCTCGCCACGGTCGCATCAGCTCCGTCATCGCCTGGTAGGCGGGGTAGGCGAACAGATTCATAGACGTCGGTGGCACGGGGCCGGCAGCTGCGCTCTTCCCATCAAGGCAAGTCATATGCCAGACGCGGACGCACTGGCATGGTGTTTGCGAATCGACCATCATGAAAACGTCGTCGCACAGCCTTGTACATGGCAGTGTAGGCGGCAGGGCCGATGCCAGTGCGATACAGCAAACCTGGTTCCATGGGCGGGCAGAAGGCTGCGCTGGAACCGCGTCATGCCGGGCAACGGTGCGCGCGACGCGTTTCGGTGCATGACGCCCGAATTGGTGCGTGCCGAACGCCCACCGGCACCACCAGCACATGCCCAGGCATGCAACGGAGACCAGCATGGTCAAGACCTCCACCACTCTGACGATCAGCAGCCGCAACTACTCGTCGTGGTCGTTTCGCGGATGGCTGCTGGTGAAACTGGCCGGCCTCGAGTTCGAGACCGTGGCCGTGTCGGTCGATGATGCGGCCGCGCGCGCAGAACTGCTGTTGCTCTCGCCGTCCATCCTCGTGCCTTGCCTGCGGCACGAGGGCATCAAGGTGTGGGACACGCTGGCGATTGCCGAATATCTGAACGAAACCTGCCCGCAGGCGCACCTGCTGCCCGCCGACCATGCTGCCCGCGCGCACTGCCGCGCGGTTTGCGGCGAAATGCATTCCGGCTTCAGTGCACTGCGCTCGGCCCTGCCAATGAACCTGCGCGCGCACTTCCCGGATTTTCGCGTGTGGGCGCGCGCGCAGGATGACATCGAGCGCATCGTCGCCATCTGGCGCGAATGCTTGCTGCAATACGGCGGGCCGTGGCTGTTCGGGGAGTCCATCACCATGGTCGATGCCATGTACGCGCCGGTGGTCACGCGTTTTCTCACGTATGACGTCAAGCTCGACCCAGACATCGCCGCCTACTGCGCGACCGTGCTCAAACATCCGTTCGTGATGGAGTGGATGGAGGCGGCGCAGGCAGAGACCGAGGAGATCGACGAGCTGGATGTGGAGTTCTGAGCGCTGCACACCTGAAAGGAGGGCAGGGCTACGCCCGACTTGTTTTCGCTCGTGGAGCGTCTAGTGTTGAACTAGGCGCCAGCGGGTAACGCTGCGCGCACCCATACCGAAAAGAAGAGGGGGCTGCAGTCATGACCACGGTCGGCAGCTTTCAGATCGACTACACGCAATACCTGGACGCCGAGGGCTCGCCCGTCCAGCCATTGCCAGCGTTTGCCCAGAACACCGACACCCTGCTCGCGCTCTACCGCGCCATGGTGCTCACGCGCGCCTTCGACACCAAGGCCATCGCACTGCAGCGCACCGGCAAGCTCGGCACCTTTGCCTCGTCCGTCGGGCAGGAGGCCGTCGGCGTGGGCGTGGCCAGCGCCATGCGTGCGGAAGACATGTTCTTCCCGTCCTACCGCGACCACGCGGCGCAATTGCTGCGCGGCGTCAGCATGGCGGAGAGCTTGCTGTACTGGGGCGGCGACGAACGCGGCAGCCACTTTGCTGCAGTGCCGAGCGACTTCCCGAATTGCGTGCCGATCGGCACACAGGTCTGCCATGCGGCGGGCGCGGCCTACGCGTTCCAGTTGCGCGGAGAGCCGCGTGTGGCGGTGGCGATCTTCGGCGACGGCGGCACCTCCAAGGGCGATTTCTACGAAGGGATGAATCTCGCTGGCGCGTGGAAAGCGCCGCTGGTGCTGGTCATCAACAACAACCAATGGGCGATCTCGGTGCCGCGCAGCCGCCAGACCGCGGCGCAGACGCTGGCGCAGAAGGCGATTGCTGCCGGCATCACCGGCCGGCAGGTCGACGGCAACGACGTCATCGCCGTGCGCCAGGCCACGCAAGAGGCGCTCGACAAGGCGAGGGCAGGCGAGGGCCCGACGCTGATCGAAGCGCTCACCTACCGCCTGGGCGACCACACCACGGCCGACGACGCCACGCGCTATCGCGACTCCGACATCGTCAAGCAGGCCTGGAACGCCGAGCCAATCCTGCGCCTGCGCAAGTACCTGACCAGCCTGAACGTTTGGGACAAGGCGCAGGAAGAGCAGCTCGGCCGCGCGTGCTACGCGCAGGTGGAAGAGGCCGTGGCGACGTATCTCGCGGTTGAGCACCCCGGGACGACGGCGATGTTCGATCACTTATATGCAACGCTGCCGCGCGCACTGGAGGCCCAATTGGCGATGGCGCTTGCCTTTGCTCCGGAAAAGGGAAAGAAAGACGGAGACAACCATGGCTGACGTCAATCTGGTGGAAGCCGTCAACCTGGCGCTGGCGTTTGAACTGGAGCACGACCCGTCGGTGGTCCTGCTGGGCGAGGACATCGGTGTGAACGGGGGCGTGTTTCGCGCCACGGTCGGCCTGCAGGCGCGCTTTGGCGCGCAGCGGGTGATCGACTCCCCGCTGGCGGAAGCGGCGCTGGCTGGCACGGCCATCGGCATGGCGGCCGTCGGGCTCAAGCCGGTGGTCGAGATTCAGTTCAGCGGCTTCATCTACCCGGCCATCGACCACGTGCTCAACCACGCGGCGCGGCTGCGGCATCGCACGCGCGGGCGGCTATCGTGCCCGATGGTGATCCGCTCACCGTGCGGCGGCGGCATCCACGCGCCGGAACACCATTCGGAAAGCCCGGAAGCGCTGTTCACGCATATCCCGGGGTTGCGCGTCGTGGTGCCCTCGTCGCCGGCGCGTGCGTATGGCTTGCTGCTCGCGGCCATCCGCGATCCCGATCCCGTGATTTTCTTCGAGCCGACGCGCCTGTACCGCGTGTTTCGCCAGCCGGTGGACGACACCGGCGAGGCGCTGCCGCTCGACACCTGCTTCACGCTGCGCGACGGCACCGACGTGACGCTGGTGAGCTGGGGCGGGGCGCTGCAGGAAGTGCAGGCCGCCGCGGATCAACTCGCGCAGGAAGGCGTACTGGCCGAAGTGATTGACGTGGCGACGCTCAAGCCGCTGGACATGGAGACCATCCTCGCCTCGGTGGCCAAGACCGGGCGCTGCGTGATCGTGCACGAGGCGGCGCGCACCTCGGGCTTTGGCGCGGAGATTGCCGCCAACATCGCCGAGCACGGGCTGTACTCGCTGCTCGCCCCCGTGCAACGCGTGACGGGCTACGACGTGGTGATGCCGTTGCCCAGGCTCGAACACCAATACCTGCCCAGCGTCGAGCGCATCGTCGCCGCGGTCAGGAAGACACTGGAGGCCGGCTGAGATCATGATCGTCTTCAAATTGCCGGATCTGGGGGAAGGGCTGCAAGAGGCGGAGATCGTGCAGTGGCACGTGCAGGCCGGCGACACCATCCAGGCGGATCAGCCGCTGGTGTCGGTCGAGACCGCCAAGGCGATCGTGGAGATTCCGTCGCCGCAGTCGGGGCGCATCGTGAAGCTGTTTGGTCAGCCGGGCGATCTGGTGCACCTGGGGGCGCCGCTGGTCGCGTTTGAAGGCGGCGGTGATGACGCGGATGCTGGCACGGTGGTCGGCCAGATGCCCGCTGGGCAGCATGTGGTGCGGGAGGCGCCGGCAGCGCTGGGCACAGGCGCAGGCGCCGCCGCGATCAAGGCCACGCCTGCCGTGCGGGCGCTGGCGCGCAAGCTCGATGTCGATCTGTCGATGGTGACGCCGTCCGGGCCGGATGGCGTGGTCACGACGGCGGACGTCGAGCGCGTCGCCAAGGTATTTTCCGAACTCGGGCCGCCCGAGGTCTTGCGCGGCGTGCGGCGCGCCATGGCGCTGAACATGGCGCGTGCGCAAAGCGAGGTCGCGGCGGCTACCGTCATTGATGATGCGGACATCCAGGCATGGGCGCCCGGCACCGATGTGACCATCCGCCTGATCCGCGCGCTGGTGGCCGGCTGCCGCGCCGAGCCCGGGTTGAACGCCTGGTTTGATGGCCACGCCGGGCGGCGTCACGTGCTGGAAAAGATCGACCTGGGCATCGCCGTGGACTTGCAGGACGGCTTGTTCGTGCCGGTGCTGCGCAACGTGGCACACCGCGATGCGGCGGACCTGCGCGCCGGTCTCGACCGCATGCGCGCCGACATCAAGGCCCGCAAGATCCCGCCGGAGGAAATGCGCGGCAATACGATCACGCTATCGAACTTCGGCATGATCGCCGGCAAGTACGCCGCGCCGATCGTCGTGCCGCCCACGGTGGCGATCCTGGGCGCGGGCCGAATCCATGAGCAGGTGGTGGCCGCCGATGGCAAACCGGCGGTGCATCGCGTGCTGCCGTTGAGCCTGACGTTTGACCACCGGGTGGTGACTGGCGGTGAAGCGGCTCGGTTTCTGGCGGCGGTGATTGGGGATTTGGAAGCGGCTGGGTAGCGTGGGCGCTTGCGTGACACGTCTTCTGAGCGATCCCGGTCAGAAGGTCAATAAACACGACCGCCGACTTGAATCAATTCGAATTTGCATTCAGCGGGGGAGGGCCGGCGCCTGATGTCTATGATGACGTCCCGGAACGGAGCTGGGAAATCAACCTGGTATCCCTCGCTTGTTGACGTGATGCGTGAGATGCGGAAGTGAAAGCTGTTTTCTTTCCAGTAACCAGGTATTCCGCCGGTTGCAAGTTTTTTTGTCTGCTCGAGCAGACACGTTGAGCTGGCGTAGTTGAAAATATCTAAAATAGTTTCGTCATCAACAGGTGAAGTTGTTGATCCAACAATTTTCGACAATAAAAACCATCCATTATTCGATTTGGTGACGTTACCCGATACAAGTGGGCCATAGCAACGCCACCCCAAGGTGCGAGCATTTTGGGCCTCGCAATCGTATTCTCTTGTTCTGAGGATCTGAGAGTCTTGGCTGCTGATAACCCGCTCAAATCTGGCACGCCGCGGCGTCAGATTCTCGCAAAGATCATAATCGCAGCCGGACAACCGCTCATTGAGTTGGTAGCCTTCATCGGACTCATCCTTCAAGGCGGATCGGAATTCCCTTTTGGCGGCCGCCAGATCGTTGGCGGATAGGGCTCCCGCATTGACGTTCCCATTCAACAAAAGCAGTACCGACAGCGCAGCGAGCGTGTTTTTCATCTGAATGCCTAGGAGACAGAATTTCCGTCCGTCAGCAATGAAGCTGGTTCATTCGATCTGCGGTGCGCCGCATCTCGCTTCGCCAGTACTCCGATTGCTGGGCCGACGCGGGTTGCCGCTGGATGCTGCTTCGCTGATTTCGTAACCGGCTGCACTCGCTGTTCGTCGCGATCGTCTGTTGCTGCAGAGCAAACCGTTCGTCTGACTGGTCGCGATCTCGCTGGGCCATGCGTTGGTCGTACTGACGCGCGAGCTGCTGATCCTGGCTATCCGCCGCTGAGATCGTGCGCGGCGGGGCCGGCTCGGCGCGCTTGATGCTGCTCTCCAGTGATGCGCCGCAGGCCAGATCGGTGTAGACCGTTTTCCCGTCAATCTTGCATCGATTGATGCTCTGCGCCGTTGCCGCAGGGATGGCGATACTGAGCAGGAGCGGTAGGAGTTTGTGCATGTCCGCATCTCGGGATTGTTTGTGGCGTGACAGTAACATGCTTCCGTCGTCGCTTTTTCGGATCAAGGACATCGAGCTGGCGGCGGCTTGATGGCTCAGGACCGGCGAGGCTGTGGCTTGTGGGCTAACCCTGATTTGGCATCTTATTTCCGTATAATTTGCATTATGTTAAATATTATAAATGCCAGGCCAAAGGCCTCGGCATGCATCGCTTACGCCTTCTTCAAAAACTCCGGCTTGAGCAGATAGCTCACCCCATCGATCTTGCAATCGATCGGATGGTCGCCCGAGACCAGGCGGATGTTCTTGACCTTGGTGCCAGCCTTGAGCGTGCCCGAGCTGCCCTTGAGCTTCAGGTCCTTGATCAAGGTGGCTGAATCGCCGGTGCTCAGCGGGTTGCCGTTGGCGTCTTTGATGACGGCTTCGGCTTCCACCTCTTCTTCGGGCGCCGACGTGCTCCATTCATGCGCGCAATCCGGGCAGATATAGAGCTCGCCATCCTGGTAGGTATTTTCTGAAGCGCATTGCGGGCAGGCGGGGATCGTGGACATGGCGGGTCGCATCTAGGGCGGCAAATGGGGGCCGTACTATAGCAGCCGCGGTGCCTGGAATGGGTTGACGGCTGTCACGCCGGCGACGGCAGCATTTCCATGAAGTTGCACAGCGCCGCACTCTGCGCCTGCGCCCGCCACAGCAGGTGGACCTCCACCGTCAGCGGCAGCCAATCGATGCGCTTGAACACCACGCCGGGCGGGTTCAAGCGCTGAATGCTCGACTGCATCACGGCCACGCCCAATCCGGCGCTGACCAGCCCGAGGATGATCGAAATCTGCGGCGCCTCAAACTGGATATCGGGCTGGAAGCTGCATGCCGCGCATGCTTCCAGCAGCCGCATGCGCCCCGCCGGGAAAAGCGCCTTGGGAAACGCGATCCATGGCAGGCCGTCCAGGTCTCGCGGCGTCACGGCGGGCTGCGCCGCCAGCGGATGGTCTTCGGCGACCACCAGCACAAAGGGCTCGCGCGTCAGCACGCGGCTGGCCAGGGTGTCGTCGGCTGATTTCGGCGGGTTGTAGACAAAGCCCACGTCGATCGCGGAACGCTCCAGCGCCTCCGCCTGTTCGCTCGAGCGCATCACCGACAGCTTCAGGTTCACGCGCGGATACGCCGCCCGAAACTGGCGCAGGGCGACCGGCAGTCGCCCGCTGTGGATCACGCCCTCGCAGTAGCCGATGCCGAGGGTGCACGCTTCTCCCCTGCCCGCCTGGCGCGCCTGCTCTTCCACCCGCTCGGCCTGGGCGAGCAGGTTGCGGGCGTGCTCGAGGAAGTCGCGGCCGGACGTGGTCAGGCGCACGCGCTGCTTGACGCGCTCGAACAGCTGCAGCCCGAGGTGATCCTCCAGCTGGCGGATCTGGCGCGACAGCGGCGATTGGGAGATGTGCAACCGCTCCGCGGCGCGGCCAACGTTTTCCGTTTCCGCCACGGCGACGAAGTACCGGAGTTGCTGCAGCTCCATATCAAGTCCTTTTTCGCATCAAGTCTGCCAAATTAAGTCTTGGACAGCATTATATGTCCACCCATAGAGTGGGTGCATCGCCATATCGCACCGCTTGCGAAAGGACTTGAAATGGACACTGTCACCGACCAGGCAAACCGGCCAAACCGGCCAAACCTGACCATTCCCCAGGGCATCTTGCTGACCACGCTCGTCTTGTTGAGCGCCTCCGGCCTGCTCGCCTCCGACATCAACCTGCCGGGCATGCCGCTCGCCGCCCGCGCGCTGGATACGCCCATCACCGCCTTGCAGCAGACCTTCAGCGTGTACGTGATCGGGCTGGCGGTGGCGCAGGCGCTGTACGGTGCGCTGTCTGACACCTATGGACGCCGGCGGCTGGTGATCGGCGGCATGACGGTCTACGCGCTGGCCTCGATCGGCTGTGCGCTGGCGCCCAACGTGGCGCTGTTCGGGCTGGCGCGCGTGTTCCAGGCGTTGGGCGCCGGGGCCGGCATGGTGATCGGCCGCGCCATCATCGGGGACATTTTCGACGCCAAGCGGGCCGCGCGCATCTTCACGACCATCATGCCGATCGTCGGCGCGTCGCCCGCGCTGGCGCCGCTGGTGGGCGGCTATCTGACCGACTGCGTGTCGTGGCGCGCGCCCTTCCTGCTGACGGCCGTGCTCGGCGTCGCGGCCGTGGTGCTGATGCTGGTCTACATTCCGGAGACCCTTCCCCAGGCCCGCCGGCAGCGCAGCGCGTCCGCGACCTTCCGCAACTACCCGATGCTGCTGGGCCAGCCGCGGTTCTGGACGTACGCCCTTAACCTCTGCGTCGCCTATGCCGCGTATCTTGGCTACCTCGCGGCCTCGCCGGTGATCCTCGATCACATGGGGCTGGGGCCGAAGGCGGCCAGCACGTGCTACATCAGCCTGTCAGTCACGTATATCTGCAGCAACCTGGTGTCGCGGCATTTTGCGGGGCGCTACGCGCTGGACCGGCTGCTCGGCGTCGGCTATGCATTCTTCGCGCTCGGCGCGGTGTGCCTGGTGGGTGTGGCGCTGGCTGGCGTGAACACGCCGTGGCCGGTGATCTTTGCCGCCTCCATCATCACGCTGGCCAACGGCTTCCTGGTGCCGCTATCGTTTGCGGGCGGGGTGACGAGCTTTCCGGCTACGGCGGGTGCGGCCTCGGGTCTGATGGGGGCGCTGCACCTCGCGGCTGGGGCAGCGGCGATCGCTACCGTGGCGGCGCTACCCAGCACGGTTTCCGCGCTGGCGGCGTTCGTGGCGTGCGTGGCCGCCTTCGGCTGCGTGGCGTTTCCGCTGAGCCTGCGCCTGGCGCGCCAGGCCGAGGCGGTGGGTGCGGCGGCCTGCCCTTCGCACTGATCGCGCCTTGACCGTCGCGCCGTTCGGTATGATCCTGCCTTCAATTAATCTGAACGCAGGAAGGACACCATGGGCGAAGCCAAACGACGCGGCACGCAGGCCGAACGCATTTCCCAAGCGCATTCACGGTTGGACGCGCTGCGTCCGGAAAAGCTGGTCTGCGGCGCCTGTCAGACCGCCTTTACCGAATTCGAAGGGATGGAGCCACGCGACATGCCGGGCATCCACGCCATCTTTGGCGGCGAATGCCCGAACTGCGGCGAGAGCGTGATCTCCTTCAACGGCGAGCCCGAGGCCGTGGCCGCCGCCATGCTGGCGTATCAAGACGCCATGGAGAACGCCAAGCTCGGCGCCCAGACGCAAGAGGGCAAGCACGTGCCGTACGTGGACGAGGAAGACAAGCCCACCCAGCACTGACCCGGCGATGGACAACAACAAGAACGCGCCGGCGCGCCGCTACCGCCACTACAAGGGCGGCGAGTACGAATGGCTGTGCGAGGCCACGTACGAACCCGATCCCACCGTCAAGATGACGGTCTACCGTGCCGCCAACGGCACCATCTGGACGCGCCCGTCGACGATGTTCCACGAGTTGGTGGACGTCGACGGCCGCCAGGTCCCGCGCTTCGCCCCGCTCGACTGAATGCCGTCCGGCACCGGAGCATCGCTGCGCGCCGGGCTGCGCGGGCGCTACACGCGCTGGCGCACCCTGACCGGCGCCTGGGCCGCGCGGCACGGCCGGTTGGCCGCCGGGCTGCACCAGTTTGTCGTGTTCGGCATCAAGCAGGCGTGGGCGTGCCTGTTTGGTGGGCTGATGGTCGCGCTGATCCTCGCGTCGCACGCGTGGTATCCGGCCGATGCGCCCATCGCCCGCTATGACGCGCTGACGATCGCCGCCGTGCTGATCCAGATCGCCCTGCTGTGGCTGAAGCTGGAGACGTGGGACGAGGCCAAGGTGATCCTCATGTTCCACGTGGCCGGCACGGGCATGGAGGTGTTCAAGACGGCGGTGGGCTCGTGGATCTACCCGGAGGCCTCGGTGCTGCGCATTGGCGGCGTGCCGCTGTTCACGGGCTTCATGTATGCGTCGGTCGGCAGCTATATCGCGCGGGCGTGGCGGGAGTTCGACCTGCGCTTCTCGCACCATCCGCCGCTGGCAGTGACGGCGGCGCTGTCGGTCGGTATCTACGTCAACTTCTTCCTGCACCACTATTGGTGGGATTTGCGCTACGTGCTGATGCTGGGCGTGGCGATCGCGTTCCGCCGCTGCTGGGTGCACTACCGCATCGATCGCGTGCACCGGCGTATGCCCTTCCTGCTCGGCTTCACGCTGATCGCGCTGTTCATCTGGCTGGCGGAAAACATCGGCACGTTCACGCGCACCTGGCTCTATCCGAACCAGATGCAGGGGTGGGAACTGGTGTCGATCAGCAAGCTGGGCGCGTGGTTCCTGCTGACCATCATGAGCTACGTGATGGTGACGCTGGTCAACCCGCCGCGGCCCGTTGGCGACGCTTGAACCAGCTGTGCTCGCCGGGTGCCCAGACCCGGTGCTCGAACGTCAGGCGCACGCGGCGCGAGTACTGCAGATAGACGCCGCACGTCGCCAGCATCAACAGCGCAACGCCCATGCCGTCGACCAGCGTCTGGCGCGCGCCCGGAATCTCGCCCATCAGCAGCATCAGCCCGATCAGCGGCGGCAGCACCGCCATATGCACCAGCATGGCCGGGCGGAATGCGCTGTCGTGCGTGGTGGCCAGCACCAGCACGGTGGTGGTCGAGATCAGGTAGACCAGCAGCGTGAGGTTGATCGCCCCGCTGCCGGGTGTATCCGCGTTGAAGAGGTCCGAGCCGGCGAGCTCCAGCGCATCGACCGACAAGCCCTGCCAGAACACCCACGTCGGCCCCGCCACGGCAATGGCCAGTACCCAAGGCAGCCAGCCGGCGATGCCGAACAGGGGCTGGTGTTCCGCCTCGAAGGGGTCGATGTCGACCCAGCGATGCATCAGCATGATGACCCCCTACATTCCGCGCCCGTTCTGTTCTGGTAACGGGTTGCTCCGGCAGGCACCGGACAGCACCTGCCTCTCCTACCCTCTAGCTTAGGTCGCCGCGCATGGCGCGCAATGCGGGAGGAACCCTGAGCGCACAAGCCGCTTGTGCCGGGTCAACTAGCGGCGGAAGAAACGCGGCCGGTCAGGGTCGTACAGCGGGTCTGGCGAGATCTGCGTCAGGCGCAGCACGCCGGCGGGGTCGAAATAGAAATGCATCAGCGACGGCCAGACGTCGTCCGCCTTGAAACGGTACGACCATACCAGTCGGTCCATGCGGGGGAAGTATGCGGTCTCGACCGGCTTGCCAAAATGGCGCAGCACGTCATCGCGGGTCCAGATATCGACCTTGGCCTGGGCAAATTCGAGGCTGCGCAGCACCTGCTTGAAGGCGATCAGCTTGCCGCTGGTATCGAAATCGGCAGCGTAGGTGAACTGGCCGTACGGTTGCGTCGGATACAGCCAGCGCGTGCCACCGTCGACGCCGTCCAGCGGATAGGTCTCGCGCGGCGGGCCGAACTGGGCTTGCACGGTAGCCTTGTCGCCGCCGATCAACCGCTGGCCCTTGGTTACTGGCGATTCCAGTGCCGCGCATCCCGCCATCATGGCGGCCACCAGGGCGACCGCCAGCCAACGCATTGCACGCATGACAGCCATTTCCGTCCAACGCATCGATATGGAAGCTGGACAGTGTAGCGCCGCGCTGCCTCTTATTGCGCGAGCAATGGTGCGATGTCCAGGTGCGATGCTGCGGCGTGCGCGTCCGCTCGAGGCAGGCGCGGGATCGTACCGAGGTGCGGCGCCTTGATCCAGCGGCGCAGGGTGGCGACGTTGTCGTCCAGTCCCGCCATCTGCGGGTCGACCACGTTGCCGACCCAGCCGGCCAGGTGCAGCCCGCGCGCCGCGATGGCCTCAGCCGTCAGGGCCGCGTGGTTCAGGCAGCCCAGTCGCAGGCCGACCACCAGCACCACCGGCAGGCCCAGCGCCACGGCCATGTCTGCCGTATCGAAGTCCTCCGAAAGCGGTACACGGAACCCACCCACGCCTTCCACCACCACCGCATCCGCGCGCGTCCGGGCTGCAACGAGTGCATCGAAGATCGGCGGCAGCGCGATCGTCACCCCTTCACGCGCGGCGGCCAGGTGCGGCGACATGGGCGCGTCCAGCAGCCACGGGCAGATCGTCTCCAGCGGTAGGTCGACGGTCGCGGCGGCGCGTAACTGCTCGATGTCCTCATTGGTGCGCTCGGGCGCTCCGGCGAAGTTGCCAACCAACGTGCCGGCGGCGATCGGCTTGAGACCGGCGGCGCGGTAGCCTGCGGCGGCCAGCTTGGTCAGCAAAGCGGCGCTGACCAGGGTCTTGCCGATCTCAGTGTCGGTGCCGGTGACGAAGCAGTCAAAGCGCGGGGGCACGTTAGGCAGCCTTGGCGGGCGTGTGCTGCGATTGGCCGGCGGCTTCCAGCGCCTGCGCCAGCCGCTCGATGTCGGCATCGGTATGCGCGGCGGACAGCGTGATGCGCAGTCGGGCCGTACCCGCCGGCACCGTCGGCGGGCGGATCGCGGCGATACGGATGCCTTCGCTTTCGAGGGCGGCGGCCAACGCCAGCGCCGGGGCGTTTTCGCCGATCACGATCGGCTGGATGGCGGTGGGCGACGGCATCCACTGCCAGCCAAAGCGGGCGGCCAGGCGCTGCGCGTGCGCGCTCCACGTGGCGATATGGCGGTGCAGGCGCGCACGGCGTTCAGCGCCCTCCTCGCCTGCAATCAGGTCCAACGCGGCCTCCACACCGCAGGCGATGGCCGGCGGCGTGGCCGTCGTGAAGATGTAGGTGCGCGCGCGCTGGATCAGCCAGTCGATCACCATGCGGTGCGCCACGATGGCCGCTCCAGAGCCGCCCGCCGCCTTGCCGAACGTGCCCACGTAGATGAGCCGCTCCGAACGCAGCCCGAAGTGCGACAGCACGCCCGCGCCGTCCGCGCCGAGCACACCCAGGCCGTGCGCATCGTCGACGATCAGCCAGGCGTCGTAGCGCTCGGCCAGCGCCAGCAGTGCAGGCAGCGGCGCGATGTCGCCGTCCATGCTGAACACGCCGTCGGTCACGATCAGCTTGTTGCGGCTCGTGCTGGCGGCCAGTTGGGCTTCCAGCGCGGCCAGGTCGACGTGCGGGTAGACCTTGACCGGTGCCCGCGACAGCCGCGCGCCGTCGATGAGCGACGCGTGGTTCAGCGTGTCGGAGAAGATCGTGCAATCTTCCGCCGGGCGGATGCCGCCAGCCTGTGCCATGGCGCTCACCACGGCCAGGTTGGCCATGTAGCCGGTGCAGAAGAACAGCGCATCGGCCTCGGGGATGTGCGGCGCTTGCAGCGCAGCCAGGCGTGCTTCCAGCCGGGCATGGGTGATCGAATGGCCGCTGACCAGGTGCGATGCGCCGCTGCCGAAGCCGTATTGGCGGGCGCCGTCGGCCACGGCTTGTGCCAGGGCGGGATGCGCTGCCAGGCCCAGGTAGTCGTTGCCGCAGAAGCCGAGAATGTCGCGCAATTCGTTGGACGGCCCGCCCGGCACGTCGATGCGCTGGCTGCGGTCGGTCGGGCTGTAGGCGGTCCGGCGCACGCGGCGCAGGTGTGCCGCGTCGATGGCGTCCAGGCCCGCGCGCAGGTCGTCAAGCAATCGCATAGTTCTCTCCTTCGTGCCCATCGTGTGTGTGCGTGGCTTGGGCGAGCGTGTCTTCGAGCGTCTGCAGCGTGCGCTCGACCAGGGTGTCGGTTTCTTCGTCGGTCAGCACGTAGGGCGGCAGCAGGTAGACGGTGTTGCCGATCGGGCGCAGCAGCAGCCCGTGCGTGCGTGCCGTCAGCGCAAAGCGTTCGGCAAAGCGCGCGCCGGCCACCTCCGGGTGGACGTCGAACGCGGTGATCATGCCGGTCTGCCGCAGGTGGGCGAAGCGCGCATCGTGCGACAGCGGCGCCAGCCCCTGGGCGATGCGCGCGGCGGTCACGCGGTTGCGCGCGAAGACGTCTTCCTCGGCAAACAGGTCCAGCGTTGCGAGCGCCGCGCGGCAGGCCAGCGGATTGCCCGTGTACGAGTGCGAATGCAGGAAGCTGCGTACCGGCGCATCGTCATTGAAGGCGTCGTAGATGGCGTCGCGCGAGAGCACGATCGACAGTGGCAGATACCCGCCGCTGATGCCCTTGGACAGGCACAGCAGATCCGGCCAGACGCCGGCCTGCTCGCAGGCGAAGAAGGTGCCGGTGCGTCCGCACCCCACGGCAATCTCGTCGGCAATCCAATGCACACCGAACTCGTCGCACAGTGCGCGCACGCCGCGCAGGTAGCTCACGTCGTGCATGGCCATGCCGGCGGCGCACTGCACCAGCGGCTCGATGATGACGGCGGCGATGGTGCCGGCGTTGGCCGTCAGGCAATCGCGCAGGGCGGCCAGGGCGCGTTCGGCCACGTCGGCGGCGGTTTCGCCGGGGGCGGCCAGGCGCGCATCGGGCGACGGCACGCGGTGCGATTGCAGGATCAGCGGGTCATACGCATCGCGGAAGATCGCCACGTCGGTCACGCCCAGCGCGCCAAGGGTTTCACCGTGGTAGCCATGTTCCAGGCAGACGAAGCGGCTGCGCGCGCCCTGCCCCGCGTTACGGTGGGCGTGGAAGCTCATCTTGAGCGCGATCTCCACCGCCGAGGCGCCGTCCGAGCCGAAGAAGCTGTGACCAAGCACGCCACCCGTCAGGTCGATCAGGCGTTCGGCCAGCTCCACCGCCGGGCGGTGCGTGGCGCCGGCCAGCATGACGTGCTCGAGCGAATCGAGCTGGGTCTTGAGCGCGGCGTTGATATGCGGATTGGCGTGGCCGAACAGATTGACCCACCACGAGCTGGTGC
>CAJXMR010000077.1 GCA_913056305.1 uncultured Ralstonia sp.
CGAACGTCGAGAACACGATCTGGCGCAGCGTCGCCATGCCGTTCTGGAAGTTCTTTGCGGCCAGCATGCGGTCGTACAGCGCACGCGGCAGCGGCTCGC
The DNA here is from genome assembly GCA_913056305.1 of uncultured Ralstonia sp. GTDB lineage: Bacteria > Pseudomonadota > Gammaproteobacteria > Burkholderiales > Burkholderiaceae > Ralstonia. The sequence continues at coordinate 100 of CAJXMR010000077.1, forward strand.
CTGAATCGACCTGGCGGGTCATGCGCGACAGCACCTCCCACTCCCAGCAGAAGTTCTCCATGAACTGCGAGGGCAGCTCCACCGCATCCCATTCCACGCCGTTGATGCCGGACACGCCCAGCTCATCCACCAGCGTGAGCATGTGGTGCAGCCCATGGCCGAATTCGTGGAAGAGGGTGATGACCTCGTCGTGTGTGAACAGTGCCGGCTTGTCGCCAACCGGGCCGGAGAAGTTGCAGGTGAGGTAGGCCACCGGGGTTTGCACGCGCACATCGTCCAGCGCCTTGCGGCCGCGCGCGTCGTCCATCCAGGCGCCGCCACGCTTGCCTTCGCGGGCGTACAGGTCGATGTAGAACTGCGCGAGCAACTCGCCCTGGGCCGATTCCACGCGGAAGAAGCGCACGTCCGGGTGCCACACCTCGGCCTGCTCGGGGCGGATCTTGACCGAGAACAGCGTCTGCACGACGTTGAAGAGGCCATCCAGCACGGCGGGCTCAGGGAAGTACTGCTTCACCTCCTGCTCGGAGAAGGCGTACCGCGCTTCGCGCAGCTTTTCCGAGGCGTAGGCCATGTCCCACGGTTCAAGCTTGTCGATGCCGAGTTTGTCCTTGGCAAAGGCCTGCAGCTCGACCCAGTCTTTCTCCGCGAACGGGCGGGCGCGGTCGGCCAGCTCGCCCAGGAAGCGCAGGACTTCCTCGGGGGAGTCGGCCATCTTCGGCACCAGCGAGACTTCGCCGAAGTTACGGTAGCCGAGCATGTGCGCTTCTTCGGTACGCAGCGCCAGTTGCTCGGCCATGTTGGCGGTGTTGTCCCACTCGGCCTTGCCGCCGCCGTGCTGCGCACCCAGCTCGGATGCGCGCGTGACGTTGGCCTCGTACAGCGTGCGGCGCAGCGCGCGGTCATCCGCGTATTGCAACACCGGGAAGTACGACGGGAAATGCAGCGTGAACTTCCAGCCGGTAGCGTTCGGATCGTCGCGGCGGGCCGCTTCGCGTGCGGCTTCCTTGGCGTCATCGGGCAGGCCGGCCAGGCGGGCTTCGTCGTCGATCCGCAGCGCGTAGGCGTTGGTGGCATCCAGCACGTGGTCGCTGAAGGCCTTGGTCAGCTGCGCCTGCTGTTCCTGGATGGCGGCAAAGCGCGGCTTCTGGTCTTCCGGCAACTCGGCGCCGCCCAGGCGGAAGCCGCGCAGCTCGTTGTCGAGCAGCTTCTTGCGGGGGGAGGTCAGGGTGGCGTATTCGGCACTCGTGGCGATGGCCTTGTACTTCTCGAACAGTGCCAGGTCTTGCCCCAGGCCAGACCAGAACTCGGTCACGCGCGGCAGGTTGGCGGCATGCGCCTCGCGCAGGGCGGGCGTATCGGCCACCGAGCTGAGATGGCTGACGATGCCCCAGGCGCGGCCCAGTGGCTCGGTGGCGTCTTCCAGTGCCTGCACGACGTTGTGCCAGTCGGCCGGCGTGGCCGGCTCCTTGACCTTGGCGACAGCCGCCGCGGCTTGCTCCAGCAACGTATCGAGCGCCGGCGTGATGTGTTCAGGACGGATGTCCGCGAAGCGCGGCAGACCGGAGAAATCGAGCAGCGGATTGGCTTGGGGCAAGGTATCGGTCATGGCGGGCTCGTGAAACGGGGAGGTCGTGAAACGAAAAAAGCGTCCGATCCATCAGGTTGGGACGCTTTCTCCGTTTCCAATGGGATCAGGTGAAGCTTACGCCGCCAGCGCGGCTCCTTCAGCCACACGCTCAGCGGCTTCCAAGGTGTTGATCAGCAGCATGGTGATCGTCATCGGGCCGACGCCGCCGGGCACCGGGGTGATGTAGCCCGCGACGTCCTTGACGCCCGCAAAGTCGACGTCGCCGCAGAGCTTGCCGGCGTCGTCGCGGTTCATGCCCACGTCGATGACGACGGCGCCCGGCTTGACCATGTCGGCGGTGATGATGTTGCGACGGCCCACGGCGGCCACGATGATGTCCGCCTCACGCGTGTGGGCGGCCAGATCGCGCGTCTTGCTGTTGCAAACGGTGATGGTGGCGCCGGCCTGCAGCAGCAGCATCGCCATCGGCTTGCCGACGATGTTCGAGGCCCCCACCACCACGGCATTGGCGCCGCGCACCGGGTAGTTGACCGATTCCAGCATCTTCATGCAGCCGTACGGCGTGCACGGGCGGAACAGCGGGGCGCCGGTCATCAGCGCGCCGGCGTTGGCCACGTGGAAGCCGTCGACGTCCTTCTCGGGCGCGATGGCTTCGAGCACCTTGTGGCTGTCGATGTGCTTGGGCAGCGGCAGCTGGACCAGGATGCCGTGGATGCGCGGGTCGCGGTTCAGGGCGTCGATGCGGCCGAGCAGGTCGGCTTCGGTCAGGTCGGCCGGGTAGCGGTCGAAGACGGACAGGAAGCCGTTGTCTTCGCACGCCTTGATCTTGTTGCGCACGTAGACCTGGCTGGCCGGGTCCTCACCCACGAGGATGACGGCGAGGCCGGGCTGGTGGCCGCGCGCGGTGAGGGCGGCGGCACGTTGTGCGGCTTCGGCGCGGAGTTGTTTGGCAAGCGCGTTGCCGTCGATGAGTTGGGCGGTCATGGCTGGGCGGAGGAGGAGAGGGCAAAGCGCGATTATAAATCGCCGCCTTCCATTCCAGCCGCCCGGATCACCCGATGAAGCGGCGCGAACGCGCCGCAGGCAGGGTCAGCTATTGCGTGACAGGGCCAGACGCAGCAGGTCGGCCACCGTGTTCACGTTGAGCTTTTCCATGATGTTGGCGCGGTGCGCCTCCACGGTCTTGATCGAAATGCCCAGGTCATCGGCGATCTGCTTGTTCAGGCGGCCGGCCACGATGCGCTCCAGCACCTGTTGCTCGCGCGTGGTCAGCTTGCCCAGCAGGTCCTGGGCGGCTTTCTGCTCGCGCGCGGTGGAGTCATCCGAGCGGGCCTTGCTGAGCATGCGCTCGACCAGCTCGCGCAGCTCCGATTCGTCGAACGGCTTTTCGATGAAGTCGACCGCGCCCTTCTTCATGGTCGACACCGCCATCGGCACGTCGCCGTGACCGGTCACGAAGACGATCGGCATGCGGCTATTTTCGGCCAGCAGGCGATCCTGCAGTTCGGGGCCGCTCATGCCCTGCATACGCACGTCGAGGATCAGGCAGCCGACGCCTTCGCCGCGCTTGTCGTCGACCAGGAATTCCTCGGCGCTGCGGTAGGTGCGGACGGTGTAGCCGTTGCCTTCGAGCAACCACGTCAGCGAATCGCGCATGGCTTCGTCGTCATCGACGACGAACACGGTTTCGTTGCGCGGGGCAACTGCAGCGGGCGTTGCACTCATGGAGAGTCCTCGTTCTACGTTCTGGAAACCGATTGAAGCTGAATCCGTTGAAACCGGTCAAATCGGATGCAGCGGCAGGATGATTTTAAACGTACAGCCGATCCCGTCGGCATTGTTTTCCACCCAGAGCCTGCCAAGGTGGGATTCGATGATCGAACGGCAGATGTTCAGGCCCATGCCCATGCCATCGGACTTGGTGCTGTAGAAGGGCTCGAACAGGCGTTCCTTGGTGCTGTCGTCCACGCCGGGGCCCTGGTCGATCACCTCGATCAACACGGAGTTTTCCGGGTCATTGATCAGGTTGGCATGCAGGCGCAAGACGCTGGCGGCGCGCAGGCGCGGGTGGGCGGCCATGGCCTCGGCGGCGTTCTTGAGCAGGTTGACCAGCACCTGCTCGATCAGCACCGGATCAACATACAGGTGCGGCAGGTCGGCCGGCAGGCGTGTGAGGATGGTGATGCCGCGCCGAGTGGCTTCCAGCTCGGCCAGGCCGACGGCGTCCGCGACCATCTCGCGCAGGTCGGATTCGCGCCGCTGCGGCTGGCTGCGCTTCACGAAACCGCGGATGCGCTGGATGATGGTGCCGGCGCGCACCGCCTGGGCGGAGGTCTTCTCCAGCACCGGGATCAGCTCTTCCGGCGTGCTGCGCCCGCTCTTCAGGCGGCCGACCGCGCCCATGCAGTAATTGTTGATGGCGGCCAGCGGCTGGTTCAGCTCGTGTGCCAGCGACGACGCCATCTCGCCCATGGTGGTCAGGCGGCTGGTGAACTGCAGGCGTTCTTCGTGCTGGCGCGTCATTTCTTCTGCCGCTTTTCGCACGGTGATGTCGGTGGCGATCTGCATCTGCGCGAGGTGGCCGTCCACCCACTGGATGTAGCGGCGGCGCACTTCAAACCACTTCTGCATCGACGGCACGTAGATCTCGCGCGCGTCGGCGGCGTGCGGGGTCAGCTCGGAGGCGGGCAGGCCGGCATAGGCATCGACCAGGTCGAGCGCGTCGCTGGAGACATCGTCGGTGTCGACGTCCTGGCCGGAGAGCTGCAGGTGGCCGAAGGCTTCCCAGCCGAACAGTTGGCGGTAATACCGGTTGGCGAACAGCAGCTCGGCCTTGTCGGTGGAGAGCACCGAGACGGCCGCGTCCAGACTCTCCAGCACGGTGGTGAAGCGGTCGTGCGCGGCGGCCAGGTCTTCGCGCGCGCGCTTGGGCTCGGTGATGTCGGTGATCGAACTCATCCAGCCGGTGTGCCGGCCGCGGGCGTCGATCAGCGGCGAGACGTACATCCGCGCGTAGAAGCTGGTGCCGTCGCGGCGCATCATGCGCAGCTCCATGCCGTTGGCGGGGGCTTTGCCGCGCAGGGTCAGCTCGATGTGCTTCTGCATCTCGCCGATCTCGTTGGGCGGCCAGTACGGGAAGGGCGGCATGCGGCCGACCAGTTCCTGCTCGGTCCAGCCGATCATGCGGCAGAAGGCGGGGTTGACGTAGGTGATGCGGCCGTTGAGGTCGAGCGCGCGCATGCCGATCACCATGGAGTTCTCCATGGCGCGGCGGAACGACGTTTCCGCGAGCAGGGCGCGCTGCGCCTCGGAGCGGCGGCTGGTGTGCCGCCACACGCTCCACAGGCTCCAGATCACGAAGCACGACAGGCCCGCCACCAGCCACATCAGCATGTTGTTGGGCAGGTTGGACGGCGCCGGGTAGGCCTCCGCCCGCAGCGACAACGAATGCCCCGGCGGGTCCAGCAGCACCTCGTACGAGGCCGCCGCCTTGGGCACCGGCCGCAGTGACGTGCTGGCGCGGATCACGTTGTTCTTGTCGACCAGCGAGAAGCGGTAGCGGTCGGTCAGCTCGCCCGGCAGCAGCTGCGTGAGGATGCCGGTGACGGAGTACATGGCGCCCACCGTGCCGAGGAACTCGTTGTCGCGCACGATCGGCACTTCCATCAGCATGAAGCTCTCGCCGCGTTCGTTCTGGATCGGGCGGGAATAGACGGCGCGCTGGGTCTCGCGCGCGGCGTCGTAGGCGGACTGGATCTCGGCTTCGAGCGGGTGGTCGCGCGTTTCGCGCACGCGCTGCACGAACTCCGAATTGGCGGGGAAGGCCCAGCGCGGCCGCCGCGTGGCGTCCAGCCAGTTGATGAAGACCAGCTCGGGGTTTTCGCGCAGGAGCTGGCGGGCGGCGTCGCGGTAGGCGCTTGGGTCCAGCTGCGCGGCGCCAATGTCGCGGGCGAGCGCCGCCACCTGGTCCTGGTTGCTCTGCAGGGACAGCCGCACCTTCTGCTCGGCCCAGGCGGCGTCTCGGTAGAGGGCGTCGCGCTGCTGCTGCACCTCGGTGGCGTGCAGCTGATACAGGATGAAGATCATCGCGCCGGCAAACAGCACGATCGCCACCAGCGGGACGAACATGAACCAGTTGGTCGTCCAGATCCGGTTCAGGCGCGTGACCCACAGCCGGCGCGGCATGTTCGTGTGCACGCTGTCCTCCGGCGGCAGCTCTGGCGCGGGCACGGAACTTGGCCCCTGCGCAGGCGTCATCGCGGGCGGCTCCGTCACGGCGTTGGCCGCTTCAGATGTGGCTTGGGAGGGGGAGAGCATGATGGGCGGGCGAACGCCGGAATTCTGCGGAGGAAGGTTCAAGGACATCTGTGCAACTGCGCAAAATCAAGTGTAGCGGCAATCAATTGGCGGGTCGCTTGGGGAAACCGCTGGTGGCGCGCAAACGGTGGACGTGCGGATGTTGCACTGCAGCGTTAATTCAGTCCATATCTTGCACTGCGGCAATATTCCACATTATAAAAAACCATATCGCAATTTGAAAATTCCGCTTGTGCTGCATTTGCGTGTGCTCATAGAATCTGCGCAAAAGTCGGGGTGGCCTTGCTGCGTCGTGCGCGAGCGCGAGCGGGCGGGGCGCCCACCAAGAGACGCAACAACCGTTACGCTACCAAGGAGACCGCAATGTCGGCCGTACCAGAACAAGTCCTGGGTGCCACGCGCGCCAGCGACGTCGATCCCCAGGAAACCAAAGAGTGGCTGGAGGCGCTGCAAGGCGTCATCGGTGCGGAAGGTCCGGACCGGGCGGCGTTCCTCCTCGACAAGCAGATCGAGTACGCCCGCATCAATGGCGTGACCTCGCCGCTGCACGCAGAAACCCCCTACATCAACACGATTCCGGTCGAAAACCAGGACCGCATCCCCGGCGACCAGGAAATCGAGCACCGTATCCGTTCGTACACCCGTTGGAACGCCATGGCCATGGTCCTGCGCGCCAACAAGGACACCAACGTCGGCGGCCACATCTCGTCGTTCGCCTCGGCCGCCACGCTGTATGACGTCGGCTACAACCACTTCTGGCACGCCCCGTCGGACAAGCACGGCGGCGACATGGTGTTCGTGCAGGGCCACTCGGCGCCGGGCGTGTATTCGCGCGCCTTCCTGCTGGGCCGCCTGACCGAGAACCAGCTCGACAGCTTCCGTCAGGAAGTCGACGGCCAGGGCATCTCGTCGTATCCGCACCCGTGGCTGATGCCGGATTTCTGGCAATTCCCGACCGTGTCGATGGGCCTGGGCCCGATCATGGCGATCTACCAGGCGCGCTTCACCAAGTACCTGGCCAGCCGCGGCCTGATCCAGAACTGGGAAAACCGCAAGGTCTGGGCCTTCCTGGGCGACGGCGAGACCGACGAGCCGGAATCGCTGGGCGCGATCGGCATGGCCGGCCGCGAGAAGCTGGACAACCTCGTCTTCGTGGTCAACTGCAACCTGCAGCGCCTGGACGGCCCGGTGCGCGGCAACGGCAAGATCATCCAGGAGCTGGAGAGCGAATTCCGCGGTGCCGGCTGGAACGTCATCAAGGTCATCTGGGGCAGCCGCTGGGATCAACTGCTCGCCCGCGACACCAAGGGCCTGCTGATGAGCCGTATGATGGAATGCGTCGACGGCGAGTACCAGACCTTCAAGTCCAAGAATGGCGCCTACGTGCGCGAGTTCTTCTTCAACACGCCGGAACTCAAGGCCATGGTGGCCGACTGGTCCGACGACGACATCTGGGCGCTGAACCGCGGCGGCCATGATCCGCACAAGATCTTCGCGGCCTTCAAGTCGGCCACTGAGCACAAGGGCCAGCCGACCGTCATCCTCGCCAAGACCATCAAGGGCTACGGCATGGGTGAAGCCGGCGAAGCGATGAACATCGCCCACCAGCAGAAGAAGATGCCGGTGGACGCCATCCGCAAGCTGCGCGATCGCTTCAGCATCCCCATTGCTGACGACCAGCTCGAGCACGTTCCGTACGTCAAGTTCGAGGAAGGCTCGAAGGAACTCGAATACATGCGCCGCGCCCGCATGGACCTGGGCGGCTACCTGCCGGCCCGTCGCATGAAGGCTGATCCGCTGCAGGTGCCGGCGCTGGGTGCGTTCGACGCGCTGCTCAAGGCCACCGGCGAAGGCCGCGAAGTGTCCACCACGATGGCCTTCGTGCGGATTCTGAACATCCTGCTCAAGGACAAGAACGTCGGCAAGCACGTGGTGCCCATCGTGCCGGATGAATCGCGCACGTTCGGCATGGAAGGCCTGTTTCGCCAGGTCGGCATCTGGAACCAGGAAGGCCAGAAGTACGTGCCGCAGGATCACGACCAGCTGATGTTCTACAAGGAATCGCAGACGGGTCAGGTGCTGCAGGAAGGCATCAACGAAGCCGGCGCCATGTGCGACTGGATCGCGGCCGCCACGTCGTATTCGACGCATGGCGTGGCGATGATCCCGTTCTACATCTATTACTCGATGTTCGGTATCCAGCGTATCGGCGACCTCTGCTGGGCCGCCGGCGACATGCGCTCGCGCGGCTTCCTGCTGGGCGGCACCGCGGGCCGCACCACGCTCAACGGCGAAGGCCTGCAGCACGAAGACGGCCACTCGCACGTCTATCACGCCGCCATCCCGAACTGCATCTCGTATGACCCGACCTTCCAGTACGAACTGGCGGTGGTGATGCAAGACGGCCTGCGCCGCATGTACGTCGAGCAGCAAGACATCTACTACTACCTGACGGTGATGAACGAGAACTACGAGCACCCCGAAATGCCGGTGGGTGCCGAGGCCGACATCATCAAGGGCATGTACCTGTTCAAGAAGGGCGTCGAGAACAGCAACGCACCGCGCGTGCAGCTGCTGGGCTCGGGCACGATCTTCCGCGAGGTGATCGCCGCCGCCGAGCTGCTCAAGAAGGACTGGGGCGTCGAATCCGACCTGTGGGGTGCCCCAAGCTTTACCGAGCTGGCCCGCGAAGGCAACGCCACCGCACGCTGGAACCTGCTCAACCCGACTGAGGCTCAGCGCGAGTCGCACGTCGAGAAGATGCTCAAGGGCGTGCGCGGCCCGGTCATCGCATCGACCGACTACGTCCGCACCTTCGCCGAGCAGATCCGCGCGTTTGTCCCGCGCCGCTATGTGGTGCTGGGCACCGACGGTTTCGGCCGCTCGGACACGCGCGAGAAGCTGCGCCACTTCTTCGAGGTGGATCGCTACTGGGTGACGGTCGCGTCGCTCAAGGCACTCGCCGATGAAGGCGTGCTGCCGCGCGAAAAGGTGGCCGAGGCACTGAAGAAGTACAACCTCGACGCGAACAAGCCCAACCCGATGACCGTATAACGGAGCCGCCGGGCGCGCGGGTTGCGCACCGGCACGGGCACCGCCCCGACAGACTTTCCGCTTAGTGCATTTGCCTGCACGATGCGGTAGCCTGCGGGGCACTGTGTGTCCGCCGCCGGATGCTCTCGCCGCCAGACCCTCTGGAGACAGAAGAATGAGTCAAGTCGTAGAAATCAAGGTGCCGGACATCGGCGACTACAAGGACGTCCCGGTGATCGAAGTGCTGGTCAAGGCGGGCGATACCGTCAACGCCGAGGATTCGCTGGTCACGCTGGAGTCGGACAAGGCGACCATGGACGTGCCGTCGCCCAAGAGCGGCGTCGTCAAGGAAGTGAAGATCAAGGTGGGCGACGCTGTGTCGGAAGGCTCGCTGGTGCTGCTGCTCGAAGAGCAGGGCGCAGCCGCTGCTCCGGCACCTGCGGCACAAGCACCGGCTCCGGCCGCCGCTGCGCCGGCTCCTGCACCCGCTGCACAGGCTCCGGCTCCCGCGCCGGCTGCAGCAGGTGGCGGTACGGTGGAAGTGAAGGTCCCGGACATCGGTGACTACACGGACGTGCCGGTCATCGAGATCAGCGTGAAGGTGGGCGACAAGGTGGAAGCCGAGCAGTCGCTGATCACGCTCGAATCGGACAAGGCCACGATGGATGTGCCGTCGCCGGCAGCCGGTACCGTCAAGGAAATCCGCGTGAAGGTGGGCGATGCCGTGTCGCAAGGCACGCTGATCGTTGTGCTGGAAGGTGCGGGCGGTGCTGCCGCAGCGCCGGCGCAAGCTCCGGCCCCCGCACCGGCTGCTGCTGCACCGAGTCCGGCGCCTGCTGCTGCACCCGCAGCCGCTCCGGCCGCCGCACCCGCAACGTACACCGCCGACACCGTCGGCACGGTGGGCAAGGCTGCCCACGCCAGCCCGTCGGTGCGCAAGTACGCGCGTGACCTGGGCGTGAACGTCAACCTCGTTGGCGGTACGGGCCCGAAGAACCGCATTACGCAGGAAGACGTGCAGCGCTACGTCAAGGGCGTGATGACCGGCCAGGCCGCAGCGCCGGGCAAGGCTGCTGCAGGCACACCGGCTGGCGGCGGCGAGCTGAACCTGCTGCCGTGGCCGAAGGTGGACTTCACCAAGTTCGGCCCGATCGATCCGAAGCCGCTGTCGCGCATCAAGAAGATCTCCGGCGCGAACCTGCATCGCAACTGGGTCATGATCCCGCACGTCACCAACAACGACGAAGCGGACATCACCGACCTCGAAGCCCTGCGCGTGACGCTGAACAAAGAGAACGAAAAGGCTGGCGTGAAGTTCACGATGCTGGCCTTCGTGATCAAGGCCGTGGTCGGCGCACTGAAGAAATTCCCGACCTTCAACGCCAGCCTGGACGGCGACAACCTGGTCTTCAAGCAGTACTTCCACATCGGCTTCGCGGCCGATACGCCCAACGGGCTGATGGTGCCGGTGATCCGCGATGCGGACAAGAAGGGCCTGGTCGATATCGCCCGCGAAATGGCCGACCTGTCGAAGGCCGCGCGTGACGGTAAGCTCAAGCCGGACCAGATGCAGGGCGGCTGCTTCTCGATCTCGTCGCTGGGTGGCATTGGCGGTACGAACTTCACGCCGATCATCAACGCGCCGGAAGTGGCCATCCTGGGTCTGTCGCGTGGATATCAGAAGCCGGTGTGGGACGGCAAGCAGTTCGTGCCGCGCCTGACGCTGCCGCTGTCGCTGTCGTACGATCACCGCGTGATCGACGGGGCCGAGGCTGCGCGCTTCAACGCGTATCTGGCCAGCGTGCTGGCGGACTTCCGTCGCGTCAGCCTGTAAGCCCGCACGGGTGCGGCACGCATCGGGCTGCGAGCCTGTGCGTGCCGGCCCGCTTGGGTTTGCGGCGGTCGGCGGACCGGTCGGCTGACTTTTGGCGAGGACGACATGACGACGTGCGTGGTGGTCAAGAAAGACGGCGAAGTGGCGATTGCGGCCGATTCGCTGGTGACGTTCGGCGACACGCGCCTGGCGCGCGGCTACGAGCAGAACCAGAAGATCTTCCAGGTGGGCGAGTCATTGATCGCGTTGGCGGGCACGACGGCCCACTTCCCGGTCATGCGCAGCCTGCTGGCGGGTTTGGCCGATGAGTGCCGGCTCGGCACGCGCGACGACGTCTTCCGGACCTTCCTCAAGGTGCACGAAAAGCTCAAGGACGAGTATTTCGTCAACACCAAGGAAGACGACGACGACCCCTACGAGTCGTCGCAGATCACCTGCCTGATCGCCAACCCGACCGGCATCTACGGCGTCTATTCGTACCGCGAGGTGTTTGCGTTCGACCGCTTCTGGGGCATCGGCTCGGGGCGCAATTTCGCGCTGGGGGCGATGTCGGCGGTGTTCGATCTGCCGGGCAAGACGGCGGCCGAGGTCGCGCAGATTGGCGTGGCTGCCGGTGTCGAGTTCGATAAAAGTTCGGGCGGCCCGATCGAAGTGCACACGGTGCGTCTGCAGGATTGAAAGCGTCGGCGGCCAGGGCGATGCCTGGAGCCGACGACAAGAACAAGGAGTCAGGAATGAGCGTGGTGGAAATCAAGGTGCCGGACATCGGCGATTTCGATGCGGTGGAAGTCATCGAAGTGCTGATCAAGGCGGGCGATACCGTGGCGCCCGAGCAGTCGCTGATCGTGCTGGAATCCGACAAGGCCAGCATGGAAGTGCCCTCGGACGTGGCCGGCAAGATCATCGATGTGAAGGTCAAGGTGGGTGATAAGGTTGCCAAGGGGGCGGTGATTGCGACGGCGGAAGCCGGTGCGGCGGCTGCTCCGGCGCCTGCGCAAGCACCGGCTCCGGCCGCAGCACCTGCTGCCGCGCCGGCTGCGTCGGCACCCGCACCGCAAGCTGCCAAGCACGCAGGCGGCGCCGACATCGAATGCGACATGCTCGTCCTCGGCTCCGGCCCGGGCGGCTACTCGGCAGCGTTCCGCAGTGCAGACCTCGGCATGAACACCGTGCTGGTTGAGCGCTTCGCCACGCTGGGCGGCGTCTGCCTGAACGTGGGCTGCATCCCGTCCAAGGCGCTGCTGCACACGGCTGCCATCATGGATGAAGTCAAGGCGATGGCCGCGCATGGCATCGTCTACAACGAACCGAAGATCGACCTGGGCCAGTTGCTCAAGCACAAGCAAGCCGTGGTCGGCAAGCTGACCGGCGGCCTGGCCGGCATGGCCAAGTCGCGAAAGGTGCAGGTGGTGCGCGGCGTCGGCACGTTCCTCGACCCGAACCACCTGGAAGTGCAGGTGACGGACGGCGAGGGCAAGGCCACCACCGGCGAGAAGAAGGTCATCCGCTTCGCCAAGGCGATCATTGCTGCCGGCAGCGAATCCGTGAAGCTGCCGTTCATCCCCGAAGATCCGCGCATCGTCGATTCGACCGGCGCGCTGGAGCTGCGCGAAGTGCCGGCGAAGATGCTGGTGATCGGCGGCGGCATCATCGGCCTGGAAATGGCGACGGTGTACAGCACGCTGGGCGCGCGCATCGACGTGGTGGAAATGCTCGACAACCTGATGAACGGCGCCGACCGCGACCTCGTCAAGGTGTGGGACAAAATGAACAAGGGCCGCTTCGACAAGGTCATGCTCAAGACCAAGACCGTGGGCGTCGAAGCCAAGCCGGACGGCATCTATGTCAAGTTCGAGGGCGAGGCTGCACCGGCCGAGCCGGTGCGCTACGACATGGTGCTGGTGGCCGTGGGCCGCAGCCCGAACGGCAAGCGCATCGGTGCGGAAAAAGCCGGTGTGGCCGTGACCGACCGCGGCTTCATCGACGTGGACAAGCAGCAGCGCACCAACGTGCCGAACATCTATGCGATCGGCGACATCGTCGGTCAGCCGATGCTGGCGCACAAGGCGGTGCACGAAGGCCACGTGGCCGCCGAGGCCGCGCACGGCGAGAAGGCGTACTTCGATGCCAAGCAGATTCCGTCGGTGGCCTTCACCGATCCGGAAGTGGCCTGGGCCGGCCTGACCGAAGACCAGTGCAAGGCGCAGGGCGTCAAGTACAGCAAGGGCGTGTTCCCGTGGGCCGCTTCGGGCCGCGCCATCGCCAACGGTCGCGATGAGGGCTTTACCAAGCTGATCTTCGACGAAGAAACGCATCGCATCATCGGCGGCGGCATCGTTGGCACGCATGCGGGCGACCTCATCAGCGAGATCTGCCTGGCCATCGAGATGGGCGCCGACGCGGTGGATATCGGCAAGACCATCCACCCGCACCCGACGCTGGGTGAGTCGGTGGGCATGGCTGCGGAAATCTACGAGGGTGTTTGCACGGACGTGCCGCCCGCTCGCAAGCGCTAATATGCAATTAACCGCCGAGTTCTTGGGGAAACCCAAAAACTCGGCTGGCAGAAAGAAGGGCCGCTCAAATGGGCGGCCCTTTTTGCATCGTGGGCAGATGCATCAGTGTCGAGATTGATCGGTGCGCCGTTGTCGGCGCATGAGGCGGACCACCGCCACCAAGCGCCTCCATCCCAACCGCAGCAGGCCACGTCGTTGTGCCCGCCAAGCGGCCAGATGCGCCTGCAGCGATTGCCACGTTGGTGTGGCGCGCAGGGCAGCCACCATGCGTCGCTTCCAGGCCAGGAAACGGAATTCCAGGCGCGCGTACCAGCCAATGGTTTGCAGTTGCGGCCGCACGACGGTATAGATGCGCGCGCCCAAGCCCGTGCTGACTACCTTGGCGAGCACCAGCACCAAGGCCCCGGCAATGATGTGGCCACGTGCCAGCACGTAGACCGCCGCCAGCTTGAATGGCAGCAGGGCCAGCATCGGGAGCACGAACGCGCTCAGTGCTTCGATTGGTTCAAGCGCGGCGAGCCGGCGCTCCGCGGCCAGCACCCACGGGTGGGTCGCCAGCCGCGCGGTCGCGCGCAGCATCGCGTTCCAGATCCATTCTTCGAACAGGAGGATCAACGCGGCCAGGATGATCAGGCTACGCCGGGCCAAGGATTCACGGGACATCGGTCACATCTGTAGGCGGCAATACAGGATGGAGCTTCGCATATCCACAAAAGTTCGCAATATGCAGAGCGTCGTCGGGACGAGCGCACACAAAAAACCCGGCCGAAGCCGGGTTCAAAAGGTACCCACTGATCACCACTGAGGACAGGTTTTCTTTGCGGGACCGAGGAGACAATCATGCGCATACGGTGGAATGGACCGTCGGGCCTGCGTTTCGGTTCCGCGCAAATGCGCGCAAACAGCGTGTTTAGAGGCTGGGCTCGGTGGGCCTGCCACTGCGCGGCCGGGCACCAATGAAAACGGGCCTCCCGAAGGAGGCCCGCTCATGCGGCAGAAGGGACGGGCCGATTAGGCGGCGGTCGTCGACTTCTTGGTAGCAGCGCGCGCTTGGGCCGAAGCCTGGGCGGTTGCCTTGCTGGCAGCGTTGGCAGCTGCGTGGAAGTTGCTTTCAGCCAGTTCCACGGCTTGCTTGGTGGCCTTCTGCACCGAGTCGTAAGCGTTGTTGGCGGCGGACAGGGCCGACTTCACTAGCGCCACGGCGGACTCGGAGCCAGCCGGAGCGTTCTTCGACACGTTGTCGACCAGCGCGGCCAGCTTGCGGCTGTTCTCGGCGATTTGCGACTCGGCAACCTTGCCGAATTCGGTTTGCGTGTCCGAGAAGATTTCGTACAGGTGACGGCTGTAGGCCAGGGCCTTTTCAGCAGCCGGTTGCAGCAGGCCGGCTTGAGCGGTCAGCAGCTCTTGCGCGTCCTTGGCGGCCAGGGTCTTCTTGGCGTGTTCGACGTTCTCGGCCAGGGTGGCCTTGACGACTTGCAGGTTCAGTTCGACCAGCTTTTCGACGCCTTCAAACGCCTTGTTGGTCAGACCGAAAAAGGTCTCGAGGTTGGCTTTGTGCGCCGCAGCGATCTGTTCCTGAGTCAGCATGTTTGTCTCTCCAATCAATCAAAGGTGGACGGGGAATCAAAGTCAGAATTTAGTTCGCCCAGATGTACAAAGCGTGACGGTCAGCGTCGTGCCTTCCAGGCGACATCGCGAAGCATCGGGATGGTGCGTCGCAACAAATTCATTGTTGTTGAACGTCAATCGAGTGTCAAGCGGTTTTTGTGCATCGCACAAAAATCAGAATTGGCTGATATTTCGTGTGCAGGAATTGCGCCGCGAACCGTTTGCCGTAACTTTTTGTGGCATAAGAGCGCGCATTTTTGGTGCAAGGCGCCGGCTTGTTCTGCCATTTGGGGGCAGCGGTGTTGCAAAAAACCGATGGCGCCAGCGTAGGTTACGATTTCCCCGTCCGCCAGTTTTGTTGCGTTGCGATCGATCAGTCACATGCAGGTGTTCTATACCGACCATTTCGTTTTGCCGTTGCCACCGGGGCATCGGTTTCCCATGCGCAAGTACAGTCTGCTGCGCGAACGCGTGCTGGTCGACGTGCCTGGCCTGCTCATGCACGAGGCACCGCGTGCCGGTGACGACGCGTTGCTGCTGGCTCACGCACCGGACTATGTCAGCGCGGTCAGCGCCGGCCGGCTGGACCCGGCCCGGCAGCGCGAGATC
The DNA here is from genome assembly GCA_913056305.1 of uncultured Ralstonia sp. Lineage (GTDB taxonomy): Bacteria > Pseudomonadota > Gammaproteobacteria > Burkholderiales > Burkholderiaceae > Ralstonia. Next base: position 15,605 of record CAJXMR010000077.1, read on the forward strand.
GGCTTTCCCTGGTCGCCGGAGATGGTGGAGCGCAGCCGCCGCTCGGCCGGCGCCACCATGGCAGCGTGCGCGGCAGCCATGACGGACGGGATCGCCGTCAACCTGGCCGGCGGCACGCACCACGCGTATGCCGATAAGGGCGCGGGCTTTTGTGTCTTCAATGACGCAGCCATCGCCTCGCGCTGGATGCAGCGCCAGCGGGGCGATCACCCCATCGCGTTTCCGGTCGCCATCGTTGATCTCGACGTCCATCAGGGCAATGGCACGGCATCGATCCTGGGCGGCGATGCTTCGATGTTTACGCTGTCGCTGCACGGTGAGAAGAACTATCCGTTCCGCAAGGAGGCCTCCGATCTGGACGTCGGCCTGCCGGACGGCTGTGGCGATGCGGCCTATCTGGAAGCGTTGGCCGGCGCCCTTGACACGCTGGCTGCGCGCTTTGCCCCGCGCCTGATCATCTACCTGGCGGGTGCCGACCCGCACGAGGGCGATCGCCTGGGCCGCCTGAAACTGACGATGGATGGCTTGGCCCACCGCGACCAGCAAGTCTTCGATTTCGCATATGAGCGGCGCATTCCGATTGCCGTTACCATGGCGGGCGGCTACGGCAACAACATCGACGATACCGTGGCCGTCCACGCGCAGACCATCGCGCTGGCCGCACGGCATGCAGCGCGTTGGTCTGCGAGCCAGGCGGCACGGGCCGAGGCTGCCGCCGCTCCGATTCCCCAACCGCTTTCCGCATGAGTCAAGCGTATTCGGCCACGCCCGCGTCGGCCCGCGATTCCCATTCCCTGTTTGTCGTCGCCATGCCGTGGCTGTTCGTGCTGATCTGGAGCACGGGCTTTATCGTGGCCAAGTACGGCATGCCGTACGCCGAGCCGATCACCTTCCTCTTCCTACGCTTCGTGGGCGTGCTGGTGTGCCTGTTGCCACTGGTCTGGCTGGCACGTGTGCCGCTGCCGCGCCAGGCGGGCTCGGGCGATATCGATTGGCGCACCATCGGCCACCTCGCCGTGGCGGGGGCGCTGATGCAGTGGGGCTATCTGGCCGGCGTGTGGGCTGCGATCAAGCTCGGCATGCCCGCCGGCATGAGCGCGCTGATCGTCGGCATGCAGCCGATCCTGACGGCGCTGTATGTGTCGATGCGGGGTGAGCGCGTGACAGGGCGCCAATGGCTGGGGCTGCTGTGCGGCATTGCCGGGGTGGGGCTGGTGGTGGCCAACAAGCTGCACCTGGCCGGCGTGGGCGTGACGACGCTGGCATTGTGCTTGGGCGCGCTGCTGTCGATCACGGTCGGCACGCTGTATCAGAAGCGCCATTGCCCGGTGTTCGACCTGCGCATGGGCGCGTGCATCCAGTTCGGAGCGTCGGCGTTGCTGTGCCTGCCGTTCATGTTCCTGTTCGAGACGCGCGAGGTGCACTGGACCGCGCAGATGATCGGCGCGCTGGTGTGGTCGGTGCTGGCCCTGTCGATCGGCGCGATCTCGCTGCTGTTCGTGCTGATCCGCAAGGGCGCGGCGACCAAGGTGACGTCGCTGCTGTACCTCACGCCGCCGACGACCGCCGTGATGGCCTGGGCGCTGTTCGGCGAGCGTTTCCCGCCGCTGGCGGCTCTGGGCATGGTGATCGCCGCGTGCGGCGTGGCGCTCGTGATCCGCAAGTGACCGCTGGAAAGCGGCTGGCGTATCCTCGTAGTTTTCCAATGCCGCCCGAGCGCACGCCAGCATGAGCACGCCCCGACAGACGCGCGACGACTACCGTCACTTCCATACCATCACCACGCGCTGGATGGACAACGACGTCTACGGCCACGTCAACAACGTCGTCTACTACAGCTACTTCGACACCGTGGTGAATGCGTACCTGATCGAGCAGGGCGTGCTCAACCCCGAGACCAGCGAGACCATTGGCCTCGTCATCGAGACGCAGTGCAATTACTTCGCGCCGCTGTCGTTTCCCGATCCAGTGGTGGCCGGTTTGCGCGTTGCGCGCCTGGGCAACACCAGCGTGCGCTATGAAGTGGGCCTGTTCCGCGGCGATGCGCATGAGGCCGCGGCGCAAGGCCATTTCGTCCACGTCTACGTGGATCGCGAAACGCGCCGTCCGGTGCCACTTCCGGACGCACTGCGGGCTGCCCTCGAACCGCTGGCTGCCAACGCCGTCGCTTGATTGCCTTGCCATGAACGACCGTCATCCCACTCCGAGTGAAGTCGAACGGATCGATCGCGCCATCACGTCGCGGCGCTCGATTCGCGCGTTCCTGCCGACGCCGATCGCGCGCGCGGATATCGAGGCGATCCTCGATGTCGCGCGGCGTGCGCCGTCGGGCAGCAACACGCAGCCATGGCGTGTCTACGTGCTCACGGGCGAATCCAAGGCGCGCCTGTCGGAAGCCATCGCCGACGCATACGACCATCCGGAGGTCGATACGCTGCACCGCGAGGAATACCCGTACTACCCGCGCACGTGGGTCGATCCGTATCAAAGCCGGCGCCGCAAGGTCGGCTGGGATCTCTACGGCCTACTCGGCATCGGTCGCGCGGAGAAATCGCGCATGCACGCACAGCATGCGCGCAACTTCCGCTTCTTCGATGCGCCGGTCGGCCTGATCTTCACCATCGATCGCGTGATGGAGCAGGGCAGCTGGCTCGACTACGGCATGTTCCTCGAAGCCGTGATGGTGGCGGCGCGCGGGCGGGGGCTCGATACCTGTCCGCAAGCGGCGTTCACGCAATTCCACCGGATCATTGCGCAGCACCTGGCGTTGGCGGACGAGGAGATGGTGGTGTGCGGCATGTCCCTGGGCTATGCCGATCCCAATGCGGCTGAGAACGCGCTTGTCACCGAGCGCGCGCCTGTCGCCGAGTTCACACGCTTCCTTGATTGACGACGCTTCGCGCACATGGCTGCGCAAGGGCCGAATAACGCTGAAAAAGTCTTTGAATTGTGTCAACAGAATCGGCTGTGCGCCGTTAGACTTCCATCAGGTGCTTGATCTGTCTGATTGACAGCGTTGTGAGGAAGTGTTGGAGCACGTTGTAATCCGTGTTTGTCGCCGTCGGCCACGGAACTGACGTGCCGCGCAAGGCTCCTTTTCTGGGGCTGGTGACGTTCTCCGAAGTCTCCCTCCTCGAAGTGCTTTTCGCGCAACTTTTTCTGCGGTTCGCGCCTTCTGCTAGCACGGAATTGCGTCGAAATGATGTCCGAATGATAAGGCTCCAAAGGTCAAACTTTAAGGCTGTGAGCTAAGTCCTTCATCTTGCTAAGAATTTTGTTTTTGCCTACACTTGCGCCA
>CAJXMR010000078.1 GCA_913056305.1 uncultured Ralstonia sp.
CGGCACGGCGAGCCCCGCCATGCCTTCGATCAGGCCGGTCTGGGTGGCCACATAGCCCAACTCGCGCGCGCGGGCGATCTCCGTGCGCAGGAACACCTCATCGATTGGCCGGTACTCCTTGAGCCGGGGCAGGTTGAAGCGGATCACCTCGTCCTGCTCGGCCGGGGGCAGCGACGCCAGGATCGCCAGGCTGCCCTGGCCGACGCCCAGCGCGATGCTGCCGCCGATGTCGCCGGTGAAGGAGCGGATCGGGTAGGGCCCGTCGCTGCGGTCGATGCAGACGGCGTCGTAGTTGTTGCGCACGAGCAGGAAGATCGTGTCCTTGAGCGTGCCCGACAAGCGCAACAGGGCAGGCCGGAAGATCTCGCGCAGCGTGGCGGCGCTGCCGGCCGTGCTGGCCATCCTGAACAGCTCCAGCCCAAGCCGGTAGCGCTTCGAGGCGGCGTCCTGCTCCACGACACCCTGCGCGACCAGCGCACGCATCAGGCGGTGCGCGGTGCCCTGGCTGATGCCCGTGTCCTGCGCCAGCAGCGTGATCTTGGCGCCCTCTGCCGGGGCGCAGGCCAGCGCGCGCATCAGCGCAAACGCCTTGCCGAGCACGCTGACTCCGTTGTTGTCGTCCGTTGGCTTCATTGCGTTCTGCATTCTGGAAGAAATATCCAATTTGAGTGGCCGATATTCCGCATGCTGGACTTTGCTGAGCATCGGATTGGGACATACCCGCACGGACCACGGAAAAATTCCGCCGCGCGGAATCAGTGCTCACCGCCATCATATCAAATTCTATTCAATGGAATATACGATGATAAATATACCGATCAAAGGAATATCCTTATCCATTCAGTTTGTTTGGTGGAATGTGGTGTAGTAGAGTGAGTCACCGAAAACGAGCCAGCGTATTCGCCGGCCAGCGGCAGAGTGTTTCTGATGGCAAGCCGTTCCGAGGAGAGCGCATGTCGTTCTTGCAGCTAAGAGGCATTACCAAGACCTACGGCAAGCTCACCGTGGTTTCCGGCATCGATCTCAGCATCGAACAAGGGGAATTCGTCTCGCTGCTGGGGCCCTCGGGCTGCGGTAAGACCACGACCCTGCAGATGATCGCGGGGTTCGCGGAGGTGACGAAGGGCGCCGTCGTGCTTGCCGGCCAGGACATCACCCACATGGCGCCCAGCCGCCGCGGCCTGGGCATCGTGTTCCAGACCTACGCGCTGTTTCCGCACATGACCGTGGCGCAGAACGTGGCTTTCGGCCTGGAGATGCGCAAGGTCTCCAAGCGCGAGACTGCGCTGCGCGTGGACGAGGCCCTGGCGCTGGTCAAGCTGCATGAACATGCACAGCGCTATCCGCGTGAGCTGTCGGGCGGACAGCGCCAGCGGGTGGCCCTGGCGCGCGCCTTGGTGATCCGCCCATCCGTGCTGCTGCTGGACGAGCCACTCTCCAACCTCGACGCCAAGCTGCGCGAAGACATGCAGTTCGAGATCCGTTCCATCCAGCGGCAGCTCGGCATGACCACCATCATGGTGACGCACGACCAGGCCGAGGCCATGTCGATCAGCGACCGCGTGGTCGTGATGGAAAGTGGGCGCATCACGCAGGTGGATGCGCCATACCGCCTGTACGAATACCCACGCTCAGAGTTCATCTCGAAGTTCGTCGGCAAGGCCAACGTGCTGGACGGCCGCGTGGAGGCACTGGACGGCACCGGCGCGTTCGTGACAGTGGGGCCGTTGAAGTTCCACTTTACCGCTGCCGGCCGCCGCGTCGGCACCGCCGTGCGGATCGGCCTGCGGCCCGAGAAGATTGCCCTGACCCCGCGTGATGCGGGTCGCATCACGGGCACGGTGAAGGCGCGGTTCTTTCTCGGCAGCCAGTGGCTGTTCACGATCGAGAGCCGCATCGGCCCGCTCAACGTCGTGCAGCCCAACAATGGCGCCGCAGTACCGGCCGAAGGCGACGAAGTCGGCCTGTCCTGGCCAGACGAGCAACTGCGCCTGGTGGGTGAAGACGCCTGCGCCGCAACCGCGCTGCAGGCGGAGGCCGTGGCATGAACCCGCGCCCCGTCCGTCGCTGGGCCGGCACGCCGGTCCTGCTGGCGACGCCTGTGACCGCGCTGTTTGCGCTGCTGCTATTGCTGCCGTTGCTGCTCGTGACGGTGCTGTCGTTCCAGGGCTTTGATCCGGCCACGGGCATCCAGCCAAACGCCACGCTGCTGCACTACGCCGCCATCTTCACCGACGACTACTACGTCGGGGTCTTCCTGCGCACCTTCTGGCTGGCGTTGGTCACGACCGTGCTGTGCGCGCTGATCGGCGTGCCCGAGGCCTATGTGCTCAGCCGCATGCGAGCGCCGTGGCGCTCGATCTTCCTGCTGGTGATCCTGGCGCCGCTGCTGGTGTCTGTCGTGGTGCGCGCGTTCGGTTGGAGCCTGCTGCTGGGCCCGGAGGGGCTCATCAACCAGGCGCTGATCCGGCTCGGCTTCGATTCGGTCAAGCTGCTCTACACGCAAACGGCCATCGTGATCGGGCTGGTCCACGTGATGCTGCCCTTCATGGTGATCCCGGCCTGGACGTCGCTGCAGAAGCTGGACCCGTCGACGCAGCAGGCCGCCCAGTCGCTCGGCGCCTCGCAAGCCACCGTGATGCGTCGCATCGTGCTGCCGCAGATCCTGCCGGGCGTGCTGTCGGGCAGCCTGATCGTCTTTGGCCTGAGCGCGAGTTCGTTCGCCATTCCGGGCCTGCTGGGCGGGCGCCGTCTCAAGATGGTCGCCACGCTGGTCTACGACGAATTCCTGAGCGAGCTGAACTGGCCGCTGGGCGCCGCCATCGCGCTCACGCTGCTGGCGGCCAACCTCATCATCATGCTGTCGTACAACCGGCTGCTGGAAGGCCGTTACAAGAAGACGCTGGGGTAAGCCATGCAGAAGAACGGACCGATTGCCCTGGCGTTTCACACCCTGGTGGTGACCTTCATGCTGGCGCCGCTGGCCATCGTCTGCCTGGTGGCGTTCACGCCCGAGAACACCATGCAGATTCCCACCACAGCGTTCTCGCTGCGCTGGTTCAAGGCCGTCTTCGCGCATCCGGATTTCGTGCAGGCGTTCTATAACAGCGTGCAGTTGGCCTTGCTCTCGGCCTCCATCGCGACGGTGCTGGCCTTGCCGGCCGGTATCGCGCTCACGCGCTACCGGTTTCGTGGACGGGACTTCATCAACGGGATGCTGCTGTCGCCCATCATCATTCCGCACCTGGTGCTGGGCATTGCCTTGCTGCGCCTGTTTGCCCTGATGGGCGCCACCGGCAGCTTCACGTGGCTGGTGCTGGCGCATGTGGTGGTGATCACGCCGTACATTCTGCGTTTGGTGATCGCCTCAGTCGAAGGGATGGACTTCAGCGCGGAGCATGCCGCGCAGTCGCTGGGCGCCTCCAATACGGTGGTGTTCCTGCGCGTGACGTTGCCGCTCATCCTGCCCGGGGTGGCCGGCGGCTGGCTGCTGGCCTTCATCAACAGCTTTGATGAGGTGACCATGTCGGTGTTCGTCACCGCGCCTTCCACGGTGACGCTGCCGGTGCGCATCTACATGTATGCGACGGAATCGATCGACCCGATGATGGCGGCGGTCTCCGCGCTGATGATCGTGATCACCAGCGTCGGCATGCTGCTGATCGACCGCATCTACGGCCTGGACAAAGTGCTGGTGGGCAGCAAATGACATCCACGACAAAAACACGCAAACAGCCCGGAGCGTTGTTCTGCCGGGTGGGGGAAACCGCTCGCCGCGCCATCGCGTTCACCCTTGACGGTGCACCGGCCCGCGCGCTGGAGGGCGACACGGTGCTGACTGCCGTGCTCAGCCAGGGCAGCGTGCTGAGGCATGCCGATTTCTCGTCCGCGCCGCGCGCTGGCTTCTGCCTGATGGGCGCCTGCCAGGATTGCTGGGTCAGTACCGAATCCGGCGAGCGGATGCGTGCCTGCTCGACCATGGTGCGCGAAGGCATGCGTATCGTGACCGGGGAGGGCGTGCGCTCGTGACGCAGTCACTCCAAATGAAGCAGGCACTCCCGATGAAGCAGTCACCGCAAGTGGTCATCATCGGTGCGGGGCCGGCCGGCATCCGCGCGGCGCAAACGCTCGTCGGCCATGGCCTGCGGCCGACTGTGCTGGATGAGGCACCGGCCTGGGGCGGGCAGATCTACCGCCAGCAGCCGCCCGGGTTCACACGCCCGCCCAGCACGCTCTACGGCTTCGAAGCCAAGCGCGCGACCGGCGTGCACGCGGCCATGCGCGACATCCTCGGCCAGCTCGACTACCGCCCGGGGCGGCTGGTCTGGAATGCCGAGGGCGGCGTGGTGGATGCGATCTGCGACGGCCAGCCGGAGCGGGTTCCGTACACGCACCTGATCGTTGCCACCGGCGCCACGGACCGCGTCCTGCCGTTTCCGGGCTGGACCACGCCCGGCGTTTTCACGCTGGGCGCCGCGCAGATCGCGCTCAAATACCAGGCCTGTGCCATTGGCGAGCGCGTGGTGTTTGCGGGCACCGGGCCGCTGCTCTACCTGGTGGCCTATCAATACATGAAGGCCGGTGTGCACGTGGCGGCCGTGCTCGACACCACGCCGCTGCGCCAGCAGGCGATGGCCGCGCCGCGTATGCTGCGCCTGCCGACACTGCTGGCCAAGGGCCTCTACTACCGAACTAAGCTGCGTCTGGCAGGCGTGCCGATCCGTACCGGCATCCGCATCGCTTCGGTGGACGGCACCGATCGCGTCGAGCGGATTCACTGGAAGGACGGCGCAACCCAACACAGCATCGCCTGCGATGCCGTGGGCTTCGGCTATGCGCTCCGCCCCGAGACGCAACTGGCCGACCTGCTTGGCTGTGAGTTCGTGTTCGATCCGCTCAACCGCGCCTTCGTGCCCACGTTCGATGCTGCACGGCGCAGCAGCCAACCCGGCGTCTACCTCGCGGGGGACGGCGCCGGCATCATGGGCGCGGATGCGGCGGAGCTGTCCGGTGAGCGCGCCGCGCTGGCGGTCATCGAAGACTGCGGCAAGAGCGTTTCGGCAGCCCGCGTGGCGACGTTGGAAAAGGCACTCGCCCGCATCGCCAGTTTCCGTGCCGCGCTGGAACAGGCGTTTCCGTTTCCGGAAGATTGGGCCGACACCTGCGACGACGCGACGCTCCTGTGCCGCTGCGAGGAGATCAGCGTCGGCGCCTTCCGCGCGGAGATCCAGCGCAACGGCTTGAGCGAGATCAACCGGGCGAAAGCCTTCACTCGCGTCGGCATGGGTCGCTGTCAGGGCCGCATGTGCGGGGCGGCTGCCTGCGAAATTCTCGCGCACGCGGCGGGCAAGGACATCGCCGCCGTCGGCCGGATACGCGCACAGGCACCGATCAAGCCGATCGCCTTCCTGCACACCGAGGAGGCGCAGTCATGAGCGTAGTCAAGCTGGACACCACCGTTGCGATTGTCGGCGGCGGCATCGCCGGCGCATCGGCCGCGCTGGCGTTGCGGCGCATGGGGATTGCGGTGATCCTGCTGGAGCGCGACAGCTGCGGCTCGCGCTCCAGCGGCGTCAACTACGGCGGCGTGCGGCGGCAAGGGCGCTCGCTGGCGCAACTGCCGCTGTCGCAGCGCGCGCACCGCATCTGGGGCCAGTTGCAGCAGACCATCGGCATCGACGGCGAATACGAGCGCTCGGGGCACCTCAAGGTGGCGCGTAGCGAGCAAGACATGGCCTCGCTCGAAGCCTATCGTGAGCGAACCCGCGAATTCGATCTGGGCCTACAGCTCTTGAGCCGTGCGCAACTGCGCAGCGCGTATCCGTGGTTGGGCGACATCGCGGTCGGTGCATCGCTGTGCCCGGACGACGGCCACGCCAACCCGCGGCTGGTGTCGCCGGCCTTCGCACGGGCGGCACGCCTGGAAGGCGCGCAGATATTCGAGGGCGAGAAGGTCGAGGAGATCGCTCGCGACGAGCACGGCTTCTGGCTGCGCACACGCAGCGGCCTCGAAGTCCGCTCGCGCGTGCTGCTGAACTGCGCAGGCGCCTGGGCCAACGACGTCGCTCGCGTGTTTGGTGAAGAGGTGCCCATGATCAGCGCGCACCCGGCCATGACCGTCACCGAGCCGCTGCCGCTGTTCATGAACGTCAATGTCGGCGTGGAAGGGGGCGGACTGTATGGCCGCCAGGTCCGGCGCGGCAATTGCGTGATCGGCGGCGCGCGCGGCTATGCGTTGAACGACACCAGCGCACGGTCCGGCCGCAGCGCGATCTTCTCGGTGCTGGAGCAGGCGGTCGAGCTGTTTCCTGCGCTGCGCAACGCTCACATCATCCGCACCTGGAGCGGTACCGAAGGCTACCTGCCCGACCGCGAGCCCGTGCTCGGGCCGAGCCAGACCACACCGGGCCTCATCCACGCGTTCGGCTTTGCCGGGGCGGGGTTCCAGATCGGCCCGGCCGTGGGCGAGGTGCTGGCCGAGCTGGTGCGCGACGGGGCGACTTCCACGCCGATCGACGCGTTCTCGATTGCACGTTTTCAGCAAACCAGGCTCGGCGCCACGCATGCCGAGCCCACTTTCCACGACTCTTAGGAGAATCGGTCATGAAACAGGGAATCCGCATTGGCATGAAGGTGGCAGCGGGCTGCGGCATTGCGTTGGGCGTGCTGTCGACGCTGCCCACGGCGGCGGCGCAGAGCAAGACCTTGTACGTCGGCATGAACGGCGGCGTGATGGAGCGCACCTATATCGACCACGTGTTTCCTGCGTTCGAGAAGGAGAACAACGTCAAGGTCGTGGTGGTGCCCGGCACGTCCTCCGACATCCTGGCCAAGGTGCAGGCCAGCAAGGACAAGCCGCAGATGCACATCATCTTCCTGGACGACGGCGTGATGTATCGCGCCATCGGCATGGGCCTGTGCGACAAGCTGGCCGACAGCCCGGAGCTGAAGGACATTCCCGAGAAGGCACGCATCAAGGGCAACATGGCCGCGGCGGTCAGCATCGGTATGACGGGCCTGGCCTACAACACCAAGATGTTCAAGGAGAAGGGCTGGAACCCGCCGACCTCCTGGCAGGACCTGGCCGACCCGAAGTTCAAGGGCAAGGTCATCTTCCAGTCGCTGCCGTCGTCGACCTTCGGCCTGCATGCCTTCCTGATGGTGAACCGGCTCAATGGCGGCACCGAAAGCAATGTCGAGCCTGCGTTCAAGGCCTGGAAGACCGGCGTGGGTGCGAATGTCGGCGAATACGTCGCCAACTCCGCCAAGCTCTCGGAGATGGTGCAGACCGGTGAGGCCGGGCTGTTCCCCTCCACGCCGACCCAGGTGATGGTGCTCAAGGGCAAGGGCCTGCCGGTGGAGTACGCGCAGCCCAAGGAAGGCGCGGTGGCGTTGAATACGATGGAATGCGTGATCGCCAAGAACGACGAGCCTGCACTGGCGCAGAAGCTGGCAGCGTTCCTGCTGTCGCCTTCAGCCCAGGCAAAAGCGCTGCAAGGCGGCGCCAGTATTCCGGCCAACCCCAAGACGCCGCTGCCCGCTGACACCGACGTGCTGATCAAGCACGCGGTCGATTACGCGCGCACGGCGGTGAACATGGACTGGGACGTCATCAACGCGCAGCGCCCGACGTGGAGCGCGCGCTGGAACAAGACGGTGGAGCGCTGACATCGCCCCGGGCAGCCCGCAAGCGGGCTGCGTACCCACTTGAAATGAAGCGCGCTCGCCCTGGCTGCATGGACGGGCCGCAACCTCCCTCATCGGCACCATGAAGACTTCGGACATCCTGACATCCCTCTCCATCCACGCTGACGGCACGGTGGCCAACGGCCACACGGTCACCTCGCCGATCGACGGTGCCACCCTCGGGACCGTGGCGTTCGCAACCGCGCAGGAGGCGGCGGCCGCCGTCGACCGCGCGCATGCGGCATTCCTGCAGTGGCGGGGGGTTCCCGCGCCGGTGCGCGGTGAGCTGGTGCGCCTGCTGGGCGTGCAGCTGCGCGAGCACAAAGCCATGCTGGGCCGCCTGGTCACGCTGGAGGCCGGCAAAATCCTTTCCGAAGGGCTGGGCGAGGTCCAGGAGATGATCGACATCTGCGATTTTGCGGTTGGGCTGTCGCGCCAGTTGTACGGGCTGACCATTGCTTCGGAACGCGCAGGCCATCGCATGATGGAGACGTGGCATCCGGCCGGCCCGGTCGGCGTGATCTCGGCGTTCAACTTCCCGGTGGCGGTGTGGGCGTGGAACAGTGCGCTGGCTTTCGTCTGCGGCGACAGCGTGATCTGGAAGCCTTCGGAGAAAACGCCGCTGACCGCCATGGCCTGCCACGCGCTGCTGCAGAAGGCCATTGCGGAATTCGAGTGTACGCACCCGGGCGTGGCGCCGGCGGGCCTGCATGAGCTGCTGATCGGCGGCCGCGAGATCGGTGAAGCGCTGGCGCACTCGGGCAAGGTGCCGGTGGTCAGCGCCACGGGCAGCACGCGCATGGGCCGCGCGGTCGCCCAACTGGTCGCCAGGCGCTTCGGCCGCTCCATCCTGGAGCTGGGCGGCAACAACGCGATGATCGTCGCACCCAGCGCAGACCTGGAGCTGGCCACGCGCGCCATCACGTTCTCTGCGGTGGGCACCGCAGGGCAGCGTTGCACCACGCTGCGCCGCCTGATCGTGCACGAGAGCATTGCCGACACCCTGGTGGAGCGCCTGCAGCGCATCTACGCCTCGGTGGCGGTGGGCAATCCGCTGCAGGCCGACACGCTGGTTGGACCGCTCATCGATGGCGCGGCCTACGATGCCATGCAGTCGGCACTGGCCCAGGCCCGAGCCGAAGGCGGCGCGGTCTTCGGCGGTGCACGCGTGCGTGGCGAGCTTGGCGACCATGCCTTCTACGTGACACCGGCGCTCGTGCGCATGCCCGCGCAAACCGCCGTCATGCAGCACGAGACCTTCGCGCCCATTCTGTATGTGCTGACCTATCGGGACTTTGACGAAGCGATTGCGCTGCAGAACGGTGTGCCGCAGGGCCTGTCGTCCGCCATCTTCACGCGCGATCTGCTCGAAGCGGAAGGATTCCTCTCAGCCGCCGGCAGCGACTGCGGCATCGCCAACGTCAACATCGGCACATCCGGTGCGGAAATCGGCGGCGCCTTCGGTGGGGAGAAGGAGACCGGCGGCGGGCGAGAATCCGGCTCGGATGCCTGGAAAGCCTATATGCGCCGCGCTACCAACACGATCAACTACAGCAACAAGCTGCCGCTGGCACAGGGTGTCCGCTTCGATATCTAAGATAGGCTGAAGGCGAAGCGCCACATCCCGTGGCGCTTCGCCCAGCCAACTCAACCGGCCCGGCGCAGACTCACGGCATTGCCGCGCGCCAGCACTGGCACCAGCGCCGCCCCGGTATGACTGGCCTTGACCTGCGCTAGCGCCTCCGGCCCGCACGCCGCCACGATGGTGCCACCCTCGTCGCCCCCCTCAGGGCCCAGATCGAGAATCCAGTCCGCCTCGGCAATCACGTCTAGGTCGTGCTCGATCACGATCACGCTATGGCCGCCGTCCGCGAGGCGATGCAGCACGCGGATCAGCTTGGCCACATCGGCCATGTGCAGGCCGACGGTCGGCTCGTCCAGCACGTACAGCGTGTGCGGCGCCTTCTGCCCGCGGCGCGTGATGTCATCACGCACCTTCGACAGCTCGGTGACGAGCTTGATGCGCTGCGCCTCACCGCCCGACAGCGTGGGCGAGGGCTGGCCCAGCGTCAGGTAGCCCAGGCCGACGTCCTTCATCAGCTGCAGCGGATGCGCGATGCTGTTCTGCGCGCTGAAGAACTCCACCGCCTCGTCGATCTCCATGGTCAGCACGTCGCCAATGTTCTTGCCGCGCCAGGTGACGGCCAGGGTCTCGGCGTTGAAGCGCTGGCCGTGGCAGACGTCGCACAGCACCTTCACGTCGGGCAGGAAGCTCATGGCGATGGTGCGCACGCCCTGGCCCTCGCAGGCGGGGCAGCGGCCGTCACCGGTGTTGAACGAGAAACGCGAGGCGGCGTAGCCGCGTGCGCGCGCTTCCAGCGTATCGGCGAAGAGCTTGCGGATGGTGTCCCACACGCCGATATAGGTGGCCGGGCACGAGCGCGGCGTCTTGCCGATTGGGGTCTGGTCCACCTCCAGCACGCGGTCGACGGCCTCCCAGCCGCTGATGCCCTCGCAGCCGTGCCAGTCGTGGCGGACGTCGAACTTGGCCGGTGCCTTGGCAGCAGGCACTTCGGCCTGGGCGGCACGGCGCGCGCGCCGCGTGGCTGGCGACGACAGCACCGACCGGCCCACCGCATCGAGCAGGTTGGTCATGAGCACGTCGCGCGCGAGCGTCGATTTACCCGAGCCGGATACACCGGTAATCGCCACCAGCCGCGACAGCGGCATCGTGGCCGTCACGTTGCGCAGGTTGTGCTGCTTGGCGCCGTGCACGGTCAGCCAGCGCTCGGGCACCGCATCCGTGCCGGCGCGCGGTGCCACCACCTCCCGACGCGGCTGCAGCGGGTGCTCGATCGGCTGCGACAGGAAGCGGCCCGTGAGCGAATCTGGCTGCGCCGCCAGGTCGCGCACGCTGCCTTGCGCGACCAGCGTGCCGCCGCGCTTGCCCGCGCCCGGGCCGATGTCGATGATGTGGTCGGCGCGACGGATGGTGTCTTCATCGTGCTCGACCACCACCAGCGTGTTGCCCTTGTCACCGAGCTTGCGCAGCGCGTCGAGCAGGATCTGGTTGTCGCGTGGGTGCAGGCCGATGGTCGGCTCGTCCAGCACGTAGCAGACGCCTTGCAGGTTGCTGCCGAGCTGCGCGGCCAGGCGGATGCGCTGCGCTTCGCCGCCCGACAGGCTGGGCGCGGCGCGGTCCAGGCTCAGGTAGCCCAGGCCGACTTCTTCGAGGAAGGACAGGCGACTGTGGATCTCGGCGACCACGTCGCGGGCGATTTCCGCATCGCGGCCCACCAGGTTCAGCCCTTCGACCCAGCGGCGGGTCTGGCTGACCGTCCATTGGGCGATGTCGACGATGTGTTGCTCGGCAAAGGTCACCGCACGTGCGGTCGGGTTCAGGCGCGTGCCGTGGCAGGCCGGGCAGGGCAGGTCGGTCATGCCTTCCGGATCGACCTCTTCCGACGGCAGCGTCTGCTCGCGGCCACGATCGTCGCCGCCGAGCACCGTGTCGTCGAAGGCCGCGCGCTGTTCGCGCGTGAGCGCCAGGCCCGTGCCGACGCAGCTCGAGCACCAGCCGTGCTTGCTGTTGTACGAGAACATGCGCGGGTCCAGCTCGGGGTAGCTGGTGCCGCAGGTGGGGCACGCGCGCTTGGTCGAGAACACCTTCACGCTGCCGACCTGGGCGGTGCCGCCTTCATGCATGGCGCTTTGCAGGCCGTCGAGCGGCGCCAGGACGTGCATCACGCCCTTGCCGTGCTCCAGGGCCTGCTCCAGCAAGGTGCGCAGCGCGGCCTCGTTTTCCGGCGAGACGACGATGTCGCCCACCGGCAGCTCCAGCGTGTGCTCACGGAAGCGGTCCAGCCTCGGCCACGGGGCCACCGGCAGGAATTCGCCATCCACGCGCAGGTGGGTGAAGCCGCGCGCCTTGGCCCACTTGGCCAGGTCGGTGTACAGGCCCTTGCGGTTCACCACCAGCGGTGCCAGCAGGCCGATGTGCTCGCCACTGTGGTCGCGCATGAGCTGGGCGAGGATGGCCTCGGGGCTCTGCGCCGCCACTGGCGTGCCGTCATGGATGCAATGCTGCATGCCCAGCTTCACGTACAGCAGCCGCAGGAAGTGCCAGACCTCGGAGGTGGTCGCAACCGTACTCTTGCGGCCGCCGCGCGACAGGCGCTGCTCGATCGCCACCGTGGGCGGAATACCGTAGACGGCATCCACCTCGGGCCGGCCCGCCGGCTGCACGATCGAGCGCGCATAGGCATTCAGCGATTCCAGATAGCGCCGCTGCCCCTCGTGGAACAGGATGTCGAACGCCAGCGTCGACTTGCCCGAGCCCGACACGCCCGTCACCACGTTGAACTTGCCGTGCGGGATGTCGACGTTCAAGCCCTTGAGGTTGTGCTCGTGCGCCTGGACGATGCGCACCACGTTCTCGCCCTGGACCTCCGCCACGGCGGCACGCTTGGCGCGGCGCGCGGCGAGGGCCGTTTGCAGCGGCACGCCTTCCACTGCCTGCGGCTGACCGATGTTCGCCTCGTATTGCTTGAGCGCCACCCCAGTGTGTGAGGCGGCGCAGGCTTTCACTTGCTCCGGCGTGCCGGCGCAGACCAACAGGCCGCCCGCGTCACCACCTTCGGGGCCTAGGTCGATGATCCAGTCGGCCGCGCGGATCACGTCGAGGTTGTGCTCGATCACGATCAGCGAATGCCCGGCGTCGAGCAGCTTGCCGAACGCGCGCATCAGCTTGGCGATGTCGTCGAAGTGCAGGCCGGTGGTGGGCTCGTCGAACATGAACAGGCGGCCGGCGTTGGGTGCCGCGTCCGGTTTGACGCGCTTGCGTGCCGCTGCCTGGGCCGCCTGCGCGGCTTCGGCCAGGAAGCCGGCCAGCTTCAGGCGCTGCGCCTCGCCGCCGGAGAGCGTCGGCACGGGTTGGCCCAGCTTCACGTATTCGAGGCCCACATCGACGATGGGCTGCAGCACGCGCAGCACGTCGGCGTCCTGTGCGAACAGCGTGGCGGCTTCGCTCACGGTCAGTTCCAGCACGTCGGCCACCGACAGCAGGCGGTCGCCGCGCTCGATCTTCACTTCCAGGGTTTCTGCGCGGTAGCGGGTGCCGTCGCAGTCCGGGCAGCGCAGGTAGATATCGCTGAGGAACTGCATCTCTACATGCTCGAAGCCCGAGCCGCCGCAGGTCGGGCAGCGCCCGTCGCCCGAGTTGAAGCTGAACGTACCGGCCGTGTAGCCGCGCTGCAGGGCCATCGGTGCCTTGGCGAACAGCTTGCGGATCTCGTCGAACGCGCCCACGTAGCTGGCCGGGTTCGAGCGTGCGGTCTTGCCGATCGGCGATTGATCGACGAAAACCACGTCGCTGATCTGGTCGGCGCCCTTGAGCGCTTTGTGCGCGCCCGGCGCCTCGGTGGCCTTGCCGAAATGGCGCGCCAGGGCCGGGTGCAGCACGTCCTGGATCAGCGTGGATTTGCCCGAGCCCGAGACACCGGTGATGCAGACCAGGCGCTGCAACGGGATCTCGATGGTCACGTCGCGCAGGTTGTGCTGGCGCGCGCCTTCGAGCACGAGCTGCGGCGTGTGGCCATTGACCGGGCGAGCTTGCCAGTCGGTGGCATCGGCCACGCGGCGCTGGCCGGACAGGTAGACGCCAGTCAGCGTCTCGGTGTTGCGGATGGCGGCCGGCGTGCCGTCGAAGACGATGGTGCCGCCGCGCTCGCCGGGGCCGGGGCCCATGTCGATCAGGCGATCAGCGGCCAGCATGACCGACGGGTCGTGCTCGACCACCACCAGTGTGTTGCCCGCATCGCGCAGCCGCTGCATCGCCTCGACAATGCGGTCGAGATCGCGCGGGTGCAGGCCTATGCTGGGCTCGTCGAGCACAAATAGCGTGTTGACGAGCGAGGTACCCAGTGCGGTGGTCAGGTTGATCCGCTGCACCTCGCCGCCGGACAGTGTGCGGCTCTGGCGGTCCAGCGTCAGGTAGCCGATGCCGACGTCGCACAGGTACGCCAGGCGTGTGCGCACCTCGTCCAGCAGCAGCTTGAGCGCGTCGTCGAGCAGGGCGGACGGCAGCGTCAGTTCATCGAAGAAGCGGCGGATGCGCGCGATCGGCAGCAGCATCACGTCATGCACGGTCAGGCCGGGCAGGGCTTCGAGCTGGGCGCGATTCCAGGCCACGCCGCGCGGCATGAAGCGTCGCGCGGGCGACAATACGGCGTCGGCGTTTTCCTTGCTGCCCAGGCGCCATTGCATGGACTCGGTCTTCAGCCGTGCGCCGCCGCAGGTCTCGCACGTGGTGTAGCTGCGGTACTTCGACAGCAGCACGCGGATGTGCATCTTGTACGCCTTCGACTCCAGGTAGTCGAAGAAGCGGCGCACGCCGTACCACTGCTTGCTCCAGCCGCCACTCTTCTTCCATTTCGGATCGCCGTTGACGACCCAGTCGCGTTGCGCGTCGGTCAGCTCGGCCCACGGCGTGTCGCGCGGGATCTCGGCGATGGCGGCGTGGCGCATCAGGTCGTCCTGGCACTCCTTCCAGGCCGGGGTCTGCATCGGCTTGATGGCACCTTCACGCAGCGTCTTGCGCTCGTCCGGGATCACCAGGCCCAGGTCGACGCCGATCACGCGGCCGAAGCCGCGGCAGGCATCGCAGGCACCGTAGGCGGAATTGAACGAGAACAGCGCGGGTTGCGGATCGGCATAGCGCAGGTCGCTCTCGGGGCAATGCAGGCCGGTGGAGAAGCGCCAGATCTCGGGTTCACCGTCTTCCGCCAGCACGTAGACGTTGACGCGCCCGCCGCCGCGCTTGAGCGACGATTCGATCGCCTCCAGCGCGCGGGCACGCTCGGTGCCCTGCAGGCGGAAGCGGTCGGCCACGACGTCGAGCAGCTTGCGTTCGCCCACCACGCGTTCAGCCTGCACGCGCGTGTAGCCGCTGATGGACAGCCACTGCGCGACTTCTTCGGCGGTGGTGTTGGCGGGCAGCTCGACAGGGAAGGTCACCACCAGGCGCGGATCGGCCGCGCGCGTACGGGCCAGCAGCTCGTCGTAGATGGTCTCCGGCGTGTCGTGGCGCACCGGCAGTGCGGTCTCCCTGTCGAACAGTTGCGCAGCACGGGCAAACAACAGCTTCAGGTGGTCGTTCAGCTCCGTCATCGTGCCGACCGTGGAGCGCGAACTGCGCACCGGGTTGGTCTGGTCGATGGCGATGGCCGGCGGCACGCCCTCGACGCGCTCGACCTGGGGCCGGTCCATGCGGTCCAGGAACTGGCGAGCGTAGGCGCTGAAGGTTTCGACGTAGCGGCGCTGGCCTTCGGCATAGAGCGTGTCGAAGACGAGGCTGGACTTGCCCGAGCCGGACGGGCCGGTGACGACGGTCATCTCGCCGGTGCGCAGGTCCAGGTCGAGGTTCTTGAGGTTGTGCTGACGGGCTCCGCGCAGGCGAATGACACCGGAGGACATGGAGGCTGTTCCTTGGAGGCGTTGGGAGATGCCGGCGCGGGGAGACATCCTGGCCACGGCCGGCGATCAGAATTCGGGCCGTAAACTGTAACGGATTCTTGAGATCCGGTCGGCCCGCATGACGGGTTATGGGGTTACGGGCGCGAGGGTAGCGCAGGGCTCCTGACAGCGTTTTGTCAGGAGCTTTCGGGAGTGCCCTGAGTCATTGCACCGGCAATCAGCCGGCCGCCTGCCCGTAGGAGGCCTGGTTAGTCGACGAATCAATCATGGGCAAACGCGGAACAAACCGATGGTGCTCGACGCTACCACCTTTGGCGATGACCACCGTTTCCTCCGGAATTTCCGCCCACGCATCGGGCAGGTCGACTAGTGGCTCCGACAGCACAAGAAAAGCCGTATCGCCCGCATCGGTGATGGCGGAGTTCTCGGGATAGAGCTCGTGCAGATGCCCGAATGACGTGCTGTGGAACAGGGAGCGCGAGTCCCGCTCGCTGGAATAGCGGGCGGCGATGATCTGTTCGCCATCGGTGGCGCATACGGTCATGTTCAACGGGTGCTCGACACCGTGGTGGTGGCCAACGGCCTCGATCAGGCCCGCCATCTGCTCCAGGGCCGCGCGCGGCTCCCGGCAGAGCCCGAAGGTGAGCGCAAGAAAGAACATGACTTCCGAATCCGTCGACCCCTCAATCCAGCGAAAGAGCTCGGGCGCGACCGCCATCATCAGATCGCGCCTGAGCGTCGGATAGTCGCGGATCAGCCCGTTGTGGGCAAAGAGCCATCGGCCATAGCGGAATGGGTGGCAGTTGGTTTCCTGCGCCGGGGTGTCCGTGGCCGCGCGGACATGCGCAACAAACATCGGCGATCGGATGGCGCGGGCCGCTTCGCGCAAATTCGTATCGTTCCAGGCGGGATGTAGGCAGCGATACCGGAACGGTACCTCGGAATGGCGGCCGTACCACCCAATGCCGAACCCGTCGCCATTCGTGGTCGTGTGGCCCAGCCGTGAGCGCAAGCTCTGGTCGATCAATGAGTGCCGAGGCCGGAACAGCACGGTCTCCATTTGGATGGGATTGCCTGAGTAGGCCAGCCAGCGACACATGATGCATTGCCCGTGGAACGGTCGGAAAGTGAGTCTAGGCACTGCGCGCGGGAATTCACAAGGAAAAATGAGGCCCTCCGTCGGCCTGCATTTTTTCACATAATCTATCTTATGTTAAATGTTGAAGATTGCGAGGCACACGCGCATGCAGCGACGGTTCGATGAGTGACCGCAGTTCGTCGTCTATGCGTTCTTTGGCCATCGCTTCCTGTCGAGCCGAACAAAATAGAAAGTTAACATCGACTGGGGAAAATTAGGTAAAACCAGACCAGAGTTACCCTGGCTCGGTCTGGGAGGGCTTATTTAACATCGCCAGGCACGATCGCGGGCGCATCCCCGATCCCCCCTCCTCGCCGTCAACGGTGCGCAACCGAATCCATCCGAAGAAAACCGTGTTCACTTGCAAAAACCAGAGCTGTGGCACGCAGTGGGAACTGCCCAGCGTCGTCATCAAGAATGAAGGCCAGGGGCCGCTATTCCGCTGCGCACTATGCGGCGCGCGAAACTACGTCGAGCGCTTCGAAACCGACGACGGCACGATCGTCTACGAGCAGCTCGAAGGCCGGCCGTTCAATTGACCCGACGCAACAACATGACCATCGAACCGACCGCCACCCCCTTTAGCACCCTTGCGCTCGCCCCCGCCGTGCTCGCGAATCTCGCGCAGCTTGGTTACACCGACATGACGCCGATCCAGGCCGCGAGCCTGCCGATCGCGCTCGCGGGTCACGACCTGATCGCGCAGGCGAAGACCGGCAGCGGCAAAACCGCGGCGTTCTCGCTCGCGCTGCTCGCGCGGCTCGACGCGCGCCGTTTCGACGTGCAGGCGATGGTGCTCTGCCCGACGCGTGAGCTCGCCGATCAGGTCGCGCAGGAAATCCGCCGTCTCGCGCGCGCCGAGGAAAACGTGAAGGTGCTGACGCTCTGCGGCGGCACACCGATGCGTCCGCAGGCGGCGAGCCTCGAGCACGGCGCGCATGTGGTCGTCGGCACGCCGGGGCGCATCATGGACCATCTCGAACGCGGCAATCTCGCGCTCGGCGCGCTGAAAACGCTTGTGCTCGACGAAGCGGACCGGATGCTCGACATGGGCTTCTTCGACGACATCGCGACGGTCGTGCGCCAGTGTCCGCCGGAACGGCAGACGCTGCTGTTCTCGGCGACCTACCCAGACGGGATCGCGAAGCTGAGCCGGCAGATTCTGCGGAATCCGAAGGAAGTGAAGCTCGAAGAGCGCCACGACGACAGCAAGATTCGCCAGCGCTTCTACGAGGTGACCGATGACGAGCGGCTGCATGCGGTCGGGCTGCTGCTGAAGCACTATCGACCGGTCAGCACGCTCGCGTTCTGCAATACGAAGCAGCAATGCCGTGACCTGCTCGACGTGCTGCGTGCGCAGGGCATCCATGCGCTTACGCTGCATGGCGAGCTCGAGCAGCGCGAGCGCGATCAGGTGTTGATCCAGTTCGCGAACCGGAGCTGCTCGGTGCTCGTCGCGACCGACGTCGCCGCGCGTGGGCTCGACATCGCGCAACTGGAAGCGGTTGTCAACGTCGACGTGACACCCGATCCCGAAGTCCACGTGCATCGGATCGGCCGCACGGGCCGTGCCGATCAGGACGGCTGGGCGCTGAGCCTCGCGAGCATGGATGAGATGGGGCGTGTCGGCAACATCGAGGAGGTGCTCGGGCGCGAGGTCGAATGGCATCGGCTCGACGAGTTTGACGCCAGCAGCGACGCCCCGCTGCTGCCGCCGATGGAAACGCTGCAGATTCTCGGCGGACGCAAGGACAAGATCCGCCCTGGCGATGTGCTCGGCGCGCTGACCGGCGACGCGGGCTTTCGCGGCGACCAGATCGGCAAGATCAACGTGACCGAATTCTCGACCTACGTCGCAGTCGAGCGCGGCATCGCACGCGATGCGTTGCGCAAGCTCAACGCGGGCACGGTGAAGGGCAAGAAGGTCAGGGTTCGATTGATGGACGAATGACGCCGGCGCTTTCGCTCATCGCGCCGGCGCAGCCCTCGATGGCCTCGACGAGGACATTCTCGTTCCCCTGCATCCGGCGCTTCACCGCCTGGCGACGGCATCGCTGCCGATTGCTACGGCAGTGCATGGGCCCATGGCTAACGGAGGTCGCGCCAGCGCGCCATTGACCAGCAGCAAGCCACTGTGCAGTGGCCTGCCGGGAGGCGACTTGAAGGCACATCTCGAACTGGGACACCAGCGTCTCAGGGAACGAGCGCGCAACGCCGACGCTAGGAAGGCCGTGCAAGCCTTTGCGAAACAGCGGATGCAGGAGTTCACCGGAAACTGGTACGTCGTCTGCAGATGAGGGATTACGGCATGCAGGCTGCGCCAGGCGCTCCTCGCAGGACCGATACAAGCGCGCCAAGAGCGGCGGCGGGCCAGCCTCCCGTGGGGACGCACGACTCACTTCGCAATCAGTTCCATTCACGCTCCGAAACGCAAAAAAGCCACCTTCTCGGGTGGCTTTTTTGTTGGGCCTCTCGCGTACGAGGCTTGGTGCAGCAAAGACAAACGCCCCAGCTCGGTTAGAGCTGGGGCGTTGCATGGGAGAGCCTGGCGATGACCTACTTTCACACGGGAATC
>CAJXMR010000079.1 GCA_913056305.1 uncultured Ralstonia sp.
TGTAGAAGATTTCCTTGACGGCGTAAGTCATGTCTGAACGGTGGCATTCACAGGAAAACGACGCAAAAGCGACGCTTGTTCCCGCGCAAACCGTACCAGTACCCACTAGTGATTAACCCGATATTGTTTCACAAATCAGGATTACCCGCAGAAGGACGCCAGCGTCACAAAGGAAAAGGCGCCCTCCGGCGTCAGCCATGCCGAGAACACCAGCACAGCGCCGGCCGCCGCCAGCGCCCACGCTGCCCAGCGCTTGAGTTGCCCGTTCATGCCGGTTGCGCCACGGTTGTGCGCGCCAGTTGGCGATCGTCAATCGGCCAGTGCAGCAACGCCGCCACCACGCCCAGCCCCATCGCCCCGAACCAGAGTGCATCGTACGAATGCAGGCGGTCATACACCACGCCGCCCAGCCACACACCCAGGAACGCGCCGATCTGGTGGCCGAGGAACACGAAACCGAACAGCGTGCCGATGTAGCGCACCCCGAACACCTGCGACAGCAGCCCGTTGGTGAGCGGCACCGTGCCCAGCCACAGCAGCCCCATCACAATCGCAAAGCCATACAGCGTGACCGGCGACAGCGGCAGCAGGATGAACAGTGCGATCGCCGCCGTGCGGATCAGGTACAGCAGCGACAGCAGGTGCTTGCGCCGAAACAGCCCGCCCAGTGCCCCGCAGTAGTACGTGCCGACGATGTTGGCGGCGGCGATCAACGCCAGCGCGATCATGCCGTGGCGCGCACTCAGCCCCTTGTCGAGCAGGTACGCGGGCATGTGCGCCGCGATGAAGGCGAGCTGGAACCCGCACGTCAGGAAGCCGAGGTTCAGCAGCCAGAAACCCCGATGCGCGAAGGCCTCGCGGATGGCCGCGCCCATGCTCTGGTGCGCCTGCTGCGCAACGGTTGCGGACGCCCGCTCGCGCAGCGGCACGGCCAGCGGCAGGAACGCCGCCATCACCACGGCCATGACCACCAGCGCCGTCACCCAGCCGACGTTGCTCAGCAAACCCTGCGCCGTCGGCACCATGACGAACTGGCCGACGCCGCCCACCGCACCTGCCACGCCCAGCGCCCAGCTACGCCGCTCGGGCGGCGTGAGCCGGCTGATGGCGCCGTAGACCACCCCAAACGACGTGCCCGACAGCCCCATCCCGATCAGCAAGCCGGCTGACAGCGTAAAGCCCAGCGGCGTGCCCGCATGCGCCATCAGCAGCAAACCCACCGCATAGACCACGATGCCCGCCAGCACCACCTTGGCTGCGCCAAAACGATCCGCCAGCATGCCCGCAAACGGCTGTGCCACGCCCCAGATCAGGTTCTGCAGCGCGATGGCCAGGCCGAAGGTTTCGCGCGTCCAGCCGCGGTCCATGGTGATCGGCACGAGGAACAGGCCCTGCACGTGCCGGATGCCCAGCGCCAGGCCGATCACAGCCCCGCCGGCCAGCACCGGCAGCCAGGGCGATTGCATGAGGGATTTCGATGTCATGAAAGCATTCTCCGTTGCGGTAGACATTCCCATATTGCAAGCGTGCCATTTGTGTCTTCCGGCTGGAATGTCGCCCGATGGCTCATTAAACTTTGGCATACCCCTGTTCTCAACTGATCTTTGAGAACGCTTCGCATGAGGAAAACGCATGTCGACTCCGCTCGTTCGATTGGCTTCGCTGGACCTGCTGCGCGGCTTCGTGGCCGTCGGCCGGCGCATGAGCATCACGCTGGCGGCCGATGACCTGTGTCTGACGCAGTCCGCCGTCAGCCGGCAGGTATCGGTGCTGGAAGAAACGCTGGGCGTGAAGCTGCTGGTGCGCGGGCACCGCTCGATCGCCTTTACGCCCGAGGGCGAGCGCCTGTTCCGCAGCGCCGACAGCGCCGTGCAGCAATTGCAGGACGCCATCGGCGCCATCCGCGTGGCGGCCGAGCGGCGGCCGGTGACGATCACCGCCAGCATCGGCGTGACGGGCCTGTGGCTGCTGTCGCGCCTGGCGCGTTTCCAGCAGCAATACCCGGATATCGACGTGCGCGTGGCCACCAACAACCGCTTGGTGGACCTGAAGAATGAAGGGATCGAGCTGGCCATCCGCTACTGCTCCCCCGCCGATGCGCCGCCCGGTGCCATCCGGCTGTTCGGCGAGACAGTGGCGCCGGTCGCGCATCCATCGCTGGGCCTGCATCGGCTCGATTCCGCCGAGGCGCTGGCCGGCTTGACCCTGCTCGACTTCGACGACCGCGACCTGCGCCGCCCCTGGTTGCAATGGACGGACTGGCTGGCCGCCGCCGGCTGGAGCCACGCCCGCCCCCGCACGGTGTTGCGCTTCAACCAGCACGACCAGATCATCCACGCCGCCGTCGCCGGGCAAGGGATTGCGCTGGGCCGGCTGGAGCTGATCGCGCCGCTGCTGGCCGATGGCCGGCTGGTGACGGTCCCCACCACCGCCCCTGGCGTGCACAACACGCATGCGTACTGGTTGATCCAATCCGAGGCCAACCCGCGCCGCGATGTGCGTGACGTGGCCGAGTGGATCTGCGCCGAAGCAGCCGCCCAGGCTTCGCATGCACCCAGCGCATCCGAACTTGCATGAAATGCGGTTGAGCGCGCACGGCGCACCACGTGTAATGCGGCCAACGACACCCACGTTGGAGGCCACATGGACACCCGCACCCAACCGCAGACGGTAATTGGCGGCCTGAGCTACCTGAGCCGCACCGGGCTGGGCACCGCCACCCCCGTCAACTACATGTACCCGCCGCCCGCCGGCGAGCCCTGGCAGACCTGCGAGTACGAGTTGCGCGAGGTCCCCATCGCCGACCTGCGCACCGCCGAGCCGCCTGAGCTGGAGCGCGAAGGCTTCGTTCTCTTCGAGGCGCCCACCCGCGTGATCGACTTTCACGCCGAAGACGCCATCCGCGCGATCTACTACGCCGAGGCCGCCGAACTCGCCCGCGCCGCCACCGGCGCCCGCCGCGCCTACGTGTTCGACCACCTCGTGCGCAAGCGCGACCCGGGCCGCCCCGCGCTCACCTTCGGCCGCGAGGGCGACGGTGCGCCGTCCGCCGTCGGCCGCATCCACAACGATTACACCGAGGCCTCCGGCCGCCTGCGCCTCGGGCGCGTCCTGACCGATCCGGCACAGGCCATCGCCGTCGGCCGCTATGGCATCGTCAACATCTGGCGCTCGATCCGGGGCCCGGTGCTCGACACGCCGCTGGCCCTGTGCGATGCCCGCAGCGTGAGCGCCACCGACCTGGTCGCCGGCGAAATCCGCTACCCCACCCGCACCGGCGAGCTGTATCTCGCCACCCACAACCCGCGCCACCGCTGGTGGTACGCATCCGCCATCGACCGGCATGAGGCGCTGGTCTTCAAGCAATACGACTCGCAGGCGAGCGGCGTGGCGCGCTTCACGCCGCATGCCGCCTTCGTGCACCCCGACGCGCCCGCTGGCACCCCGCCGCGCGAGAGCATCGAAATCCGCTGCCTGGTGGTCTATGACTAAGTCCATGCCCTACAACGCCACCTGGGAGCCGCTCGTGCCCGCGCCCACTGTCGAATTCTGGTTCGACTTCGCCAGCAACTACAGCTACCTGAGCGTGATGCGCATCGAAGCCGCCGCCGTGCGCCTGGGCGTGCGCGTGGCGTGGAAGCCGTTCCTGCTCGGACCGATCTTCCAGTCGTTCGGCTGGAACAACTCGCCGTTCGTGCTGCAGCAGGCCAAAGGCGACTACATGTGGCAGGACATCGCGCGCGAGTGCCGCAAATATGGCGTGCCCTGGAGGCAGCCGAGCACGTTCCCGCGCGCCTCCGTGCTGCCGGTGCGCGTGGCGCTACTGGGCGCGGACCAGCCGTGGATCGGCACGTTCTGCCAGCGCATCATGTTGCGCAACTTCGCCCAGGACCAGGACATCCACACGCCCGGGGCCGTGGCCGAAGAACTCACCGCGCTCGGCCTGCCAGCGGAAGCGATCCTGACCGAAGCCCAGTCCATCGCCAACAAGCAGCGCCTGCGCGAGCAAACGCACGCCGCGCAGATTGGTGGCATCTTTGGCGCACCCACGTTCTTTGTCGGCGACGCGATGTTCTGGGGCAACGACCGCCTGGACGATGCGCTCACCGCTGCCGCCGCGCGATGCGGTGAGCCCCAACCGATGTCCCATCCACTCACCACCGGATAGCCCATGCCGACCCAGATCGAGAAAGCCCACGCCTTCCGCGCCCTGCACGAGCGCAGCGGACCCTTCGTCATCCCCAACCCGTGGGACCCAGGCTCGGCCCGGCTGCTGACGGCATTGGGTTTCGAGGCACTCACCAGCACCAGCGCTGGCTTCGCCTTCTCGCGCGGGCTGCCCGACTACGGCGTCGGCCGCGATCCCATTCTCGTGCATATCGCCGAGCTGGTCGCCGCCACCGACCTGCCCGTCGCCGCCGATCTGGAGAACGGCTTCGGCGATGACCCATACACCGTGGCCGAGACCATCCGGCTGGCGGCCGCGACCGGCATTGTCGGCGGTTCGATTGAAGACGCCAGCGGCCGCGCGGATGCCCCCATCTATCCGTTCGAAGCCTCGGTCGAGCGCGTGCGCGCCGCCGTGGAAGCCACACGCGCGCTGCCCTTCCCCTTCACGCTCACCGCACGCGCCGAAAACTACCTGCACGGCCGCAACGACCTGGCCGACACCATCCGCCGCCTGCAGGCCTACCAGGACGCCGGCGCCGACGTGCTCTACGCCCCCGGCCTGAAGACGCGCGAGGAGATCGCCACCGTGGTGCGCGCGGTCGACCGCCCAGTCAACGTGTTGATGGGCTTTGCCGACGGCAACCTGAGCGTGGCGGAGCTGGCGGAGTTGGGCGTCAAGCGCGTGAGCGTGGGCGGCGCGCTGGCCCGCGCGGCGCTGGGCGCCTTCCTGCGCGCGGCCGAGGAGTTGCGCGAGACCGGCACCTTCGCCTTTGCGCGGGATGCGGCGGGCTCGGCGCGGCTCAACGGGCTTTTTGCGCCGTTTGCCTGAAATATCGCCCCAAGGCGATATACGCCATTTATCACCCTAAGGCGATATCTTGCATTTATCGCTTTTGAGCGATAAGCTACAAATATCGTCTTGGGGTGATTTTCATGGAAATACTGCTCTCTTCGGCGCCGCAACTGTCGGCGCACCTGAAATCGCTGCGCAAAGCGCGCGAGCTGACCCAGGCCCAGCTCGGCGCGCTGCTCGACGTCAGCCAAAACCGCATCGCCGACATCGAGAAGAACCCCGGCGCGGTCAGCTTCGAGCAGTTGCTGCGCATCCTGCATGCACTCGGCGCGCAGCTGGTGGTGCGTACGACGGGCGACGAGCCCATCACCTTGTCCACGACCCTGCCTTCCGCCACGCCGGCCAGTGGCGCCGACTGGTAAGCCATGGCACACCCCGAACTCCACCTGTGGATGAACGGCGAGCACGTCGGCATCTGGACCGCCAGCCGCGCCGGCGTGCCCATCCTGCGCTACGACGACGCCTGGCTGCGTTCGCCCAATGCGCGGCCGCTGTCGATGTCGCTGCCGATCCCAGCCGGCGTGCCCGAGCTGCGCGGCCAGGTGGTCGACGATTACTTCGACAACCTGCTGCCCGACGCCCAGCCCATCCGCGAGCGGGTGCGGCGGCGCTTCGGTCTCGCCCCCACCGAAGCCGCCGAGCTGCTCGCCGCCATCGGCCGGGATTGCGTGGGTGCCGTGCAACTGCTGCCGCCAGGCATGGAGCCCACCGGCTACAACCACATCCGCAGCGAGCCGCTCTCCGACACGCAGATCGACGCGCTGTTGCGCAACCTCACCCACACGCCCGCCTTGGGTGCAGACGCTGACGCCGCCGGCGACCTCGACGCCTTCCGCATTTCGATCGCCGGCGCGCAGGAGAAGACCGCGCTGCTGCGCATCGGCGGTGCATGGCACCGGCCGCTGGGCGCTACCCCTACCACGCACATCCTCAAGCTGCCGCTGGGCCTGATCGGCAACATCCGCGCCGACATGCAGGATTCGGTCGACAACGAATGGCTGTGCGCACAACTGCTGGCGGCCTGGGGCCTGGACGTGGCACGCACCGACATCGCCCGCTTCGGCGATCAAAAAGTGCTGGCCGTCGAACGCTTCGACCGCCGCTGGATGGCCGGCGACACCTGGATTGCGCGGCTGCCGCAGGAAGACTTCTGCCAGGCCACCGGCACCCCGGCGCACCGCAAATACGAGAGCGACGGCGGTCCGGGCATGCGGGCGTGCCTGGATCTGCTGTCGGCTTCCGAGCAGGCCATCGACGACAAGCGCCGCTTCGTGCTGGCCCAACTGGCCTTCTGGCTGCTGGCCGCCACCGACGGGCACGCGAAGAACTTCTCGCTGGCGATCGAACGCGGCGGACGCTTTCGCATGACGCCGCTGTATGACGTGCTATCGGTCTGGCCGATCATCGGCGATGGGCCGAACCAGCTCTCGCCGTATCGCGCACGGCTGGCGATGTCACTGCGCGGCAAGAACGCGCATGCACGCATCGCCGACATCCGTGTCCGGCACTGGCAGGCGCTGGCGGCGCAGTCCGGCGTGCCGGATGCCTTTGCGCAGATGCAGGCACTGGTGGCACGTGTGCCGGCCGGGCTGGACCGCGTTGAGGCGGCGTTGCCGCAGGACTTTTCCATGCGCGTCTGGAGCACCGTGCGCGCGGGCGTCTTGTCGCAGGCCGAACGCTTTCACGCCGAACTCGCGACCACCGCATCATGACCCGCGCCCCGCGCCTCAGCGTGTTGCGTCAGATCCCCACCGGCATCTGGGTGCTGGGCTGCGTCAGCCTGTTGATGGATATCGCCTCCGAGATGATCCACAGCCTGCTGCCGATGTTCATGGTGGGCGTGCTCGGGGCGAGCGCGCTGACGGTTGGCGTCATCGAGGGGCTGGCCGAATCAACAGCGCTCATCGTCAAGATCTTCTCGGGCGTGCTGAGCGACGTCCTGGGCAAGCGTAAGGGCCTGGCGGTGTTCGGCTATGCGCTGGGCGCGCTCACCAAGCCGCTGTTTGCGCTCGCGCCCACGGCAGGCGTGGTGCTGGCGGCGCGGCTGCTGGACCGCATCGGCAAGGGCGTGCGCGGGTCGCCGCGCGATGCGTTGGTCGCTGATATTGCGCCGCCGGCGCTGCGTGGCGCGGCTTTTGGGCTGCGGCAGTCGCTTGATACCGCGGGGGCATTTCTCGGCCCGCTGCTGGCCGTGGGCCTGATGCTGCTGTGGGCGGACAACTTTCGCGCGGTGTTCTGGGTGGCGGTGGTGCCGGGGCTGCTGTCGGTGGCGCTGCTCGCCTTTGGGCTGCGCGAGCCGCAAGTGCAAGACCGCGCCCGCCGCACCAACCCGATCCGCCGCCACAATCTCAGGCGGCTTGGTGGTGCGTACTGGTGGGTGGTTGTCATCGGCGCGGTCTTTACGCTCGCGCGCTTTTCCGAGGCATTTCTGGTGCTGCGTGCGGCCCAAGGCGGCGTGCCCGTCGCGCTGGTGCCGCTGGTGATGGTGGCGATGAACGTGGTCTACGCGCTGTCGGCGTATCCGTTCGGCAAGCTGTCGGATCGCGTGAGCCATACCCGCCTGCTGGCGTTTGGGCTGGTGGTGCTCATTGCCGCCGATCTCGTGCTCGGCAGCCATGACCACTGGGGCGTGGTGCTTGTGGGCGTGGCGCTGTGGGGCATCCACATGGGCATCACCCAGGGGCTGCTGGCCACCATGGTGGCCGACACAGCACCCGCCGACTTGCGCGGCACCGCCTATGGCATGTTCAACCTGGTGAGCGGGCTGGCCATGCTGGCGGCCAGTGCCCTGGCGGGGCTGCTGTGGGACAGGCTGGGCGCGGCGGCCACGTTCCATGCCGGCGCGGGGTTCTGCGTGCTGGCGCTGGGGCTGCTGGCGGTGCAACGCCACCGCGTGCACACGGCCTAGCCTGCGCTCAAACGCCAGCAATCGCCCGCAGCGTGTGCTCCTCGGTATTGGTGTTGATCTGCACCCACAGCGGCAGGTGGTCCGACAACTGATACGTCATCGCCTGCTTGGTCAGCCGTGGAAACAGCGGCGTGTGATCGCCCTGGTAGAAATCGAGCACGCCGCCCGCATTGGTGAAGCTCTCCGGATATTCCGGCAGTTGCAGGATCTGGTCGTAGCGCTTGTTCTTCTCCAGGTTGCTGCCGAAGGTGCTGCGCAACAGCTTGTCGGGCACGCGCAGCCCCTTGGCGGTGAGCGCCTTGAACAGCGGGCTCTTCTCGCTGGGGATGTTGAAATCGCCCATGACGATCAGGTCCTTGCCGTCCGCATCCTTCTCCTGCGATTTGTCGTGCACCCACTGCGCCAGCGCCTCGATCTCCGGCAGGCGCTCGCGCTCGCTGCCGCCCCAGCGGATGTGCGCGGCAATGCAGACGAAGTCGAAATTGCCCGCGTGGAACGATGCCAGGTAGGGGCTGCGCCACCACGAGATGTCCGACAGGTATTCCGCCCCGCGCTTGACGCGCGGCGGCTGCGCCTCGGCCGCCAACCCGCCAAAGGTGACCGCGCGGCGATCGTAGACGAACGCAATGCGCTCGCGGTTGCCGCCCGCATCGGCAATGGCGTCGGAATACACCGCACGCCAATCCGGGCCGAGGATATCGAGCACGCGCCTGAGGTCCGCCAGGTTCTCGCGCACCTCCTGCAGCCCGATCAGGTCGAACTGCCGCAGGATCTCGGCGATGTAGACCAGCGCGGTCTTGGTGCGTGGTTTCCTGCCGAATTCACGCACGTTCCAGGTGGCGATGTTGAGGGTTTCGTCGAGCTTGGAGGACGGGATCTTCGCTCGCCGGATGCGCGCACGCAATTCGAGCAGGCCGCGTGCAATCTCGGGGGTGACGTCGTCGTAGTTCACGGTGGCTTCGTGGCTGGAAAGAAAGGCCACTGTAGCCAGCGCCCGTCGCGTCGGTTGCTACGTTAGGTGACGGCCCGATGCGCCAGTGTTGTGGCAAACCAGTCGACCAGGAAATCGAGCATCGCGCGCAGCGCCGCCGGCATCTGCCGCCGCGAGCTGTACACGCCGTGGATGCCCAACGTCTGCGGCACGTGATCCGGCAGCAGGCGCACGAGCTGACCACCGGCGATCAGCGGCGCGGCAGCAAACACCGGCTGCAGCGCGATCCCTGCGCCCTCCCTGGCGGCGGCCAGCAGCGCCATCGATTCATTCGCGCTCAGGTTGCCGCCCACCGGCACGTCAGACGGCGCGCCGGTCTTGGCATCGGTGAACTTCCACAGACTCCTGCCAAAGTACGAATACGTCAGGCAGTTGTGCACGGCCAGGTCTTCCACGCGGCGCGGCGTGCCGTGCGCGGTCAGGTACGACGGCGCGGCCACCACCACCGATTCGCACGTGCCCAGCGGCCGCGCGATCAGGTTCGGATCCAGATCGTTGGTGATGCGCACAGCCAGGTCGATGCGCTCTTCCACGAGGTTGATGGTGCGGTTGTCGACGACGAGGTCGATGGCGGTTTGCGGATAGCGCCGCAGGAAGGCCGTGACCGCAGCCCCCAGCACCTGCTGCGCCAGCACCTGCGCACAGGCGATGCGTAACAGGCCGCGCGGCGTATCGGCCTCCGGGCCCTCCGTCATGGCCATCTGCCCGGCGATCTCCAGCATCTGGCGGCACCGCACCAGCGTCGCTTCGCCCGCCGCCGTCAGGCCGATGCGGCGCGTGGTCCGGTGCAGCAGGCGCGCGCCGGACCAGTCCTCCATCTGCGCCAGGTAGCGCGTGACCATGGCGCGCGACATGTCGAGCCCATCGGCGGCGGCGGTCAGGCTGCCGCGCTCGACAATCGCGACGAACACCTCGGCGGCCTGAATTCGGTCCATGTGCGCCCCATTTGATCGATTGACGAAACAAATATGCGCATCATAGGCGGTTTTTCGCGCGAATCAGGCAACTTACAGTAGCGACATCGCAATCACATCCACCTGGAGAGCCCGATGACCTTGATCCGCACCTTGCTTGCCGCTGGCCTTGTCAGCGCCGGCCTGATCGCCCGCGCTGCTGCGCCGGCACCGCTGCACCTGGAGGTCTACAACCCGGGCGACAAGGGCATCTTCCCGGTGTCGTCGGAAATCATCACGGGTGCGCACGAGGCCATCCTGATCGACGCGCAATTCCAGCGCAGCGACGCCGAGGCGCTGGTCAAGAAGCTCAAGGCCAGCGGCAAGACGCTGACCACGGTCTACATCAGCCAGAGCGACCCGGATTACTACTTCGGGCTGGACGTCATCCAGGCTGCATTCCCGAAGGCAAAAATCGTCGCCACACCGCAGACGGTGGAAGCCATCAAGGCGTCGATGGATGGCAAGCTGGCCTACTGGGGCCCGATCCTGAAGGACAACGCGCCCAGGGCGCTCGTGCTGCCCGAGGTGTTGCCGGCTGACCACCTGACGCTGGAAGGCCGCACGATCGAGATCCAGGGCCTGAACGGCCCGAACCCGGCGCGCACCTACCTGTGGATTCCCTCGATCAAGACCGTGGCCGGTGGCGTGGTGGTCAACAGCGGCGACCACGTGTGGGTGGCCGACACGCAGACGCGTGAGTCGCGCCTGGGCTGGCTGCAGACGCTGGACAATATCGCCGCGCTCAAGCCCACCACGGTGGTGCCGGGCCACTTTACCGGCCCGATGCCCAAGGGCCTGGAAGCCGTGCGCTTTACCGCCGATTACCTGAAAACCTTCGAGCTGGCGGCGGCCAAGTCGAACCATGCCGCCGAGCTGGTCTACGCCATGAAAACCGCGTACCCGACACTGGCTGGCGCATCGTCACTGGAACTGAGCGCCAAGGTCATCAAGGGCGAGATGAAATGGCCGCAGTAAGTGGCCCCAAGAAGCAAGGAACTGCCATGACCACATTGCATTACATCTTCGACCCGCTGTGCGGCTGGTGCTATGGCGCGGCGCCGCTGGTGGAGGCTGCACGCGCGGTGCCGGGCCTGACGGTTGCCTTCCACGGCGGCGGTATGCTGGCCGGCCCCAACCGCCGCATGGTTACGCCGCAATGGCGCAGCTACGTGATGCCGCACGACCACCGCATCGCCGAGCTGTCCGGCCAGCCGTTCGGCGAACCGTATTTTGAAGGCCTGCTGCGCGACACGACGGCGGTCATGGACTCCGAGCCACCGATTACCGCTGCGCTGGCCGCCGAGGCAATGGCCGGACGCGGGCTCGACATGATCCACCGCCAGCAACGCGCGCACTATGAAGAAGGCCGTCGCATTGCCGACGTGCCCGTGCTGCGCGAACTGGCAGCCGAGCTGGGCCTGTCGCCTGAAGCATTCGATGTGGAATACGCACGGCAGGCTGGCGCGCTGACCCGGCAGCACATCGCGGCCAGCCGGCAGTGGCTCGACCGCGTGGGCGGCCAGGGCTTTCCGACCTTTGCGCTGGAAGATGCCGACGGCAACCTCGGTGTGATCGACATCGGCCCGTGGTTGGGGCGGCCGGAACCCTGGGCGCAGGCATTGGCGCAGCTCGTCGGCGCTCCCGCACCGGTGAACGGCGCCGATGGCCCTGTCTGCACGCCGGACGGTTGCCCGTAGCGCTCAGCCCTTAAGCGGCCAGCGGCCTTTCTCGACGTACAAGGTCTTGCCGAGCCAGCTGTGGATGAGGACGAAGTCGCGCACAGTCCAGGTGATGGGCTCGATCGGGCGCGGATCGAACTTGCCCTCGTCGTACAGCAGCGTCAGGTGGGGCGTGAAGCGTGCTCGGGAAAGCCTTAGCCCGGCTTTCCCGAGCGCCTTCCCGAGGGCCTCGCCAAGCGCCTGCTGGAAATCGATCAGCGGATTCAGTCCTGTCTCGCCCGTCAACACCAGAGGCCGATGTCCCGGCCGCCCTTTGAAGCTGAGTACGCGATCGAACGTCACCTCGAACGGCGGCACAACGAGACTCGCTGCAGCCGCGCAGGCGCGCGCGACGATCACTTCCGGCACGTTGGGAAAGTCGCCCAGGTGGTGCAACGTGATGTGCAGGCGTTCGGTGCGCAGCAGCTTCGACCGGATTCCCAACTGGGAACACACCCCCTCGCCCACGCCGGCAATGTGCTCGGCCGTCAGTGGATCGGGCACCAGCGCGAAGAACAAGCGATGTTCCAGAGCCAGATTGGGCGCTTCGAATCCAGGAAGGGTCAGTTGGGTCACAGCAGTGGCGTCAGGCGCGAGAGGTCGATGCGTCCATTATCGACATCCGCATGACGTCCTGCTCGTCGCTCCAAAAAACAACGCCCGGCAGCGCAAACTGCCGGGCGTTGTTCTACGTGACGCGGCGCTCAGACGTCGAAGAACACCGTCTCTGCACCGGCATCGGGCGTGTCCTGCAGGCGCACGTCGAAGGTGTAGACCACCTCGCCATTGCGCTCGCTGCGCTGGGCGATCAGGGTCTTGCGGCGCACCTCCCACTCGATGCCGTTCAGCACCGGGTCGGCGCCGTTGGCCGCCGCTTCGTCGCTGAAGTACAGGCGTGTGTGCAGGCCCAGGTTGATGCCACGGGCGAACAGGATCATGCAGATGTGCGGCGCCTGCACGGCACCGCTCCGCCCGGCCACGGCGCCCGGCTTGATGGTCTCGAAGCGGTAGGTGCCGGTGTCGAAATCGGCGCCGGTGCGGCCCCAGCCACGGAAGGCCGGGTCGGCGGGCTTGTCCTGGCGGTCGGCCGGATGGGCGTACTTGCCATCGGCGTTGGCCTGCCAGATCTCGATCAGCACGTCGCGCACCAGCGAGCCGGAGCCGTCATAGACGCGCCCTTCGATGGCGATGCGCTCGCCGCGCGTGGCGGGCGTCACCAGCACGTTGCCGAATTCCTTCTCGTAGATGTCGAAGCCGGCCTGGCGCGGCGCGAGGCCGATGTGCACGTACGGGCCGCCCGTCTGCGAGGCGGTTTCATTGAAGTGCGCGAACGCGGGCGTGGTGGTCATGGCCTTCGCCTGGGCGCGTTCGAGCGATTCGCGAAGCGTGGTCGTGGTCATCACTTGGCTCCTTGCAAGGCGTTCTCGAAGTGCGTGGCGCGGCGGCCGCGCAGCGTGATGTCGAAGCGGTAGCAGCGGCTGTCGAGCGGCACGAAGTTGCCCGTGTCCTGCACGGCGATCAGGCCGCGCACCTGCTCTTCGCTGGGGATGGTCTTGACGATCGGGCATTGCGCGATCAGCGGATCGCCCTCGAAGTACATCTGCGTGATCAGGCGCTGCGCC
This sequence comes from uncultured Ralstonia sp., assembly GCA_913056305.1. Classification (GTDB taxonomy): domain Bacteria; phylum Pseudomonadota; class Gammaproteobacteria; order Burkholderiales; family Burkholderiaceae; genus Ralstonia. The sequence goes on from CAJXMR010000079.1 coordinate 13,219, forward strand.
CAGCCATCGCCCGAGAGCGAGTAATGGATGTGCGACGGGCGCCAGTCGTTGATGCGGTTGCGCCAGGGGTACGGGCCCGGCTTGATGGTGCGGTAGACGTAATAACCGTTGGCGTCTGTCAGCATGCGGCCGCAGCCGCCGAAGTTCGGGTCGATCGGCGCGATGTACTGGTCTTTCTTGTGGCGATAGCGCCCGCCCGCGTTGGCCTGCCAGACCTCCACCAGCGCGTTCGGCACGGGGCGGCCGAATTCGTCGCGCACATAGCCATGGACGATGACGCGCTCGCCGATGGGCAGGCCTTCCTTGGCGTAGTTGAGGATCAGGTCGTTGTCGAGCGGGCCGAGGTCGTCGGCATGGAAGACCGGCGCGGTGACTTCCGACAGCGTGTTGAGCGTGGAGATGAGCGCGTTGCGCGGCGAGCGCAGCACGCTGGTCTTGTAGGTGGGGGTCAGTGCGGGCGGATGCTGGGCGGTGTCGCGCTGGGCGAATTCACCCGTGCCCGAAAGCAGGATCGTCATGGGGCGTCTCCTTGGAAGGTGTGGGGCACTGTATCGCCGCGAAAAAGTGAAGTAAATTGACTTCTTATTGAAAATTCAATAACCCACGGTTATGGAACCTTCCGCACTTTCCGGCGAGTCGCTCCTCTCGCGCATCCGCTTCCGGCACGTGAGCTGTTTTGTTGCCATCGCACAGGAGCGCAACCTGCGGCGCGCGGCCGAGCGGCTGCATCTGAGCCAGCCGGCGGTATCCAAGACGCTGGGCGAGCTGGAGGCGCTGGCGGGCATGCAGCTGGTCGAGCGCGGCCGCCAGGGCGCCCGGCTGACGGCTGCCGGCGAGCAGTTCCTGCGCCATGCCGTGAGCGTGACGCAAGCGCTGGAAGCGGCAACGGCTGCGTTGACGGGCGCCGGCGAAGCCTCGGCACCGGTCGTGCACGTGGGGGCCCTGCCGACCGTGGCGAGCAGCCTGCTGCCCCAGGCGATCGCCCGCCTGCACGCGCAACGCCCACATGCCGGCGTGCGGCTACGCACCGGCACCAACGTCGAGCTACTCGCCGCGCTCAAGGCCGGTGAGCTGGACTTCATTGTCGGACGCATGGCCGAGCCGGACGCCATGCAGGGCCTGTCGTTTGAGCTGCTCTATGCCGAGCCGCTGGCGCTGGTCGTACGCCCGGGACATCCGCTGTTGGCGCAGCCGGGGGCATCGGCATCGCTACAGGCGGTGCTGGACTACCCGCTCGTGATTGCGATGTCGGGCACGGTGCCGCGCCACCACACCGACGCGCTGTTCCAGACGCACGGCCTGCGCCTGCCGCCCGGGGTGACGGAAACGCTGTCGGTGTCGGTCGCCCGGCTGCTGGCGTGCCGCTCCGATGCGGTGTGGATCACGCCCGAGCGCGCCGCGCGGGATGACCTGGCGCACGGAGGATTGGTCCGCCTGGATATCCCGACTTCCGCCACCAAGGAGCCGGTCGGCCTGCTGCGACGCAGTGCCAGCGAGATGAGCGAACTGGCTGGCGCGTTCATGGAGCTCCTGGGCGAGCTGGCGCAGGAGCCTTGAAACGCAGCGCGGGCCAAGCCTTGGCGCCCCCGTGCATCAGGGGAGCGCCTTGGTTGCTGGCGCTTGCGCCGCCACGTCACGGTAGAACGCATCGATGGCGTCCACCATCTGCGAGAGCCCCGGCTGCTCAAGCGGATAGTGTCCAGCGTTCTCCAGCATGACGACCTGCACCGGCACCTTCCGAACGCGCTTGAGGAACGGCTCGCTGAGGTGCAAGGGGGTCCATCGGTCCGCCGCAGGCTGGGTCAGCAGGATCGGGCAGACGTTGAAATCCTCCGGCTCCGTCACCGGCTGATACGACATGTAGGAACTGAGAAAAGCCATCGTCATGGCGTTGCCCGCAGAACGCTTGTCGGACAGCCAGACCTTCAGAGCGTCCTCGCTGTTGACCAGCGCGGACATCTTGCTGGCCACGGTCATGGGCATGCGCATGGACTTCAGCGGTGTCTTCGCCGTGAAATCCACCATCGGGCCGCCCACGCGGCTCATGAACGGACTGAGGGCGGTTTCGTCGCGCACTTGTTGCACGCGCTGATCGAGAAAGGTCATGCCGACGATGCCCTTGACCTTCTTGTTCATGGCAGCCACGTGATACGTGAGCATGCCGCCCGCGCTCAGCCCATACAGCACGATCGGGCGATTGTCGCGGGCCAGCTCGGCGTCAATCAGGTCGCTGCCGGCACGCACCCAATCGTCGTAGCGGACAAGCGCCCCCTTGGCCACTTCGGTCATGCCGTACTCGGGCATATCGACCGCGATCGTCTCGTAGCCGCGCCGCGCCAGCGGCTCGCCCAGGATCATCGACATCTGCCGTCCATTGGTGCCCACGCCGTGGAACAGGATGACCTTCACCTTCGCTTGCGGGTTGCGGTAGGTGTCGAGATGGACGTGGTGGCCATTCCAGTTCCACCATTCCTCGGCTGGCTGTTGCCCCGCTTTCCACTGGAACTCGGGCGGGAGGAACTGCTGCATGTGGCGCCAGACGGCCTGGTTTGCGTAGGTCATGGGAATAGCGGGTGCCTCGGGTGGGTTGGGCGGATAGGCTTCTTTGGCATGTGCAGGCGCAATCAGTGCGCTCGACAGGCCAAGGGTGAGCAACGGCATTCGGGCTCGGCGTAACAACAAGGCGAGGTTCATGGCGGCGTTGGCGCGGTGACGATGCCCCCATCTTGGTTGGGCACGCTTGCGCGGTCGATGTTGACGCGGGCCATTCACTTTAGAATCTGGGCCAACACCCATGGCGAGGCGCCCGTGAACGTCTGGAACTTTGCACGCAGTCCGGCTTCTGTTCTGCTCATGATCGAGTACGGACGCAGCCGCAAGCTCGCGCCGTCGGCGTTGCTCAAGGGCACGCAACTCACCCAGAAGCAACTCGCCGACCCGGACTTCACGGTGCTGGCCGCGCAGGAGCTGGCGGTCGCCTCGAACCTGCTGAAGTTGACCGGGAACGAAGCCGACCTGGGCCTGAAGCTTGGCCTGTCCTATCACCTCTCGGCCTACGGTTTGCTGGGGTATGGATTGCTGAGCAGCGCGACGGGCATGGCGGCCATGGCACTTGCGCGCCGCTATCTGGCGCTGACCTATACCTACGTCGGGATCGCATTTCGGCGCGCCGGACGGCACGACGTGGTCACCTTCGAGGCGGCGCCAGAGCTGTCTGCGGATCTGCAGCGCTTCTTTGTCGGACGGGCCATGGGTGCCACGTGCCGGGTGGCGCGCGACGTGACCGGCAGCGATTTCGAACTCGCCGCATTTGACCTCACCTACGCGGCCGAGCCCGGCGGCAAGAGCCAGGTGCTGGGCGCCAAGGTTCGGTACGGCCAGCGCGCCAATGCGATCACCTTCGCGCATGCCCAGCTCGAGCGGCCCCTGCCGCAGGCGCATGCCGTCACCGCGGCGATGTGCGAGCGCATGTGTGCCGAGTTGCTCGCGCGCAGGCGGACCCGCCTGGACATCGCGTCCTTCCTGAACGAATACCTGGCCACGCACACGTTCGACCGCCCCCCGCAGTTGAAGGACATCGCGGCGCTGCTCAACACCAGCGAACGCACGCTCAAGCGCAGGCTCCAGGCGGAAGGCGCGTGCTTCCGCGACCTTTCAAATGCCGTGCGCAAGGCAAGAGCACAGGCACTGATTGCCGAAGGGCGCCTGTCCATGAAAGAGATTGCGCAGGATCTGGGGTTCAGTGACCTGTCTTCGTTCTCGCAAGCCTACAAGCGCTGGACCGGCACGGCACCAAGCCTGGCGCGACCGTAAGTGACGTGTCCGCAGAACCGCCGCGGAAAGCCGATCACCGTCGAAAAGCGCCCTTTCATATCCCCGCACATCGGCAAGGAAACAAAAAAGCCCGCATCGCTGCGGGCGTCAAAGGAGGACCAGCCCCGTTAGGAGCCGGACGGTCGATATCCGTTCAGAACGAATGCGCGATGCCGGTATAGGCACCCAGCTGGTTCTTGCCCGGCGCCGGGTTGTTGTTGGTCGCTTCCACCGAGAAGTTGGCGTTGGCGCCGTTCTGCACCGTGCCAACGGCCGCGTACAGCAGCGTGCGCTTGGACAGGTTGTAGTTGGCGCCGACCATGAACAGGTTGGCGCTGCCGCCGCCGTTGTTGACGTTGACGCGGTAGCCCGCGCCGATCAGCGTCAGCGCCGGCGTCAGCTGGTAGTTCGCGCCGATCCAGTAGTGGTTGGCCTTGGTGGGCGCGCCGGCTGCCGCATCCGGTGCCGACAGGTTTTCATAGCCACCGAACAGCTTGAGATCACCAATGGTGTAGGTGCCGCCCAGCGTCAGCTCTTTCGACGTGTTGAAGACGTCGCTGAACTTCCCGTTGGCATCGCGGGCGACGTCGTAGATGGCGCGCACCTCAAACGTGGGCGCGGTGTACGTCAGCAACAGCGCGTCCTTGCGCAGGTTCGAGAACGCGCCGGCCTGCTGGCCCAGGCTGGTCAGCGCCTGCGCGCTGAAGCCGCCCCAGTTGGGCGTCTCATACATGACCATGTGGTTGTTGCCCTGCCAGTTGCGCCCGCGCACCAGCGTGGCCGAGCCGATGAACTGCTGGCCGGTCGGGTCCAGCGCCCACAGCGCGTCGGCGATCGGCTGGTTCTTGCCCAGCGTGAGCGTGCCCCAGTTGCTGCCCTGCAGGCCGACGTAGGCGCGGCGGTTGAAAAGCGCGTCACCGTTGGTGCGCCCGGTGGTGGCACCAAAGCCCGATTCGAGCTGGAACAGCGCCTTGAGCCCGCCGCCCAGGTCTTCCGCGCCCTTGAGGCCGAACATGCTGGTGCCCCACTGGTTGTCCGCGCCGCGCCACAGGCTGCCGGATGACCCATCGGTCTTCTGCACGTTGCTCTGGAAGTCCACGCCCGAGACCACCCGGCCGTAGAGCGTGACGTTGCTTTGGGCGTACGCCGCACTGGCAGCTGCGCACAGGATGGCCGCACCCAGCGGCCGGATTGCTCGGTTTTTCATTGTGGTCTCCTCTCAGGTGTGATGCCGGCGCACGGCCGGTATGGCTACTGCTGCTGCAAATCGAAAATGCGTGTCATCGGGGTCCACTTCTGGCCGGCGGGCGTCCATGGCGTGGGCGCCTGGAACTGCCACATCAGCGCCTCCCATTCGATGAGCGTCGGATCGGTGCTGGCGGCCTCGGCCATGCGCTCGGCGTCGTAGATGGCGTCGTCGGTGTCCATGAGCATCACCATGCGGATGCCGAGGCGGTAGATCTCCATGCCAGTCACGCCGTGCGCACGCAGGTGGCGCGCGACCTCCGGCCAGATGCGCTGGTGATGCGCTTCGTAGGCGGCGATGAGTGCCGCGTCGTCCTTCAGATCAAGCGCGAGGCAGTAGCGCATGCGGGCCTCACGTCAGGGCGCGGTCGAGATGGGTATAGCCGCCATCGACGAACACCCATTGCCCGGTCGTGTGCGACGCCTGCGCCGAAAGCAGGAAGACGGTTGTGCTGGCGATCTCGTCGGCGGTGGTCATGCGCTGGCCGAGCGGGATCCTGGCGGTGATGGCGGCCAGCCTGGCTTCCGGATCATCGAAGGTGGCGATCCAGCGCTGGTACA
>CAJXMR010000080.1 GCA_913056305.1 uncultured Ralstonia sp.
AGCGTCCAGGCGCGCGGGCTGTAGAACTTCCAAACCACCTCATTGTTTGAGGCCAGCCCTTCGATGTAGCCGCCCACGTCATAGAGGCCCGAGGCCGGCGCCGCACCGCTTGGCTGATAGCTGCGCTGATCGGTGTAGCTCGTCACGGTCGTCGTACCGGTCACAATCGAATAGAGCGCAATCGTGCCAGCCGGGAAACCGGTTGTATTGACCGACACGGCGCCGGTCGCGGCACTCGCATAGACGTAGTTCGTCGTGCTGGCCGCAAGCGTCAACGTGCCATTGGCGATGGCGTTGGCGGTCGCCCCGACTTGATAGTTGCCGCCGTAGTAGCCCCAGGTCAGGCCATTGCACGCGCTCGCGTGCCGGCCCCAAAGCGTTGACGGGCTGGCGGCGTCGAGCAAGGCATTGACCACCACCTCTTTCGCGGCTTGGTTCGCCGCGATGGTGTCGAGCAAGGTCGTGCTGTTGGACATGGCTTACCTCGTCATCGACGCGGCGGTGGCGCGGCCCAAGATGCCCAGGTCGCTGTTTTGCGCCACGCTGAAATTGATCGTGTTGCCGCTGCTGAAACCATCGGCAGTGATGTTCGCAGCGCTGTAGATATAGGTCTGCGCAGCCGTCACGGTGACGGTGCGAACCGGCGTGCCGCCGCTGTTGCTGATGGTCAGTTGATACGATTCGACTTGTTCATCGAGCGGCACGTCGGCGCCGTTCAACCATTGCGCATTGATGCGTGCGCGCCGGGTCCAGAACAGGGAAATGTCGGCAAGGCTCGCCGCCGACCCCGGCTGCGCGCGGAATTTGGCCGGCGCAAGCGGTTGTTGCCGGGCGTTGGTCGGGGTCAACTTCAAGACCGGGCCGGGCGTTCCTGCGAAGACGTTCATAAGCCGCGTCTCGAAAGAAAGCTGCGTGCCGATGTCGTGCACGTTGACGCCGACCGGCGCGAGCGCGTTGCCGAGCAACACGAACGCCTCGCCCACGGCGTGCGTGCTCGTGACCCATTCCGTACCGCCAACGCCGCGCAGGAACCCCGACAGCCGATAGGTGTTGGCCGCGATCAGCGTGGCATTGCGGAAAAAGACGATTTCGCCGCCGATCCAGGCCGCGTTATTGCCGGCAAGGAAGTTCGCATAGGTGACAGACGCCAAGGTGCCCTCTTCGACGTGCACGGTGACGGTGTTCAACTCGTCGGGCTGATTGCCGCCGCCGAAGTTGCCCAGCGCGCTTTGCGTGGCGCCCATGACCGACGCATCGGCAATCGAAATCAGGTCGGTAAAGCTGGTGCCGTCGCGCGACATTTCGACGGTGCAGCCGGGCCACGACGCCGCATAGCCGCTCGCGGCGAGGTAGAGGCCGGGCGAGGTGTCTTGCGTGCGCAGCGGCAGCACGTCGAGCACGGCAAGCTGGGTCGGCCCGTTGTAGGGGAGTTGCTGGGCGGGGAACCCTGCCGGTGGCCCGCCCGCCGCCGTCGACGTGTAGATGGCCGGCGCTTCCGACAGCGCGGTCCACTTGAGCGCGCCTTGCGCGTCGAACTGGCAGTCGACCAAGCGTACCGTGTAGCTTGCGCCGCCCGCGCCTTGCAGCGTCACCACGTCATTGGGCACATAGTTCAGATACGCGAGTGTCGTCGTGAACGTGAATTGCTCGCGCGAGAGCCACGCATTCCAAAGCATCGACTGTGCTTTCTGCAAGCCCTCGTCATCGCTCAAACAGACCGCGACCGAAAGCGATGCCTCTTTGTTCGATTTCGTGGACGAGCGAAACGCGACTTGCGCATTTTGCTGATAGTCGTTGTTCAGGCCCACATACGTGAGCGTCATTTTTTGCGGCAAGTCCAACTCTTGCGCGCGCACGATTTGCAGCGGGGTTTCGTTGGCCGTGTCGCCCACGGCGGTCGATGCGCCCAGGTCGCCATAGGCGAACGTGCCAACCGACGCACCGCCGCGCTTCACAAACGTCAACTTGCCGTCAGCATTGGTCGCGTCAAAAAAGTACGCGCTCATGAGCGGACTGAGGTTGTCGCGCGCCGTGGTGTTGGAGGTGATCGCGTAGCCGGCCACGTTGTCGGTCAGTTGCGACACGTCGTATTGCGTGGTCGCAAGGCTCGCCCGACCGCAAATGTCAGCCACGATGTTTGAGAGCGGAATGCCGAAGGTGCCGGCGCTTTGGAACGTCAGGGCGATGTAGTACAGCGTGCCGCCAGCACCGCCCGCCGCGCCGAGCATGACGAGGCCGGGACCCAGCACCTGCATGGTCTGCGGGGATGCCGAGAACCCCGAGCCGAGCACGGTCAGCGCGCCCGTGGTGGCATCGAACACATAGAGCTTGCCGCCGCCGTACATGTAGACGTGCCGGTCGTCGACGGCGTGACCGCATTGCACATATTGCAGTGAGCCGCTGTCCAGGCCGCTCCACATGTTCGTTTGAACAAGCGAAACCCCATCGAACTGATAGAGGTTGCCGGCGCCGTCCGAGGCGTAGACATACGTGCTCGTCACGCCCAGCACCGTGAACGGCTTTTGCACCGTCGAGGTCGCAAAGATCGACCCTGCGCCGCTTGCGTTGTTGGCGATGCCCAGCGTCAAGCCGACAATCGGGTAGCTGTTGCCGCCGTAGTTGCACGAACACCAGATGTTGTTACCGATCTTGACGAAACTGCGCCCCGACCCCGCCGCGCCGCTCGGGATGCCCGTGGGCGGCCCGTGGAAAATCGCGCCGCTCGGATCGTACCAATTCCATCCGCTTGAACCCGGCGCAAACAGGCCGGGGTAGTCTGACCAGCAAGCGGTCGGCGTGGCGACCCATCCAATCGGGTCAGCCGGCAAGAAATTCGCGGTCGTGCCGTAGGGGTTCCAAAGCTGGGCGCCGCTGGCCGTGATCTGCCCGACCCAAATGCCTGAGTAGTTGCCCGAACCGCCGTAGCCCGAACCCATGTAGATCGCGCCCTGCGCCGACAGGCCGGAAAGCGTGCCGGTGTCTTGGCTCGGCGTCTGTGTGTAGGTGCCCACCGTGCCCTGCACATAGATTTCGTTCAGGCCCGCCACGATCTCGAACGAGAACGAGGGCAGATAGTTGCCCCACGGCGACAAGTCCAACTCGTTGAACACGACATAGGCCAAGCCGCGATGCGCGGGCACGTTGCCGGCGCCCAATTGCGACTCGATCGTCGGGTCAGGCCATTGCACCTCGTCGCCGTTGTGCACGACAAAGTTTTGCAGCATCTGACTGCTGCCGCTGATGGCCGCAAAGTTGGACGGGTTCGACACGTCATAGACCAACTTCCCGTTGGCCCAAATGCGGCGCACGCCCGCAATCGGCCCCTCGCAAAGCCCGATGGCGAACGACATGCGCACGACGGTCTGACCGTTGCCGCCCTTGCCCATGCCCTTGCCGCTGGAGGTGTCTTCGTGCGGCTGCCCGGCCCAAATGACGTTGCCCGCGATGCGGTACATGCCATAGACGCGCGGAATGCTCTTGCCATAGGCGCTGTCTTGAATGCGCAAGTCGTTGATGTGCGGGCCGGGAGGCTTCTGCGGGAAGGCGAGGCCGCCGATAGCGGCGCCGGCCATCCAGCCGATTTCTGCCCCGGTCGGGCCGCCGAAATAGAAGCCGACGACCGCGCCAATCGCGCCGAAAACGAGCTGCGCCATTATTCGACCCCCGGCACGCGATAGGCGCCCGCAATGAGCGAGCGCCAACGGTCATCGATGCGGTGTTCCACCACGCGCCGGTTGATCGCAAAGGCGTGGATGATGGTATCGGGGCCGGTGACGATAGCGAGGTGCACGGGGCTGTTATTCCAGGCGAACAGAATCACATCGCCCGCATCGACTTGCGCGAGCGGAATGCGCTCCATCAACGCATCGCAGTAGGTGCGCAAGTCGCCGTTGGGGCGGCGTTCGTAGTTCGTGAAATCGAAGTCGCAAGCCCCAAGCGCGCGGGCCGTCTCCAACACCAGCCCCACGCAATCGACGGCAAGGCCCTTAAAACGGCCTTGGTGCCGCCAAGGCGTGCCGGTCCATGTACGGGCCTCGGCCACGAAATCCGCGCGCGTAATCATGACGATTGGGGCCGTAGGATGGTGTCGACGCCGGGCAGGTATGGCTCGCCCCGGAAATGCACGATGTTGTTAAAGCGGTTCTTGCACGTGCCGAACATGCGGTCACATCCGGCGACGATGGTGTACGTGTCGCCCGGCGCGACGGGGAACGGGAACGGCAGCGCGACGGTAACGACGCCCGGCGCGAAACTCTTCACCTCAGTGCTGTAGCCCGCGTTGGCGCCGGTCAGGAATGTCACGGTGCCATACGCGAAAAACCCGATGCTGTAGGTGTAGGAAATGAACACCTCCCAGCCGGGGTTATCGTTCCCGTCAAACGTGTAGGTGCCGTCCGCCGCAACGTGGTACTGCTGCGAGCCGGGCGAGCCGCCTACGCTGCCCCACACGTTGCCCGATGCGTCTTTGACGCCCCCATCAGCCACGAACGCGCCGCCCGTGGGGGGAACGACCTTGATGGTGTAGGGCGATTGGGTCGGTATCTTGTGGCCGCGCGCGTCGGTATAAGCGACGGTCGGGCCGGTCTGCGTGAGGCTCGCGTCGAGCCACGTAAAAATGTCGGTCACGCCGCCGACCGTGCCCGTCGCCGTAAGCGGGCCGAGCGCCACCGTGCAGCGCGAATCTCCCAGGCTTGCACGGCACGTCGGCGTGTAGAACTCGCCGCTGGTCTGCTGCATCAATTGCGCCAGCCCACGAAACTCGGCCTTGTATTGGCCGTTCGCCATCGTCACTTGGCCGAGGATGCCCGATTGCAGAATGGCCGCGCCTTGCGTGAGGTCGGCGTAATTGACAAGCGAAATCGTGACGCTCGCGTAATCCCACAAGCCCGCTTCGATGTCGACTTGCGCAATCGCGCTCGAATCGAAAAGCGCCGTCACTTCCATATTGGTCGTGGACAGGTCGCTCTTGTTGTCGACTTGCGAATGGGTGTAGGCGCCCGCCGATTTGTAGGTGAAGCCGTTGAACGTCACGTCGCGGTCAAGGTCGGTGAAGCCGAACACCTGAGCGTCGCGGCGCGTGATGAGCCACAGCGTGCACGTGGTGTGGATGTCGCCTGCCAAGTGGGCGAGCAAGGCGGCGGAGATCGAGCGCACGTCACACCCGGATTTCGATGATGGGGATGCTTCCCCAATCGACCAGCAAATCGCCGTTCGGGCCGTTGCGGTCCACGATTTGCTTTTTCATGTCGTCCACGTCGAAGCGCACGGGCACATCAAACTGCCCGGCCCAGGTCAGCACGTCCGTGCTTTGCGGATAGAGCGACGCGGCGCCCCCGCTGCCGGTGTTGCCGGTCGTGTTGGCCGCGACGGTGATTTGATTCGTGCCGACCGCCGTGATTTGCCAGAGCTTGCCGTTTAGCGTCGTGCCAAGCGTGCCATTCACGCCGCTGATGGCAGCGTACTGGCCGACCGTCGCGCCGGTCAGCGCTGCGCCGAAATTCAGCACGGTCGTGGCTCCCGGCGTATTGCTTGTAATGCCCTGCGTTGCGTCAGGCACGAACGTCACCAGCCCAGTCGTGGTGTCGAGCGCGACATTGCCAGGGGACGCGCCCGCCGTCACGGGCGAGCCATTGCGATAAATCGCCGCCGTGCCAACGACAGGCTTGGTGATGTTGCGGGTTTCCGAAAGCGCGCCGGTCAGGTAGGTCTTGGCGAGTTGGATCACGCCCGGCGCAGTCGTGGCAACGAGCGTGCCGTTGACAGTCGTCGCCACGTAGTCGGTCCAATCCTTGATGCGAAAGCCATAGGCGCGGCCCTTGACCGAGCGGAAGAAGGCGTCGATGGCCGCCGTGTCCGCCGCGTTCATCATGCGGCGGCCCACGTCGAAGTGACAACGCGCCTGCGTCCACGCGATGGTGCGCGACTCGCGCCCGGAATAGATCGGCGTCACGACCGTCATGTACGTCGGCCCGACCGTCGCGCCGAACGCGATATTGTCGGGAAAGCGCGGGCTTTCGAGAAAGGTCACGTTACTGATTCCTGACTTGAGCAATCTGCGCATGGCGCATGATTTCCGCCGCCTGCTGCTGCGCCGTCTGCCGGCTGGTGCCTGCAGGTACGTTGATGTTCATGTGGTAAATCGACTGCCGACCGCCGCCCCCACTGATCGCGCTCATCGGGGTCACGGCGCCGGCCTGATTGCCGGCCAGCAAATAGGTGCGGTTCGCGTAGTGCAGCAATTCGGGGCCGCGCTCGGCCACTTCATAGAAGCGCCCCGGTTGCACGTCGCCGCCATCGACCAGGGCGCCGCCGAACAGGCCGGCAATCCATGCGAAGAAACCGCCCGCCGCGCCGCCCGAGCCGGCCGCCCCGCCCATGCCGGAAAAAAGCTGTTTCATGAGCGCGTTGGCCGCAAAGTCGGTGATGGTCTTCTCAATCGTATTGGCGAAGCCCATCACGGCCTGTTGCCACGTCTTCGTGCGGTCGACAATCTGAACGAGGGCGGTGGCGAGTCCCTTGGAAAACACGTCATCGAACTTAGCCCCAAGCGTGTCGGCGCTGATTTGCATGCGCTTGACTTGGTCATCGAACTGCTGCGCGAACTTGAGCATGTTCGAGTCGCCCGACTGCATGGCGATTTCGGTCACTTGGTCAGCCAACTTGCCCAGGTCGGTCGCGGCTTGCTGGCGCGCTTGGCTGATGCGCAACATGCCATCCAACTCGTTGAGTTGGCCCGTGTCGACGGCGAGCCGATAACCGTCCTCGGTCGTCTTGAGGTTTTCGGTAATCTTTTGGGCCTGTTGCTTGAGTTCGTTCAAGTCACCTTGCGCGACCGTGAGCCGGCGGGCCTCTTCCAGCGTGGCGAGCGTGCCGGCGTCTCCGCTGACGCTCGCCTGCCGCGTGAGCTTTTCGTGCGCGCGGTCAAAGGCAGTCGCGGCGTTTCCCCCAAGGTTGCCCTTGAGCTTCGCCAATTCGGCGTTGAGCCGAACGACCTCCTGCCGATACGCTTCGACATCCCTTGCCTGTTGCGGCACGAGTTCATTGAGTCGCGTCAGGTCTGCGGTGATGGCTTCATTCGCGCGGGTTTCGAGTTCCTTCGCCTTGGTCGACGCTTCGATGCGCTGCCGCTCGTCGCTCGCGGTCTTGGAGTAATCGCGCACAATTGCCGCTTCTGCGGCGTAGCCCGAGCGGATTCTTTCAAGGTGCTCGTCAGTCGCGTTGCTGACGCCCTTGTAGTAGTCGCTGATCGACAGCATGCCCGCCTCGTAATACTTTTTGAGCATGGCGTCGCGCTGCGCAAGCAACTTGTTTTCCTCCCGAATCGAATCCTCTATCGGGCGCAGACGTGCATCGAGATTGGCGCGGTCGATGCCGGCCTGCCCACGGTCCCGATAGCGCTTTTCGATGTCGGCCATCGCGCGGTCGTACAGGCCGCCCGAGAACGCAAAGCCCGCATCTTCGTTGCCGGTGACGCTGACATCCTTGAGAAACTTGGAGGTCGGATTGCCCGCCGCGAGTTCCGAAAACCGCTTCTTGGTCGCTTCGATTTCGCGGGCCTTGGCATACGCCTTATCGAGCCGCTTGAGTTCGCCGTCCAGCTCGTCGCCGGCCTTCATCGCGGCCTGCTGCTGGCGCGCAATCGTGCCGGCGCGGTCGGCCTGCGCCTCTTCAAGCCGCTTCAATTCATACAGGTTGGCAAGCGCCGATTGAATGTCAGGTATGGGGCCGCGCTGCCCGGTGTAGAGTTGGACGCCCTGACGGTCTTCGCGCTGGCGATTGCGCAGCAGTTGCTCCAGGCGCTCGATCTTGTCGTCCGTGGTCAGAGGCCGGCCGATGGACTTCAGCGCGTCCACGGTCGAACTGACGGCATTGCCAAGGCCGCGCCACATGCGCTCGGCGGTGCCGAGATTCTTGACCGCCGCATCGGCCGCGCGCTCATGCAGCGCTTCGAGGTTGACCGTGACGGCCTGTTCGATCTTGCCCTGCTCTTCCAGGCTCTTGATGTATTCGTAGGTGGACGCCGACAGGTAGTGCATCGAGCGGTTATGTTCTTCCGCCCATTTGGCGACGCCTTCGGACATCTTGCCGTAATCCTTGGCGACCTCCTCAGTCTTGGCGCCGGTGAGCGCCGCGTAGGTGACGAAGTCCGCCGACGCAAGCTGCAGTTGCGAGCGCGTAAAAGCGCCCGTTGCCGTCAGCGCCGCGACCGCTTCGCGCGAAGACCCGATGCTGTGGCCCGTCGCCTCTGCCACGGCTTTCGCCATCTCGTTATAGGCGCCCGCCGTCATGCCGGCATAGTTGCCGGTCAGGATCAGCGAGGTATTGAACTGATGCATTTCCCTGTAGCCGGCAATGGCTGCGAGGGTGACGGCGCCGATGGCGAGCGCGAAGCCGCCGATCATAAGACCCGTCTTGCTGAAAATGACACTCATCGCATCGACGCGCTCGCCCAGCACCATGAGCGAGCCGGCAAAGCGCTTCCAGTTGCCATTGGCCGCTTCGTGCGCGAGCACCAGCAATTCACGCCGCGCGCCGACCGTGCTGAAATTCAGATGGTTCATCTGTTCAGCCATCTCATCGACGCCCTTGACGCGACCGACAGAATGCCCCGCGCGCGCGACGTTTTCGATCTGCTTCGATGCGTCGTTTGCAGCTTGTCCCACGCGCTGCATGTTCGTGCCGACGATGCGCTGCACCTCGGCCATGTCGCTCTGCAGGCGCGCGACGTTCGCTTCGAGTTCGATGACGAGGCTGGAAAGTGCCATGGCTAGTCGCGTCGCCCGAAAGCCGCCGCCAGGATCAGCCTGGCTTGTTGGTCCGGATCGTCAAGCAAGACGGGCGTTTCTTCGCCGCGCTGTATGAAGGGCATGAAGTGCGAAGGCTGGTAGGGCTTCTCCAACCGCACAAAACCGTGATTTGCGGCGGCGGAGGCGATGATGCCCGCCCGCAGATCGGCACGTGCCTCTCCGAATGGGTCCAGGCGGTCATAGGCCATCCATTCGGTCAATTCCGCGCTGTCGATGGCGGCCAGCAATTGCCTGACCGTCATGCCGAGCGCCAGCGCTAGGCGGAAGGTGAAGCGCCGCTCGGGGCGGCATTCGAGTTTTTTTGCGCTTGCTCCACGCTCGCCGCGCCCATGCCGTTCAGGTCTTGCGCGACGCGGAACAGGCGTTCGAGCACCGATGCGCTCTTTGCCGCCAGCGCTTCGACTTCCTCGGCGGCGGTGAACAGCAGGCGGCCGGTGTCATCGACCAGCGTTGCAGCAACGAGCTTGGCACGCATGTTGGTGAGATCGGCCACGCGCTGCCCATCCTTGAACACCACCATGCTCGCCTCGTAGGCATCGCGGGCCGCGCCGGTCATGGTGCGGATGATGACGTCGCCACCCCATTCGGGGACCGGCACGGTTTGGTTCGGCAGGTCGCTGGCGCCGAGGATTTGGTCTTTGCTGAGAGCCATGTGAAACCCCTATCGGTTAGGCGTAGGTGACGGGACCGGTGATGATGATGTTCACCTGGGCGCTGACGAGCTTGTCGACGGCGCCATCCCACGGGAAGGTTTCGACAAAGCCGGTCCACGTGGCGGTGTGGGTGTTGGGCAGCGTGAGCTTGAATTGCGCCAAGGTCGCATTGACCTTGTAGTTTTGCAGCGCGAGTTGGCCGGCGTCGCTGTTGTCCACGTCCACATCGAACGTGAATTGACCCGGATCGAACAGGCCCGCGCGGTATTCCTTCGCCACGCTGGCGAGGTTGGTGGCGTCGAGCTTGGCAATCTTGCCGTCGAAGCCCTTGATGGTCTTGAAGTTGCCGATGTTCACCCAGGCAACCGGCATTGCCGTGCCGCCTGAGGTATAGGCAGTGCTGCCCGTGGTGTCGTAGTCGACCGCAAAAGTGCTCGTGGTCTTGTTCTTCACCACAAACGTGAGGCCGTTCAGGACGGTCGTGCCGACGATGCCGGCGAGCGTCACCACGTCGCCGTTATTGAAGCCGTGCGCGGTCGCCGTGATGATGGTCGGGTTCCCGAGTGCGATGCCGCTGATGCTCTTGGCAGTGCCGTTGCCGCTCGAAACTTGCAGAGTCGAGCCTTGGGCCGAAATTGCGGTCGAGGTCATGTCAGACGCTCCATGAAAAAAGCCCGCTTTCGCGGGCTGTCGTGGTCAAGGGTCGGGCGGTCAGTAGTGCCAAACTGAGAAGTCGAGGATGAAGCGAAAGCGCCGCACGTCGGTCACGTACTCGTCGTGTTCAAGAATCAGGACGTTTTGCACAGTCCACGCGGCCATCGCGGCCTTGATGGCGGTGCACGTGGTGATGCCCGACGCATAGGTGATGTCCCACACATCGATCTGAAATCGCGTGTTGAAGATGGGCGGCTGGCCGTTGCCTGCTAGGGTGTTTTCGATGGCGCTGGCAATGCGCTGATACACGGCATAGGGCGGCGTGACGTTCTGTTCGGCGATCAGCGGATAGATGCCGCCCGGCACGACCGGCTCAAGCTGCGAGACCAGTTGTTCCTGAATCGTCGGCATTGGTGCTCGCCTTCAAGCCCGCGACGGCCTGTTGCAAGTTCCTGCGCTCTTTCGCCAAGCGCTTCTTGAGGTAGCGCTCCATCGCGTCGACCGCTTCGCGCTTCTTCGCTTCAAATGCCGGGCGCATGAAGGGCTTCGCCGGCACAAATACTCCGCCCGGCCTGCGCGCGCGATTGCGGCGCGCCCGCAAGATGAGGTTGTCAGGCGCTGCCGGCACGTACCAGTGCCCAAACTCCACCCAGGCGGCGTAATACGCGTCGTGGTTCATGACTTGCGAGCCGCCGCCGTGCGCGCGCACCTTTGCATGCCGCTCGCGTCTGCCACTGCGCACGCCGACAATGAATACCTGTTTGGTGTCGTCCGATTGATTCGGTACGTGTGCCGAGAAAATCGAACGCTTGATGAGGCCGGGGTCCACTCGCTGATCGGGAGCGCCCGGCGGCGCATAGACCGGTGCGCGCGTGACCGCCTCTTTGCGGATGACTTCGGCGCCGGCACGCACCGCGCCGCGCAGCACGTTGCGCGCGAGCGCTACGGCCAAGTCGTTCAGCGCCGCATTCAGGTCAGCGAGGCCCTTGACGTTCAGCACCTCGTCAACCATTGGTCATGCCCTCCGCCGCCATCAATTCGACGATCTGATTGCCCTCGTCAATGTTCAACGCGGCCTGGATGATAAAAATGCGCCCGTTATAGGTCGCACGGTACGCGGCCACGACGCGCGGGTCGGCAAAGATCGCGTCATAGCGCACGGTGATGCGATGCGACACGTCGGTCATGACCGACTGCGCCGCCGCACGCTCGCTGCCGTTCAGCGCTTCAATGAGCGCATAGACTGGCTTGACGGTATTCCACGTCTCCTGCTGCTGGCCGAAGCTGTCCTGCGTCGTGACACGTTGCTCAATCGTGATGAGGCGAGTGAGGAGCCCGCTGCGAATGCGCGCCGTCATGGCAGCGACATCCTGTACGGGTCCAGCAAGCCATTGATGAAGGGCAGTTCTTCGACCTTGCCGCGATTCAAGATGGCCACTTCCTCGCGGTTCTCGTACAGCGAGCCGGTGCGAATCAAGATCCAGTTGCAGATGCCTTCGGGCACCGGCTCGGGTCCGCCGTAGATGTAGCTCGTGCCGGAACCAGCATCGGCGAGCGTGACCGCTTGGCCCGCGCTATCGAGCAACGTGTACGCGCCGCCGGAAGCGGTGGCGACCGTGTAAGGCACGTTAGGCAACAGCGGCGCCGGCAGCTTGCCGCCCGAGTTGGTGAACCAGACACTGTCGCCCGGCTTCCAGGCCACGGGGCCGCGTACCTGAATCTGCGTGCCAGGCAAGGCGCCGCTGACCGCACACACGGACATGTAGCCCGCGTCATAGGTGATGGTGACGGCTCCGATCTGCGGCAGCGGGATCGGCCAGATCTTGCCGAAGCCTGGTGTCACGATGGCCGGCATCAGGGCGGCATTGACGACGTAATCGGCAGGATTCATGGTTTGCCAGGTGCCATCTATGCCGAGATAGTCGATCGACACGACCTCGACCACGGGACAATGCGGCAGCACAATCGCGAAGCCTGGGTAGTTCACGACGTGGGCAAACGGCAGCGGCGTGCCGACACCGGCCATTGGGAACCGGTCGAGCACAAGCCGGTAACGCGCGTGCAGAAACTGCTGGCGCGTAAGCGTCTCGGCAGCCGCACGGGCCGCCGTGAGCATCGACGCGATGAGCGTATCCTGCGCATCGTCGGTCACGCGCAGGTGCAGCTTCGCGACGGCCAGGTCGATCGGCTCGCCCACTGGCCGCTGCAGCAGGATCTCGGGCATCAGCGACCACTGTCAGATGATCTGGACAACCGTCGCGTCGCCGAGGTTGACGGGAATAAGCGCCGATGCATCCACCGGCGGATCGAAGCGCGCGCCGACGCCAAACAGGTACGCGGCAACATACGATGCGGCGGTGCCAAGCGTGACCGATAGCTGGACGAACGCGTAGCCGTTGTTGGTATCGACGTCGCCGTTGCGGAAATTGATCAGCGCCTGAACGTTCGCGCCACTGGCAGCCGAGATCGTGGCGATCGCCTTACCCGGCAGATCCTTCGCGCCGGTGCCAGCCGCATCCTGTGCCTGACGGATCTTGGCGTCGAGCGTGCCGTTCGCGCCCATCGCCCCGGTGCCGATCAGCGCCAGAAAGGTATGGAAGTTCTGCACCGGCACCCACGCGGTGGTAACGGTGCCGGCGGCCTGGTTGGCGGGGTCGATCGAGGTGAGCAGCGCTTCGAAGTCGGTGGGTTTCAGACTGGGCAGCATATTGAGATCCTCCGGAAATTAGCGGGCCGCGAGCTGGATGAACGGCGACAGGTTGTTCGTCCCGTTCGCCGGCTTGATCGGATTGACGATGGTCGGCTGGCCATCGAGGCGGAACACGGTGCGGAACGCCATCGCATCCGCGTCGAAGTACAGGTGCATCGACGTCGCGGTCTCGATACCGGACGCCTTCTTGATGGTGCGGTAGTACGACAGGTCGAGCAGGATCACGTCGCCTTGCGACGAGAAGCTCTTCGCGTGCTGCGAGACGAACACCGGACGGCCCAGCAGCATCCCGTAGGGCGACTCCTGTGCGCCGGCGGAGATCGGCAGATAGATCGGATAGTTGCCGAGCGTCAGCGTAAAGAGTGCCGGCAGCACGTCGTTGTTGACGAGCCAGATCGCACGGCCGAACGAACCTGGCGGCAGGCGGGCGATCATCTTGGAGAGGTTCGAGATGGTCAGCGTCTGCGTGGCCTGGCCCGAATCCTTGGCGACCACGATCGCGGCGTTGCCCTGCAGCGCGCCGATGGGCATACCGTTGCCGGCGCCGAACAGCAGCGAGTCGTTGGTCTTCCAGCGGATCGAGTCGCCGATCTTGCGGTTCAGGTACTGGCCAAGCGCCGGGCCATCGGCGATCAGTTCGTCGGTGAGCGGCACCAGCGCCATCATCTTGTGCAGGAATTGGGTCGTGGCCGACAGCTTGGGCTTCGTCGCTGTGCCGGTGTTGGCTTCGGCTTGCCAGTAGGCGCGAATCCCATCGGTGCCCCAAGGCGTGGTCTCGTCCTTGGGGAACACCATCGAGTTGCCCTCGATGTCGTAGTCGTCGGTGTACGGCAGCAGAGCGTCCTCGCCGAGCGAGAGCGTGAAGATGTCGCGCGAGAATTCCGGCGGGATCAGGAAGCCGCCGTCCGGGCCCGAGCCTTCGCCGCCGTAGGTGGCTGGTGCGACCGCACCAATACCACCATAGCGCAGGCGCTCATCGGCACGCATCGGGTTGACGGTCGCCATGTGGACCGAGCGGGCGAACTCGCCCAGCGACCGGAAGCCGCGCTTCGGATCGTGCTCGATGTTCTCCGACACGCTGATGCGTGCGTTCTCCGGGACCGGCACGCCAGCGCTGCGTTCGGCCTCAATCAGCGCTTCCTCGCGCTCGATCTGGCGTTGTGCTGCCTGGATCGAGGCCATCAGCGTGTCGTACTGCGCGGTCTCGGCATCGTCCAGGTCGCGGTTCTCCGCGTGCGCGGACTCGACCAGTTTGCGTGCGTCGGCGACCAGCGCCGCCTTGCGTTGCTGCAGGGTGCGGAGGGTTTTGCTCATGTCGGGCTCCAGAAATGAAGAAACCCGCTCGTGGCGGGTTCAAGGTTGACTGCAAGGGCAAGAATGGTCTGGCTGAGATCGCAGGCCTCGCTGCTATGCTGCGAAATCAAGTGGGTGGCGTGATCGCCGTCCGGCCCCTAAAACGTCCACGCGAGGGCACATGTCATGAAGTCTCGTAGCATCCGCTCGCATTTGAAGCCGTATTCGATATTCCATGAGCGGCGAACCACCGTCGCACATGCGTTCGCCTCGGCACTTGCACCGTCGGATCCGTATGTCGAATCCGAAGTCATCGAAGCGTTAACAGCATTGGCGCAGACCGATCTTGACCATCTGGTGTGCGTCTACTGCAGAGCGGAGGCCACCACCTGGGATCACCTTGTCAATCTCGTTAAGGATGGGAAACTCAATGGATACGGGCACCAACTCGGTAACCTGGTTCCATGCTGCAGCCCATGTAACTCAAGCAAAGGGGGTGCGGACTTCCGCGAATTTGTGCGATCACTGAAGTGCCATGATGAAGAGAAAGACGTCCTTATCCAGCGACTGGAAAATCATCTAGCTCGCGCCAAGCGCGTCACTCTGCCTTCAGCGGGCTCGAAAGCCGAATCCGCCAATAAGGAACTGGAGGCACTGCAGCAGCAAATTCTTGACCTGATGAGAAAGGCGGACGACCAGGCTGCGATTGTGCGACAGCTTGTCCAACAAGGCTTATAGACTCGCGAGATCAATCTCCCTGCGACGCCGGGCGAGCGCGTTGCTTGCCGCGACGCCGTTCGTTCCTGACTCCTCGGTTTGTACCGCACGCATGGCGCTAAAGCTTGCCTGCGATCTGGTTTTGCTCTTCACCGATTTCGACAGTTTGGCCAAAGCCTGGTCAAACGTGCAGATGTCATCGACCATCCCGGTATCTTTCGCGGCCTGGGCGCCCAGCACACGGCCCTGCCCCATGCCGTCGCGCACGGTGGCAAGCGGTACGCCCCGGTTCCGCGCGATTGCCTTCGTGAAGGCGCCGTAGTAATCGTCCACCCGGCCCTGCATGAAGGCCCGCGCATCGGCGGACAGTGGCTCGTAGGGATTACCTTCGGTCTTGTACTTGCCGGCTGAAATCAGCGTGGTCGTGATGCCTGCCTCGGCCAGCGCCTTCGACCAATCCTCGTGGGCCGACCACACGCCGATCGAGCCGACCTCGCCACCGGGGCTCACATAGAGCTCGCTCGCAGCACTGCCGAGCCAGTATGCGGCGCTCGCAGCCAGGCTGTTGGCAATCGCGACAACCGGTTTCTGCCCGCGCGCCTGGTAGATCTCGTCGGCCAGCTCCTGCACGCCGTAGACGCTGCCGCCCGGCGAGTCGATGTCGATGAGGATGGCATCCACTGCGTCATCGGCGAGCGCCGAGCGCAGTGTCTGCGCGAACATTTGCGTGCTCATCGAGCCGAGGCCGGAGATGTCGTCGGCCATGTTGCCGCGTTGCGTGACGACGCCGTACATCGGCAGCACGGCGATGGACCCGCCACTGGTGCGGGCCGCAGCGCTGCGTCGTGCCGCCACGATTTCGGCATTGGCACGCACGCGCGCCATCGTGTCGGCATCGGCGATCGACCCCGACGACCAGCGCGCGACGACGCCTGCGAAGGCGGCAAGCCGCTCCGGCATGATCGCCCACGGCGTCGAGAGGAATTCCGAGATCAGCAGGGCGTGTTTCATGGCGTACCTTGTGATGGCGTACCTAGTTTGCTGCGGCCAATTTCGAGGTCGGTTGCGTCGCTTTCCTCGACCATATTCAGCGGGCGCAACGGCTCATCGAGTCCGTCGATCGGATTCAGCGATTCCATCCGGCGCGCCTCATTGCGGGTCAGCCAGCCATCGAGAATCCCGTTGTGGTAGTACATCGCTCGCGCCTGCGCATCGCCGCGCAACAGTGCCGTGACCGGGAATTCGACATTCAGACCGTCATCCTCGGCGAGGAAGTGGTAGCGGATTGCTTCCTCCCAGCGCACGAGCCACGGCCGCAGCGTGTGGATCACGAATTCCAGCGACTGCTGCTCGATATTCGAGAAGGTCGCCTTCTCCAGATCGCCGATCATGTGCGGCGGGATCCGAAAGAGGCGCGCGATCTCAGACACGGAGAACTTGCGCGTCTCGATGAACTGGATGTCCTCGTTCTTGAGGCCCAGCTCGTGATACTTCATGCCGAACTCGAGGATCGCCGTCTTGTGCCGGTTGCGACCGGTCTGCTGGCGCTGCCAAGCCTCGCGGAATTCGCGTCGCTTCTCGTCGGACGGGAACGCGTTCGGCATCTCGATCCAGCCGCCGGGCGCCGCGTCGTTCATGAAGAAGCGCATCCCGTAGTCCTGTGCAGCCAGGCCACCGGCCACCGCTTCACGTGCGGCCGTGATCGGGTTGTAGCCGACGATGCCGTCGGGTGACAGGCCACGGAGGTGGAACACCTCGCTGCGTGCAAGCACGGTTTCGCTACCGTCGCGGCGCGTATAGCGGTAGCGCCACTGGGTATCGGACAGTAGCTCGATCGACATCCGATCCGGATGCAGGGGCAGCAGGTCGGTCACCTCGCCCCGGGCATTCGAGACGATCTGCGCGAACGCATTGCCGCGCAACGTGCAGTGGCCCTGCAGCATCTCGCGGAATTCCAGGGGATTCTGGAAATCGTTCGGGTGCAGGGCCAGCAGCCGGTACAGCCAGTGATTGCGCAGCGGTGTCTTTCGGCCATCGGTGCGCTCGCGATAGAGCACGAATGGCAGTGTGGAAACGGATTCGGCCAGCACCCGCACGCAGGCAAACACGGCGGTCAGGCGCATCGCCGCATCGGCATTGACCGAGTGCGGGGTGCCCCGAAACGGCACGGGCGAGAACCAGAAATCGCCCCATGGCGAACGGTCGCCCGAGTCGCTGCCGGCGTCAGCCCGGATCGATAGCAGCACTATTGCCTCGCCACCCACGCGCCAAAGAGCGTCAGGCCGATCACCAATGCGCCCACGGCAACGAGCGCAGCGGGGACACTGATGAGCGCCGCGCCCGTGCCGACCATGCCCACCCCGATCAGCAGCGAAGCGTTATAGACCTTGGGATTCATACGATCAGCAGCGTGTAGTCATCGGGCATCTTGGGTGTTCCATCGCCCACCAGCGCGCGGGATAGCGCCATGATCAGTGCCACGATCCCGTCGATCTTGTTTTCCGGGCGCTCTTTGCGCGGGTAGATGTTGTCTTTTGCGTCGAGGTGCGCGACGACGTTGCTCGCCATCCAGCCGAGCACCGGGTCACCGTCGTGGACGAGCTTGCCCTGCAGCACGAGCGCTTCGAGCGCCTTCATCGGTTCCGAGAAGTTCAGCACGGTGGGCCGCACTTCGATCATCGGCAGGCCTTCCGCGAGCATCCGGGTCGACAGCTGGGTTGCCTGGAACGGGTCGAAGGCGACGCCCTGCACTTGGAAGCGACCGACAAGTTCAATCAGGTCCGCCTCGATCCAACCAAAATCGATCACATTGCCCGGCGTCACCGTGAGCCGTCCGGTACGCATCCAGCCGGAGTACTGGCTGTTGCCGGCCGCCATCACGGTATCTTCCGGCAGGTAGTACTTGCCAAACGCCGCAAAAGTGCCGTCGAGTTCCGAATGGGGAAACAGCAACATCAGCGCCGCGATGTCCGTCTTGCTCGCGAGATCCAGGCCGATCCAGCAGGGTTGGCCAACGAAGCGGTCGAGATCTAGCGCCGAATCGGCGCACCGATCCCAGGCCCGCATATCCATCCACGCGGTGTCCGCATTGACCCATTCGTTGAGATGCTTGGTCTTGAAGTTGTTGACCGCGCTGGGCAACTGCATCGCTTTCGCCTGCAGCGGTCCCAGCACCTCGGGCTGCACCGAAATGCCCCAATTCGGATTTGCCTTGACCAGCGCCTCCTCAGTGGTCCAGTCGTCACCTTCGTCAAGGCCGTAGATGATCCCGAACTGGCTGTTGTCCGCGAATACGCCATCGAGCAGCTTGGTGACGAAGGTGCGCACTTCATAGCAGATGCCCGCGCGGTTGCTACCGGCGGTGGTAATCACCCACAGCAGCGAGTTGTCGCGTTTGCCGGTGCCGGTTTCGACCACGTCGTAGACGGTGCGCGTTTTGTGCGCGTGCAACTCGTCGACGCAACCGAAGTGGATGTTCAGGCCGTCGAGCGTTGAGCCCTCGGCCGAAAGCGCCTCAAACTTGGAGCCCGATGCGAGGGCGTGCATGTTGTGCGCACCGACGGCGACACCGAAGCGCGAGCGGAACCCCGCGCTGCGCCGAGCCATCATCTGCGCGTCGCCGAACACGATGCGCGCCTGGTCGCGGGTCGTGGCGAGCGAATACACCTCGGCGCCGCCTTCGCCGTCGGCCGCGAGCATGTACAGACCAATCGCCGACGACAGTGTCGACTTGGCGTTGCCGCGCGGCACTTCAATATAGGAGCGCCGAAAACGCCGTTTGCCATCTGGCTTCACCCAGCCGAAGACCGTACTCA
>CAJXMR010000081.1 GCA_913056305.1 uncultured Ralstonia sp.
GCTTCGCAACCTGTCCGAGCGCAAGCTGTACGTGCCGCGTGGGCTGCTAGTGAGCGACGGCTTGTCGGCCGCAGCGTCTCACGAGATCTCGCTCAAGACTATTCGTGAGGGCTGGGATGGGTTGCTGCGCTTGGTGGCGTCAATCTATTCGGGACGCGTGAGTGCGATTGTCGCGCTGCAGCGCTTCGGCAGCGCCGCCCAAGGCGACCCCATCCACAAAGCTGCGGATCACCTGGGCAAACTGCTGCGCACGCTGTTCCTGTGCGACTTCTTCAGCAATGCGGAGTTTCGCCGCGAGTTGCGCACCCTGCTCAATCGGGGTGAGTCGGTCCACCAGCTTCAGCGGGCCATCTATTCCAGCAAGGTGGCACATGACCGCGGGCGCCGTCAGGACGAAATGATCGCGATTTCCGGATCGCTGACCCTACTGACGAACCTGGTGATTGCCTGGAACACGCAGCGTATGCAGGCCACGGTCGATGCGTGGCGCCGCAAGGGGCTGCGCGTCGAAGACGACTGGCTGCGCCGCATGGGCCCGGCCCACTTCGCGCATGTGAATTTCCGGGGCATCCTGAGTTTCCCGATCCACCAGTACCAGGACACCCTGCTGGAGGCAGCGCCTCGCCGGCGTGCGGGATAATGGCAATTCGCAAGTCCCAGGCTGATTAGCTCCAGTGGGTATCGGTCACCGGATCGTGCAGCGTCACCTCGACAAAGCAGTTGCACAGGTCCGCCTGGTCGTGCATCTCCGCAATCAGTTCCGCGATGGCCTGTTCCAGTTCGGGGCCAGCGGCAAACGGCATCACGATCTCGTATTCGGTGCGGGGGCCCTCCAGCGGCCGCATTTGGTACTGGGCAAGCAGCACTGCTCAATCCAGCGACGCGCCTTGGACTTGCCGCGCACGAACTTGCTGTTGCGCTCGATATAGAGGCGCACGATCAAGCGCGTCTGAGCCACGGGCTTGGGCACAGCCATGGGGCGCTGCTCCGTCGATGCGGGTGGGATGGCCCGCGGTGGCATAGGTGCTGCAGGCGGCGCCAGCGCCGATTCGATACGGTGTTGTGCGAATGGGTCTGCCGCGTCAATGTAGCGCATGGCGGAGCGGACATCCTTCCAGCCGACGTACTCCATCAGCATCTTGAGATCCCACTGGTTCGCGTTGGCCCAGGAGGCAAAGCCGCGCCGCAGCGAGTGACTGCTATAGCGAGCCGCCTCGGGCAGGCCGGCTTCCTGGAACAACGTTCGCAACAAGGGCACGACGCTGGCGGCCTGCAGCCCGGCGTCGGCGATCTTCCCCCAGCGATCGATGCGCCGAAAAACCGGACCCCGCGTCAAGCCGGATGCGGCCAGCCATGCCTCGTAGGCCGCCACCGGGCACAGACGCGACAAGGCCGGTGCCCGGTGCGTCGTACCAACGTGGTCTGTCTTGGTGCGCGGCAGGAAGATGGTCATGCCGCGCCCAGGTTCGACGGTGATGTGCTCGATCTGCAGCCGGCTCAGTTCGTCCGATCGGAAACCCCGCCAGAAGCCGATCAGCACCAGCGCCTTGTTACGGGTGTGGACCTGGAGTTGACGGCCCGCATTTGCCACCGTAGCTGTGGCGATCTGGGCATCGAGCCACGCGACCAATCGCTCCAGTTGCATGAGTTGCAGCGGTTTGGCGCGCCGCTCCTGGGCAGGGTGCAGTGCCTGGATGCCCTTGAGCACCTTCCGCACGTGTGGCGCCCGGGTCGGGTCGGGGAAACCCTGTGAAACGTGCCACTGCCCGATCGCAGCAAGGCGCTGACGCAGCGTGTTGATGGCAAGCGTCTGCGCGTGGTCGGCCAGGTAGCGCGCAATGCTGTCGGCGCTCGCCGGCAGGAAGCCTCCCCACTCGACCTCGAAATGCCGAATGGCCGATTTGTAGCTGCGCCGCGTGTTATCGCGGGTCGCGGCTTCGAGATAGCGGTCAATATCCGGCATCGCGCCCTAGTGCGTATGACGATGGTGGATGTCCGGATAATGCGGGTGTTTGTGGACCAGCACCTCATGCTTGTGCGCATGCACGTGTGGCTCCTTGCCATCCCACGGGAAATCGTGCTCATGCTGGTGGTGCTCGTCGTGTCGATGCGCATGCATGTGCTCCATGGGCTCGTGCACGTGCTCATGCTCGTGCCGCTCGCGCAGATGCAGCCAGACCCCTAGCGCCATCAGCGCCGCAGCGATCCAGAACAGAATGCCGGGAACCTCAGGCCAGATGAGGAATGAAATCACGACGCCGAACAGCGGCGCGACCGAGAAGTACGCTCCGGTGCGCGCGGTGCCCAGATGTCGCAGCGCGACCACGAATAGCGCCAGGCTAATCCCATAGCCAGCAAAGCCGACCACCATGGCCGCGACAAGAGGCAACGCAGCCGGCAGCGCATTGCCGGCCACCAGTGCGAAGCCAGTATTGCAGGTGCCGGCCACCAAGCCTTTCAGGCAGGCGATCAACACCGCATCGTTGGACGAGACGTTACGCGTCAGATTGTTGTCGATCGCCCAGCAGGCACAGGCGGCAACGATCAACAAGGCGCCCGGTGACAGGCTCGCCGCATCGGGTTGCCACGACAGCAGCACGCCGCCCGCGACGATGGCGACCATCCCGAGAACGATTTGCCGGTCGGCGTTTTCCTTGAATATGATCCACGCCACCAGCGCGGTGAAAACCCCTTCGACGTTCAGCAATAGCGACGCGGGCGCGGCACCCGTGTGAGTCAACCCCGTCATCAGGAGTGCTGGCCCCGCCACGCCGCCGGCGACAATCGCGCCCAGCAGCCAGGGAATCTCACCCCGAGGAATGGCAGGCCCAGGCTGTGCCGCCTCGCTGGCTGTCCTGGTCAGCCGCCTGAATAGCAGAACACCCGCCAAGCCAAGGCCACTTCCCAGATAGAGCAGTCCCGCCAGCAGGATCGGTGAAACCGCGCCAGTCAGGGTCTTAGCCAAGGGCGTGCTTGCGCCGAACAGCAGTGCGGCTGCCAGGGCTGGGGTTGCGGAGCGGAGGGACATGTCGACAATCGTGGTTGAGCGCGGGCTCGACTATTGTCGCGCGTTCGGCGTGCGTCAGGTGTCGGGCTTCAAGACACGCATCACCGGATGATGGTCGATGTCCGGCAGGGGAAGATAAATCTCATGCGTGGCGGGATCGATCGCCAAGCTGTGCGCATTCGGCCCCACCCAACCTTCGCCGATCTTGGCCACTCCGGCTGCCTCAACCTTAAAGATCGTCAAGACGCCGGATTCGCTAGCGACATACAACCATCCGAGCGCCGCGTCGTAGGCCACGACGTCGGGCGTCTGTCCAACCCCGAAGCTTGCAACCACCTGTCTGGTGTTCAGGCTCAACACCAGCAAGCGACTGTCGCCCTCGCACGCGATAAACGCCAGTCGCAGCTTGGGCACGATCAGCAGCCCATGGTTTCCTTCGGCACCGGGCAATGGGATGCGATCCACGACTTGATCGGTGCGCGGGTCGATCTCGGCCAAGATCCCCCGTCCCTGGACGTTGACGAGGATGTGCTTCGAAACCGGGTCATACTGCGTGTTCCCAACGGCGCCGCCCAGCGCGATCGTCGTTATTCGCTGGCTGGTGCGGGCATCAATTACCGTTTCCGTGTTACCGGTCTCATCGGAAACATACAGCTTGCCGAGTTCCGGGGCGTAGGCGACGCCGTCAGGATAGATGCCTCCCGGAATACGGGCGACGATTCTCAGCGTCGCGGCGTCGATTGCCACGATTTCGTCGGTCCCCGTCGCGGAGGCATACACACGGTCGAGCTCCGGAACGGCCAACGTGCCATGGACATGACGGATGTTGCTGATCGTGGCCAGCACCCCTTTGGTTTTGGTGTCCACGACAACCACCGCGCTATCCCCGAGGTGGGCGACAAACAGCCGCGACCTGGTCGGGTCCAAGCTGAGGTAGTCCCAGCGCGTCGTGGCGCCAGGTAACGGATAGTCGCCCACATGTCGCAACGGCAGTGTCCCGGCCGGCCTTTGCGTTGCCGCACTGACGGTAAGTGCCAAACCGAGTGCGAGGGTGGCAAGTGCGAGTACGCACCTGAATGACGTGCAGCCTTCGAGTATCGGCGATCGGGTGTGCATGGCTCTCAAAGTTTTGAGGACCGCAGACAAGCGCGGGGACCGGACATGCTGGCCCGCGCTCACCGCATCACTGATTTGTGCACGCTGGCCTGCGCGTCCAGGGCTTTCTTCACGCCCTTTGCCAGGTCGACCGCTTTGCCCTTGCCCCAGTAGTGCAGGAACATGTAGCGCGGCTGCTCGTGCGTCATGTGCTGGTGAATGGCCACGATGTTGATGCCATCGGCCCGCATCGACTTCAGCACGGGCTGCAGCTCGTCTTCGCGCATCGCGAAGTCACCATCCACCACGGCCTCGTCATCGGTGCCGGCAAACGCGGCCCAGGTGTTCAGCCCCATTTCATTGCCGAAGGACACACCGTGCATGGTGCCCTTGGCACCGATCACGACCTTGAACATGCCATTGCTGGCTTGCCCCTTCGTCCCAAAAATGGCGTCCAAGGGCGCCGGCGTGATCTTGTTCTCGCTGGCGATCTTGCCGGGAAACGCCGTCCCGGGAGCTGGGTTCGCCGCACGAATCTCGGCGATTTTGTCGTAGACCTTCTTTACGCCAGCGGCGAGTTCGGCCGGGTCGCCCATGCCGCCGATATGCATGAAATACACCCGAGGCCGGTCGAAGAAGAAGTGGTTGTGCAGTGCCGTGACCTCCAGCCCGGCGTCGAGTGCCGCGCTCATGGCCGGGTTCACCTCATCCTCGAAGAGCACGGTGTCGCCCATCAGCATGGCGTGGCCGTCATGGGCTGGCGTGAACGCCGCCCAGGAGGTCAGTCCCATGAAGGGCGGCATGGCCACGCCGTCCACTTGGATGGGGACATCGTTGCGCGGCTTCGACACCTTGAAGACGTTCTCCCGCTCGGAGAAGCTGCCCTTCAGGCCGGTGACCTGTTCGATGCGAGCGGTATCCAGGGCGGCTCGCTGCGCGGGCGACGCCGCGTGGGCGATGGCACAGACGCTGACGGTTGCAGCCAGGGCAAGAGCAATCGGTGTTCGCAAAGCCATTTCATACTCCAAGGGTTGGGGGGGGGACGGGGAAACGCCTCGGTCAGTTGAGCGGTTCGACGCGCCGAAATCCGCGCAGGATGGCGAGGTCGTAGACAATTTTCAGGACGCCGCAGGCCACCAACGGTGCGCCAATCCAGCCGGCGGCGAGCATCGCGCTGGCCAGTGTCGGGCTGATGGCAGCGGCCAGGCTTCTGGGAACCGAGGTCAGGCTTGCCGCGGCGGTGCGCTCGGGCGGCGTCACCACCGCCATCACGTAGGCCGTTCGGGTCGGCACATCCATTTGGGAGAGCGCGCTGCGCACGAGCAGCAGCCCCAGGGTCAAGGCCAGCGACGGCGCGAACGCCGCCGCGATCAGGCAGAGGCTGGACGGGATATGCGTGAACACCATCGTGTTGAGCAAGCCGATCTTGCGCGCGAGGGGCACGGCGACGAGCTGGGACGCCGTCGTCAGCAGCCCCGCAAAGAAGAAGAACTGGCCTGCGGCCCCGGGCGAAAGGCCAAAACGCTGCATCAGCCACAGCGATAGCAGTGCGTTGAC
This sequence comes from uncultured Ralstonia sp., assembly GCA_913056305.1. GTDB lineage: Bacteria > Pseudomonadota > Gammaproteobacteria > Burkholderiales > Burkholderiaceae > Ralstonia. Next base: position 5,660 of record CAJXMR010000081.1, read on the forward strand.
CACCAGGCCGCCCGCAAACGCATCCACGCTGAAAAGCAGCGCCAGCCGGATCACGATGCCGCGCGAAGGCCCCAGTGGAGTTGCAGCCCCGCCTGATTGCGGCTGATGCAGAGGCAGACGCGCATAGAGCACCCAGAGTGCGACACCGATCAATGCGTAGACGAAGAACATCGCTCGCATCGCCGCCAGGAAAGACAGGCCGCTATGCGTAGCGAGCCAGCCAGGCAGGGCTGCGGCCAAGGCACCGATGGCGGCGGAAAACGCCCCGATCAGGCTGTAGCGGGCGAAGAGCGCGGTACGGGCATCGGGCAAAGCCGATTCCGCCAGACGCGCCTGCTCCAGCGGGAGGAACACACTGACATCGCCTGAACTGGGGTTGAGCGTGCCGACAAAGGCGATGGCCAGCAGCGGCCAGAGATCGGAGAGCCCGGCAAAGCCCACGCCGGTCGCCGCCATCAAGGCGGCCGCCAGCATCAGGAGGCGGCGCGGCGCAAAGCGACTGCCGAGCATGCCGACCAGAATCGTTGCCAGCGCCGAGCCGATCAGCGTGGCGCTGCTAACGAGCCCGACGGCCCACTGGGTGAGCCCGAGCGCCAGCAGGTATGCCGGCAACAGCACGGCGATGTAGCCGTCGCAAAAACCGCGCAGTGCCCGGCCGACAAGGATGAACCAGGCACCTGCATCAACGCCCGACGGCAGAAGCCAGCGTGTGAGCCGGCCCCGGGTGGCGGCCACGGCAGATGCCAGGCCGTGATGTACAGCCTCAGTCATCGTCTTCGTCGGCGATTTGCTGACCGTCTTGGCCGATGAGCACGGTGGACTTGTCGCTTCCACTGCCGAGCGTGACCTCGTAGCGGACCCGGCCGTTCTGCGTCTGCTTCTCGATTTCGCCGATCGCCCGCCCGCCCGCCTGCCGATCAATCGTCGCTTTGACTGGCGCCGGGACTTGCGCAATACCGACGACCTCGCTGCTGCGCTCGCCAAACGGGTTCTTCTTGCAGCCGGCGATCGCGAAGGCTAATGAACAGGCGAGAACGATTGCAGCGAGCTGCTGGGCGTCATTCGACATGGTGGGCTCCGATACGTCATCTGTTGACCAAATCCCCCTGCGCAAAGCCGTTTCCATTGCGCCGATATTCGATTGCGTGGCCATGGCGCCAGACTTCGAAGCAATCCTCGGCCTGGGGCTTGCCCTTGCCGTTGGAATCGGCAATGCACAACTCGCCGCCCCGCACGCGCCAGCGGCCGCCTAGGACCTGTCCGTGCATGACGGATTCGACCGTGCCGTCGGGCTTGAACTTGTCCGACCAGTGGGTGCCATCAGTGATGGTCTTGCCAACGATCGCCTTCTTGAGTTCAGCACCGCTCAGGTGCTTGAAACCTTCATCGGCCAGCACCGAAGTGGTGGTACATAGCATCGCGATTCCAGCCCAGACAATTGCGCATGGCAACCGGCCTTTGGTCCCGCCCACTTCCGACTTGAAATTCACTTCTTTCTCCTCTCTGTATTACTTCGCGGTGGTGCCGTACGAGAACGCGTCGAACAGGGTCACGCTGTCGGCCTTGGTCCAGACCCCAACCGCGCCGGTACCGCGGATGTGATCGTCCGTCACGTCGATGTAGCGCTTGCCATCCAGCGATACCTGAATGCGATCGCCCGCGAATTCCACCCGCAACGTATGCCAGGCCTGCGCGGCAACCGGCGCATCCTGGTAGCGAAGCGTGTGCCGGTGACCACCCGTCGTGTAGTACAGCGAGACGTTGTTCTCCAGCGCGTTCGCGCGCGCGACGTAGTAATCGTTGCCGTCCTTCCAGCGCCAGACGACGCCCCCGGCCTGATCTTCATGACCAGCGACAGGCTTGAACTTCACCTCGACGAACCCGTCGGCGACGGCGGTACCCTGTTTCACGCACCACGGGAAATCGCCGGAGCCAGACTGCTTGAGCACGTTGGTGCCGGCAGCGTCCGCCTCAACGGTCCATCTGGGCGTGCCGTGGCCGGTGACGCCAGCCACCCATCCCGCAGGCAATGCGCCAGGCTTGTCCTGGGTGAACAGGATCGTTTCTCCTGTCGCCGGCATGGCCAACAACAGCAGCCAAGGCATCAGCAGGGTCCGCTTCATCGCTCGTCTCCTTGGCCGGTTCAGGCCGGCATCTTGGGAGGCCACTTGTGCGTCTCGGCCTGGCAGCGTTGGCACCACGCATAGAGGGCGTCGTACATCACCAGCCCGTGCTCCAGCATCTCGTGGTCGTCGGCATACACCTGCGAGAGTCCGAGCGAGATGGCATACAGCCCGCTGGACTGCGGCGTCAGGTCCAGCCGCGACGTATCCGCGCCGCGCACGATGCGGGCCAACTGCTGCAGCGCGGCGTCCTGGCCGAGGCGGTACTTGTTGAGGAAGGCGTCGAAGCTGCACAGCTCGCCGACATGCGTAAGCTCCACACCAGGGATGTCGTACGGAATCGCACCACGTTCGTTGGCGATGCGCACCACATCGCCCGACGGTACATAGAGGAACTCCGGCGTCTCATCGATGAAGCGGGCGATCAGCCAGGGACAGGCAATGCGATCGATCTTGGGGCGCTCGCGCGTAATCCACTGCATGACAACCTCCGCTGCGATTAGTTGATGGAAAGGCACTACCGCTGCACGGTGGCCAGACGCTCGGCGACGCGCGCCCAGTGCACGTTCTGCATGAACGCGTCGACATAGGCCGCGGCCTTGGCGCCGTAGTCCATGTGGTACGCGTGCTCGTACATGTCGAGCGCCAGGATTGGCGTGCCGCCGGCCAGCGTATGGGTGTGGTCCGCTGCCCACTGGTTGACGAGCCGCCCATCACGCGGCGAGTAGGTCAGCAACACCCAGCCGGAGCCGCCGCCAAGCGCCTTGCCCATCGCTGTGAATTCGGCCTGCCAGCGCTCGACCGAGCCGAAATCGCGTTCGATGGCAACCTTCAGGTTGCCCCCCAACGGCCCGCCATCCCCAAGGCTGTCGAAGTACACCTCGTGCAGGATCATGGAGTTCGTGGCGATCAGCTCTTCACGCTTGAGGCCGTTGAGCACGAACCCCGCAGCCGTGGTCACATCGAGCGCCGCAAACGCCGCCGCGATGGCATTCAGGCGCTTCACGGCGCCGCCGTAGTTGTTCTCGTAGTGGCTGGCGATCAGCTTCTCCGACAAGCCGGACAGCTTGGTCGGATCGCATGCCAGCGGCTTCATTTGGGTAGTCATGGTCGTCTCGCCCGATTCAGTGGTGGAGCAGTGGATACACCGCCAGGCCGATCAACGCGGCGCCGGCCACGATCACCGGCTCCGTCAGCTTCTTGAACTTGAGCAGCAGCGCGACCGTCACCAGCGCCAGCAACACCGTCGGCACATCGACGATGGAGCGCTTGGCCAGCACGATCACCGCGCCGGTAATGGCACCCACGGCGGCGGCTGTGACACCGTCGACAAACGCCAGGATGGCGGGCAGCTTGCCGTACTTCTTGAAGTACGGCGCCGGCAGGATGGTGAACAGGTAGCACGGCAAGAACGTGCCAGCCGCTGCTACGCAAGCGCCGGGCAGGCCCGCGATCAGGTAGCCGATGAAGCCCACCGTGATGACCACCGGCCCCGGCGTGATCATTGCCACGGCCACCGCATCGACGAACTGTTTATCGTTGAGCCAGTGGTGTTCGGTGACCACGCCGCCATAGAGGAATGGCACGATGGCCAGGCCCGAGCCAAACACGAAGGCGCCCGCTTTGGCAAAGAACACGCCGATCTGCGACAGCAGCGGCCAGTCGATTGAGCTGAAGATGCCGCTGGCCGCCGGCAGCGGTGTCGCGGCCAGCGCATTCACCTTGCCCTGACGTACCCACTTGGGCGGTGCGCGCCAGAACCAGACGAGCACACCGCCGGCCAGGAACAGCCAGGCCACTTCCGATTCCGTGATGACGGTGACGGCCGCCAGCACCAGGTAGACCGCCCACAGCAGCTTGTCCTTGCCAACGCTCTTGGTCGTCAGCTTGTAAGCGCTGATGGCGATGATGCCGATCACGGCCGCACCGACCCCGTAGAACACCGACTGCATCCAGGTCAGGCCGCCGAAGCGCACATAAGCCCACCCCAGCGCCACCACCATCAGGAACGACGGCAGCACGAAGGCGATGCCGATCAGCGTTGCCCCGAGGATGCGGTAATGCACATAGCCGAGGTAAATCGCCAATTGCGCGGCCAATGGGCCGGGTGCCAACTGTGCAAGCGCGAGGCCTTCCTTGTAGTCAGCCTCGGTGATCCATTGCTTCGCGTCCACCAAGTCGCGGCGCATATAGCCGGCCAGCGCCACGGGGCCGCCGAAGCCCAGGGTGCCGAGCCGCACAAAATACAGCACCAGTTGCCAGAGCGTGTAGGACGGGCGTTCGTGGTGAGGCTGCGGTGGCGTGGGCGCGGTGGATGGGGTCGTGTTCATCATGGTTGTGCAGTGAAGTCAGCTTGGTTTGCGGCTGCCGGAGAAGTGGGCATAGAGGGAATCGAGCACACTGCCGATCTCTGTCAGCAGCGCGTCGTCATCGGCCAGTCGTTTGCGAGCGCCGGCCAGGATGGCTTCGAAGCCGCCAGCTTCCGGCACGGTGGTGCCGCCCACGTCCAGCGCGTGCACGACCGCGCCGAGCCGGGCGAGCCCGTGATTGCCGTCCAGGCCGAAGCTGGCGAGCAGCACCTCGAACGACACCCGGTCGCCGACGTGCGTGAAGGTCGCACCGTCAAAGTCGAAGCCCAGCGCATCTGCCGGGCAATCGGCGGGGCTCTCCAGCCAGAGAAAGCGCGCGTGCGGATCGATGAAGCGCTGGATCAGCCAGGCGCTGGCAACGCGATCGACCCACAGATGCTGGCGTGTGGCCCACATACGGCCCTGATACTGCGCAGGGTCGCGGCGCGGGATGCTGCCGGCGGCCGCATGCGGCTCACCCGGCGATTGAACGGCAGTGACGGCGCCCGCAAAGTCCCGCCACTGCGCCTGCGCACGGATCGACGCCTCGTTGGGGAAGAAGTCGATCTTGCGGATGGCCTCATAGGTGCGGGCGTGCCGACGGTGCAGGCGGTTGAGTTCCGCCGCGGCCAGGCCGGGGAGCGTCTTGCGGGCATCCGACAGCTCGGCCAACCAGTCCGTGTAATCAGGGGTGCGGTCGAATAGGGCCTGATAGATCGCCGCCTCATCCGGCCCTGGGGCCTGGACGTGCAGCAGCCAGGCTTGGCCGTTTTCCCGTACGACTTCGTCGGCCAACTCGCGCAACTGGGGGGCTTGTTCCGCGTGGGCAGGCAATAAGTAGGCGCCGTCGCGCAGGGCGGCACAGCCCAGCGCCTTGAGCGCGCGCCAGACGCGCATGCGCGCGGTTGCGCTCGCGGTTGGCAGGCTGACGATCAGCAGGAGCCAGGAATCGAGAGGGGCAGTCATGACGGCAGCTTAGATTGCCGTATGCGACGCTGCAATGATGTAGAGATCGCTACATCAATACGGCTGCCCCCCGTTATGGCTGCGCTTCGAGTACCCCCTGGTCACCCGACTCGCGGCGGGCCTGCCGCCGCAACACCAGCCCGCAGAGCGCGGGTAGCACGAACAGTGTCAGGACGGTGGCGGTGACCAGGCCGCCGATCACCACCGTCGCCAGCGGCTTCTGCACCTCGGCGCCGGTACCCGTCGCAATCGCCATCGGCACGAAGCCGAGCGAGGCAACCAGCGCCGTCATCAGCACAGGCCGCACCCGTTCCATGGCCCCTTCGACGACTGCCGCATCGGGCGCCATGCCATCTTTCAGGCGCTTGCGGATGGCCGAGATGAGCACGAGCCCGTTGAGCACCGCCACCCCCGACACGGCAATGAACCCGACGGCAGCGGAGATCGAGAACGGCATGCCGCGCAGCAGCAGCGCAAACACGCCGCCGGCGAGCGCGAGCGGCACGGCGGTCAATACCGTCGCCGTCAGCATGGCGCTGCCGATCGCCAGATAGAGCGTGGCCGCGATCAGGATGAAGCACGCCGGCACGATGATCGCCAGGCGCTTCGTCGCCGCCTGGAGATTCTGGAACTGCCCGCCCCATTCGATCCACGAGCCGGTCGGCAGCTTGACCTCGTTGGCGATGCGCTTGGCAGCATCGTCGACGAAGCTGCCCAGGTCGCGCTCGCCCACGTTGGCCTCCACGTAGATGCGCCGCTTGCCGTTGTCGCGGCTCACTTCGTTCAGACCTTGGGTGAAGCGGAATTGCACCAACTGACGCAGCGGTACCGATGCGCGTGGTTGGCCATCAGCCTGTGGCAGCATGACCGGCAGCGCGCCAAGCACATCGAGGTTGTCGCGTTGCTCGCGGGCCAAGCGGACCACGATATCGAAGCGCCGGTCGCCATCGAACACCTGACCGGCCGCCTTGCCGGCCAGTGCGGTCGACAGCGTGTCGGCCACTTCCTTGACGGTCAGGCCGTAGCGGGCAATCGCGGCCCGGTCGAACACGATGTCGAAGGTCGGGAAGCCGCCGGTAAGCGGCACACGTACGTCGGCCGCACCCGGCGTCTTGCGCAGCACCGCCGCAACGCGCTGGGCCGTGGCCGCGAGCTCATCCAGATCCTCACCGTAGATCTTCACAGCCACGTCGCTGCGCACGCCACCGATCAGCTCGTTGAAGCGCATCTCGATCGGCTGTGTCACGTCGTAGTTGTTGCCGACCATCGCGGCGGTCTTCTGGCGGATGCGCTCGATCACCTGTTCCTTGGTGGTCACCCCCGCCGGCCATTCGTCCTTAGGCTTCAGGATGATGTAGTTGTCGGACGCGTTGGGCGGCATCGGGTCTGCCGCCAGGCTGGCGGTACCGGCCTTCGAGTAGACCGTCTTCACTTCCGGCAGCGTCATCACCGCCCGCTCCAGCGGCAAGTCGATGGCCACCGACTGGTCGATCGACGTCGACGGAATGCGCACGGACGAGAGGTTCAGGTTCTGTTCGTCCAACGTCGGCATGAACTCGCGGCCGACGAAGGCAAAGGCCACGGCGGCCAGCGCGAGCGTAAGCGCACCCGCCCCAAGAAAAGGCAGCGGACGCCTTACCGCTGCTTGCAGCCACGGGCGATACCGCTGCTTGGTGGCCGCGATCACCCGCACTTCCTTCTCTGCGACCTGTTTGCGCATCAGCACCGCGATCATGGCCGGCACGAAGGTCAGCGACAGCACGAAGGCTGACGCCAGCGCCAGCATCAGTGTGATGACCATCGGCGAGAACATCTTGCCCTCGACGCCCTGGAAGGTCAGGCACGGCAGGAAAACCAGGAAGATGACGAGCTGGCCATAGACCGTGGGGCGGACCATCTCGCGCGACGACAGCACCACTTCGTCCAGCCGTTCGCGCAGCGTCAGCAGGCGGCCCTCCCGGTGCTGGCGTTCGGCCAGCCGGCGCAGTGTGTTCTCGACGATGATGACGGCACCGTCGATGATGAGGCCAAAGTCCAGTGCGCCCAGGCTCATCAGGTTGCCGGAAATGCCCAGCGCGTTCATACCGATTGCGCTGATCAGCAGCGACAGCGGAATGACCAGCGCCGCGATGGTCGCCGCCCGCACGTTGCCCAGCAGCAGGAACAGGATCACCACCACCAGCAACGCGCCTTCGGTCAGATTTTTCGCCACGGTTTCGATGGTGGCCACAACCAGTTGCGAGCGGTCCAGCGTCGGCACGATCACCACGCCCGGCGGCATCGTCTTTTCGATCTGCTTGAGCTTGTCGCCCACCGCTTGCGCCACCGTGCGGCTGTTGGCGCCCACCAGCATCAACGCACTGCCGACCACAGTTTCATAGCCGTTGCGGCTGGCTGCCCCGGAGCGCAGTTCGCCCCCGACCTTGACGACAGCAACCTGGCCGACCGTGATCGGCACGTTCTGCCGTTGCGCAATGACCGCGCGTGAAATCTCGTCCACCGAGCGGATGCGGGCGTCCGCGCGCACGAGATACGACTCGCCCGAGCGCCGGATGTAGTTGGCGCCGACCGAGAGGTTGGCGTCTTCCAGCCCCCGCGCCAGTTCAGCATACGAGATGCCGTAGGCCGCCAGCTTGGCCGCGTCGGGCTCGACCACATACTGCTTGACGTAGCCGCCCAGGGAATCCACGTCGGCCACACCGGGCGTGGTGCGCAGTTGCGGCCGGACGATCCAGTCCTGCACCGTGCGCAGATAGGCGAGCTTGGAGACCTGATCGGTCAGCCGTTCTCCCCGGTCCGTCAGAAAGCTGCCGTCGCTCTGCCAGCCGGGCAGCCCATCCTTGATCGTTGCGCCTTTGCCATCAGGGTGGGCATATTCCACGCTGTAGTGGAACACCTCACCCAGGCCGGTCGATACCGGTCCCATTTGCGGCTCGGCCCCTTCGGGCAGGCTCGGGCGCGCCTGCGCCAGCCGCTCCGACACCTGCTGGCGCATGAAGTAGAGGTTGGCACTCTCCTTGAAGATCACCGTGACCTGGCTGAAGCCGTTGCGCGAGAACGAACGCGTGCTCTCCACACCGTTCAAGCCGGACAACGCGGTCTCGATCGGATAGGTCACACGTTTCTCAACCTCCACCGGGCTGAGCGTCGGCACCACGGTATTGATCTGGACCTGCTTGTTGGTGATGTCGGGCGTGACGTCGATCGGCAGCAGGTTGAGCTGCCAGGCGCCGACTGTCGCCACCACCGCCGTCAGGAACAACACGAGCCAGCGCAGCCGGACCGCGCCGTTCAGAATGCTGCCGATCATTCGTCGTCCCCGGCGCCTTTGTTCATCTCGGCCTTGAGCAGGAAGGCGTTGCGCGTCGCCACCTGTTCACCGGCGCGCGCACCCGAGAGAATCTGGGCGGACCCGCCACTGCGGATGCCCACCAGCACTGGCTGGGGCCGGAACCCCTGCGGCGTGCGAACGAACAACACGTCGCGCCCGTCCAGGTTCTGCACGGCATCCTCCGGCACCGACAGGGCAGCGGGGCCGCTCGTGCGCGTTTGCAGGCGCACCTGCACGCCTTCGCCGATCACCAGCTTGTCCAGCGCTTGCGTGGGCGTCAGGACCACAGTCGCGGTGCGGGCGCTGCTGTTCACCGTCGGCGTCACCGAGTGCACCACGGCGGGCACGGGCGAGCCGCTGCCCAGCAAGATCACCGCAGTGTCGCCGGCCGCCACGCGGGCGGTATCAGCGGCCGTGACCGAAGCCTCCACCTGTGCCGTGCCGCTGCCTGCGACCCGGAACAGTTCGGCCTGAGGCTGCACGAAGGCGCCCAGCGTGACGGATTGCGCCGTCACCCTGCCGGCAATGGGGCTGGTCACCGCGACCGAGCGACCGTCGCTGGCAAGATGCGCGGATTGCGCCACGGTCGCTGCGCGCTGCGCCTCGGCATTGGCGACTTCGAGCGCGGCCTTGGCCGCTTCCATCTCCTGACGCGGCGTGACGCCTTGCTCGTACAGTGCGGCTTCTCGTGCGTAGGTCTTGCGCGCCAAATCGGCCCTGGCGGCGGCCACCCGGCGCTCTGCAGCCATCGCGGCCGCCTCCGGGCTGTCCACCAGGGCCAGCACGTCGCCCGCACGCACGACCTCACCAAGCCGGCGGTTGATCCGCTGGACAGCACCCGACGCGCGGGCAATGATCACGGCCTCGCTGCCCGGCGCGGCGACCACCGTGGCGGGCGCAAGGATCTCCGCGCCCACGCCAGCCGTGGCCACCGGCTCGACCGCGATGTTGGCGGTGGCCAGGTATTCGAGGGGAACCTTGACCTCAGTGGGGGCGGCTTTTTCGGGCGCGGCGGCTGTCTTGGCCGCTGGCGCCGCAGAATGACTGGGCACAAGCCCGCGCGCCACACCGAACCCCACCAGGGCGGCCACCCCGGCAATCCCGGCGATCAGCGGCCAGTTGGCCGAGCGGAGGTTGTCTTTCATCATCGAGCTTCCTCAAAAGCCAGGCGGCCGTCAGCCTGTGCCAGTGCGGCCAACGCGCGTACGCGCGCGAGGCGCGCGTCAATCGTGAGTTGCCTTGCTTCAAACAACGCGCGCCGGACGGCGAGCAGTTCAATCAACGGGGTCTTGCCGGCGTCGTAGCCGAGACGGCCCAGGCGATAGGCTTCGGCGGCTGCGCGTTCGCCTTCCGCCGCTGCGGCGAGGCGTTTTTCCGAAGCCGCAGCCTGAGCCTGGGCGGATCGTTTTGCCGCAGATGCTTCCAGGCGCACGGTGTCCAGCCTGGCTTCTGCGGCGGCGGCACGCTCGACCGCAGCGGTCACCGCGTGCGTGTTCTGGTCAAACAGTGGAATCGTGGCCGACAGGCCCACGACGTAGCCACTGGCATTCGTCCAGCCGTAGCGGCGCACGCCTGCGCTGACGCCAACCTCGGGAACCCACTTCTTGCGCTCGACCTCGACCTGGGCGCTTATCACGTCTCGCTCGGCTTGCGCCGTGACGACAGCGGGGGCTTCGTCCGCCGCGCCCGACGAGGCGGGAGGTGCCGCCGATGTGGACAGAAGCGAGCCAGCCAGACGGGTGTAGGGCTCGTCAGAGCCGGCCAAGGCAGCCAACTGCTCCAGCGCTTGCGTCGCGTCCGCGCCAGCCGCATGTTCAGCCGCAGTGGCGGCGGCGACGCTGGCTTGCGCCTGGGACACGCGCAACGCAGCTTCCTTGCCGGATTGGACTAGCGCGCGGGCCACGCGAAGCTCCTCGCGCGCGCGCCCGAGGTCTTCCGCAGCCAAGGACTTTCGCGCCAGCATGGCCTCTGCCGTCGCATAGGCGGTCGCCAATTCAGCCGCGTACGCGATCTGCGTTTGATGCTCGCGCGCTTGTGCGGCGGCGAAGCCGCGCTGCCCGGCTTCGATGCGTGCGCCACGCTTGCCGCCGATCTCAATCGGCTGTGTGATGGAAAAGGTGTTCTGGCGCTGGCTCACGCCATCGCTCTGCGGAGCCCCCAGATTCTCGAACACCGACTCCGCACGAGGGTTGGGCCACGCGCGCGCCTGGGCGGCATCGGCGCCAGCGGCCAAGACGTTGGCGGCCTGCACGCGCATCGCGGGCGCGTGGGCGAGCGACTGCTGCAGCAATTCTGTAAAGGGCGGTGCCTCGGCCGCCCAACCAGATGCGGCGGACAAGGCCAGCGATGCGGCAAGCACGCTGAGGGTATGGAAAGAGGACACGCGGGTCATCGCCGGATTTCTTGAGGGAAGCAGAAGCCGAAGACGGCACAGATTGGTCAATACGGCGCCCAGCGCGGCACCCCCTCGCGCCCGTCGAAATTATTCGGTGCTGCGGGCGTCGATCAAGGCAGCCAGCTTGGCACGGGCGCGGCCAATGCGCCCCTCAATGGCCTTCGGCGTCATGCCAAGTGCGGCAGCCGCCTCCGGCTGCGACATGCCGACGATGGCGGTCAAAACAATGGCTTCCCGCGAGTTCGCATCGAGCCCGTCCAGGACAGCCACGACGCGTGCCAATTCGCGCCGGGCAGAAGCACGGCGCTCCGGGCCCGGGTCTGGATCGGCCAAGGCAGGGCGTTCGGGGTCCGTCAGATCCTCCGCGCCGAACAGGAAGTGCCGCACGCGCCGGAAACGGCGCAGGTCACGCATCTTGTTGAGCCCGATGTGGAACAGCCAGGCACGGAACGGTCGAGCCTCGTCGTAGTCCCCCAGCGCGCGCCAAGCTGCAACAAAGGTGTCCTGCACGACATCGTCGATATCGGTTTCCGGAATGCCAAAGCTGCGGCCAGCCTGCGCCAGGGCGGGGCTATGCCGCCGCACCAGGATGCCAAACGCATGGTGATCTCCCCGAGCGGCGCGCCGGGCGAGCACGCCGTCCGCTTCCGTACTGGTCACTGCGAACCACGGCGAAGCGCATCAACCAGCACGCGGTCATAAGCAGGCCGGTGCTCGGGCTTCAGGCCCGCGCGCATCTCGAAAACGTGGACCAGCGTGGCCCGCTGCAAATCGGCAGCCGCGCGTTCCACTTCCTGGGTGGCCGCCTCGACCTCTGGCGACCACGTGGGATTCTTGGCAATCGCGTCAGCGAGTTGACCGTTGGCCGTGCGCAGCCGGGTTTCGATCTCCCGGCGGCGTTGGGCGAAGGCCTGTTCCTTCATGTCGAGAATTTCACGCTCGTTGGCGTCCAGCGGCACCGCCTCGTGGAGCATCTCGTGCAGGTCGGTCCGGTGCTCCTGCGATGGGTGCGACAGGAAGACGACGGCGCCGGCAATGGCCACCCCCACCAGAGCGCCGGCTAGCGTTGAGAGGGAAAGACGTCGGGTGCGTGGCGTCATCATTCACCGATCAGCAGGCCAAACGGAGAAGCGGCAGACGGTGTGGCAACCCAGGTTGGGCCCGGCTTGTTCAAGACGGCGGTCGCCACGCGGTCGATCACCGTGAAGGCCACCAGCGCAGCGATGGCGGCGCACAGCATGGCACGCCGCGCATCATAGCGGGCGACCAGCACGTCGGGCGCGGGCTCGGCTGCGAGCCGTTGCTGGATGCGCGCGGTACTTACCGCAGACGGTGCTTCATGGGTGATCCTGGCTGCGTCGGCGAGCCATTGGTCGAGGTCGGCCATTGCTGATCTCCTTGGTGGTTGCCCTGTATACGGCTCGCGCATGCAAATACCCCCGGGTGGCTTCAGAAGGCACCGGCAATCGCGGTAGGCCAACTGCCCCGTCCCGCAATTGGGCAGCACCGAGAATACGCGGCCTTCATCACTACATCCGGCGCGTTTCGTACCGGATTGGGGACCACCAGGGCGCCATGACACCTCTCACACGTGATAATTCGCCATTATCGCGTATGAGATTTTGCAGTTCCCGATTCGCCTT
>CAJXMR010000082.1 GCA_913056305.1 uncultured Ralstonia sp.
GAAAGCCCTGAACCCGATCACAGTGCCGTTCTCTTAAGAAGGCGAGCTGATCTTCAGTCTGCACGCCCTCAGCCACGACTTCGAGGCTCAGGCTATGCGCCATGGCGATAATGGCGCTGACTATCGCCGCATCCTTCTTGTCATGGGTGACGCCGGCGATAAAGGAGCGGTCAATCTTGAGGCTATGTATGGGGAATCTGTTGAGATAGCCCAGGGAGGAGTAGCCGGAACCGAAATCATCTATCGAAATACGGATACCCATCTCAACCAAATCACGCAGTATCCCAATGGTAAAGTCAGCGTTCTGCATGGCAATTCCCTCAGTGATCTCCAGTTCCAGCCAGCGAGGATCCAGAGAGGTTTCCTTCAGCGTGTTAGCTATCGATTGAACCAGGCTTGGCTCCTTGAACTGGCGCGCCGACAGGTTCACCGCCATGCGAAGAGGGGGAAGGCCGGCATTCTGCCAGGATTTGTTCTGAGCAGAAGCGCCGCGCAGCACCCATTCGCCAAGCGAGACGATGAGGCCGGTCTCTTCCGCCAAGGGGATAAACTCATCTGGCCAGACGAGTCCGCGATCCGGATGTTGCCAGCGCACCAAGGCCTCCATGCCCACGATCTGGCTGGTATCCACGTCTGCCAGGGGCTGGTAATGCACCACGAACTCCTGGCGAGCCAGGGCGTTGCGCAGGGCATTCTCTTTGATCAATCGTTCGACGATATTTTGCGGAATCTTCCACATGCGTGCGAAGCGCTGATTAATGGGAATGGTATTGCCGGTTTCGGGGACCTTCCAACGGCGGGCGAAGTGGTGGTCCAGAGGGTCAACCTTACCAGCGCTATCGACTACCAGCATGCCGTCCTGCTCGGAATCGGGCGCGTACAGCTGCACCGACGAGCGGCCGATCAGGTGCCCGGCCTTGACCACGAACGTACCGCCCTCGGGCAGCGTCTGGCGCGCGGTGAGCGCAGCCTGCATGTCGTCGGCGATATACACATCGGCCAGCCAGTCCTGCAGCACGGCGCGAATGCCGGGCTCGGTCACCTGCACCAGCGACATCAGCGGACGCAGCCCCGCCGGTGCCTCGACCGGTCGTGCGGCCGGCGGCGGCGCATAGAACGCCAGCTTGGCCGGCGGTGCATCGGCGGCAAAGGCCTTGATCCAGTCGAGGTTGGAGACCTCCAGCGCGGACAGCTTCTCGCGCAGCACCGATTCCAGCGCCGGCTCCCAGCCCTGCTCGATCTGCAGCTTCTTCCAGACGCGCGGCAGTTCGCTCAACTCGTGCTTGGCGAGCCACGGCTGGACCTTGCCGTCGGTCTGCACGTTCTCCTGCAACTGCTTGAGCGCGGCGAGGCGCGCTTCCAGGTTGGCGATGGCGGCGGCTTCGGACTGCACACGGTCCTGCGCGGCACGGCGCGCGTCGTCGAGCTGCGGCAGTTGGGTTTCGGCGTCTTCCAGCGAGGCTTGCGCTTCGGCCAGGACCTCTTCCTGCTCGGCCAGTTCGGCGCGCAGCGTTTCGAGCTGCACGTCGTCGGGCTTGTCGAGGCCACCGGCTTCTTGCGTCAGGCGTTCGCGGCGCTGGTCCAGTTGCTGCAGGGCCTGGTCAGCATTGCGCTGGTGCGCGGCTTCGAGCTTGAGCGCCTGCTCCGATTGCAGGATGGCGGCGCGCTGGTCGTTGAGCGTGGTCTGCGCGTCGCGCCATTGGCCTTCCATGCCCGGCAGTTCGTCGGACTTGCGGGCGACTTCCTCGGCGGCCTGCGCGGCACGCTCCTCGGCCATGGCGAGCTCTTCTTCGGCGGCTGCCAGGTCGGCGTGGGCCTGCTCGCCCTGCGTGTGCCATTGGTCCTGCTGCGCGGTCAGCGTGGCGATCTGCTGCTGGATGCGGTTGCGCGATTCCACCACGTAGCGGATCTCGGCTTCCAGGCGGCTGACTTCGGCGTTGGCCTCGTACAGCGCGCCCTGCGCGGCGTGCATCGCATCGGACGACGCGTAGTGCGCGGCGCGCATGGTTTCCAGCTCGGCTTCGATATGGCGAAGCTGCGCGGTCTGCGCTTCGAGGTCGATCTGCGCCTGCTCGATGGCGCGCTGGTGGCGTTCCTGCTCCCCTTGCGCCTCGCGCTTGCGCAGCAGCCACAGCAGATGCTGCTTCTCTTCACCGTCGGCCTGCAGGGACTGGAAGCGCTGCGCGACTTCGGCCTGGCCTTCGAGCTTTTCGAGGTTGGTGCCGAGTTCGCGCAGGATGTCTTCCACGCGTGTGAGGTTCTCGCGCGTGTCGGACAGACGGTTTTCGGTCTCGCGGCGGCGTTCCTTGTACTTGGATACGCCTGCTGCCTCTTCCAGGAAGATCCGCATGTCATCGGGCTTGGCCTCGATGATGCGCGAGATCATCCCCTGCCCGATGATGGCGTAGGCGCGCGGCCCGAGGCCCGTGCCGAGGAAGATGTCCTGGATGTCGCGGCGGCGCACCGCCTGGTTGTTGATGAAGTACGACGATGTGCCGTCGCGGCTCAAGACGCGCTTTACCGCCACTTCGGCGTACTGGCTCCACTGGCCGGCGGCACGGCCTTCGGCGTTGTCGAACACGAGTTCGACGCTGGCGCGGCCGGACGGCTTGCGCTGGGTGGAGCCGTTGAAGATGACGTCCTGCATCGATTCGCCACGGAGTTCCGCGGCGCGTGATTCGCCGAGCACCCAGCGCACGGCGTCGATGATGTTGGATTTACCGCAACCGTTCGGGCCGACGATGCCGACGAGCTGGCCCGGTACGTGGAAATTGGTCGGATCGACGAAAGATTTGAAGCCTGCGAGCTTGATCGAAGAGAGGCGCACGTTGAGGTCGTCTCGAAGGGATCACTAAGAAGGATGGAGCGAGCGCCCGAGACATGCGCCGTCGCAATCACCCGGATACCGCACGGGCCCGGGATTGCAAGGCGCGCGCTGGGGCGCGGATGGCGTCATCATACCATCCGGCACCTGGGCCCCCGCCAACCAAATCGCTACAAAAATCGACGAAATTGGCGGCACCCGGCGCTGAATTGCTGCGGATTTGTAAGCAATTCCACCATCTGGATGGCTGCGTTCAGTCGGGGCGACGGGTGCGCGAGGGTTCCGGGCTGGCCAGCCATTCCAGCAAGGCTTTGTGCAGCGCAGCGGGGTCCTGAATCTGTGGCGCGTGGCCCGCGTCGGGAAGCTCCACCAGCGTTGCGCGCGGGATTGCCTTCACCGTCGCTCGCCCCAGTTCCGGATAGTTACCAAGCTGCGCCCGCACTTCCGGCGGCGCAATGTCCTTGGCGATGGCGGTGGTGTCTTTCTGGCCGATCAGCAGCAGCGTCCAGGGGCGCAGTTGGCCGAATTCATAGACGACCGGCTGGGTGTAGATCATGTCGTACAGCAGCGCCGAGTTCCACGCCACCAGGTCGCGCCCCGGGCCGCGATACATGCCAGCCAGCATCTGCACCCAGGGCTCGTAATCGGCACGCCACTGGCCGGCGTAATAGGTGGATTGCTCATAGGCACGGATACGTTCGGCCGAGGTCTGCTGCTCGCGTGCGAACCACTGGTCGACCGTCATCGGCGGCACGCCCTTGGCCTTCCAGTCTTCCAGGCCGATCGGGTTGATCATCACCAGCCGCGACACCTCGTGCGGATACATCAGCGCATAGCGCGTGGCCAGCATGCCGCCGGTCGAATGGCCGATCACGATGGCCTGCTGGATGCCGAGCGACGCCAGCAGCGCATGCGTGTTGCCGGCCAGTTGCTGGAACGAATATTGGTACGCGCGCGGTTTGCTCGATTTGCAAAAGCCGATCTGGTCCGGCGCGATCACGCGGTAGCCAGCGCCTGTCAGCGCCTGGATGGTGCCCTCCCACGTGGCCGCGCAGAAATTCTTGCCGTGCAGCAGCACCGCCACCTGGCCGTTGGGCTGCGCGGGCGGCACGTCCAGGTAGGCCATCTCCAGCGCGTTGCCCTGGGATTCGAACTTGAAGAGCTTGACCGGTGCCGGGTAGTCGAAGCCTTCGAGCCGGGGGCCATATGCCGGGCCGCTCTCGGCCGTCGCGGCACGGGCGGCGCCGGCTGCCAATGCCACGGCGGCAGCCAGCACAATGGAAATCGAACGAAGCAACAACTGCATGACTCCTTGTTTGGGCCGGGACGCCGATGCGCGTCTTATTTGCGCCGCACCAGCCCGGACAACGCGCCGGCCAGGATGATGCAGGCACCGCCCACCATCTCCTGCGCCGACAGCCGCTCCGCCGTCAGCAGCGCCGACGACGCCGCCGCCACCACAATCTCGAACAGCATCAGCAGCGCGGCGCGGTTGGCCGGCAGCCGCTGCAAACCGCGCTGCACCAAGGCGTTGCCGCCCACGAGCACGCAGGCCATGGCGAGCAGCAGCGCCCAGGTGTTCGTCTGCGTCATGGCTGCCGGCATCGCCTGCACACCGTCGAATACGATCGCGGCCGGCAAGCCCACCAGCGCACAGCCGGTAAAGACGACCACCGTTCGCATTTCCGGCCGCATGGTCGGATGGCGCTGTCCGGCCAGGCGCGAGAGCACGTTGTTGCACGCGAACGCCAACCCGGCAATCAGCCCCGCCCATTCCGCTGCCGAGCCCGGCCAGGGTGTGCCCGCCTGGCCCGACCACAGCATCAGCACCGCGCCCGCCAAGGCAAGCGCCAGCAACACACCGCCGCGCCACCCGAGCCGCTCGTACAGCCACAGGCGCGCCAGCAATGCCGTCCACACCGGCGTCAGATAGAACAGCAGCAGCACACGCATGACCGTGCCGTGCACCGTGCCCCAGACAAAGCCGGCATTGGTAATGCCCGCCGCCAGCCCGAGCGCCGGAATCAGCCACGACCACTGGAATGTGCTGAAGTGCCGACGCAGCACCACGGCCGCCAGCACGGCCGCCGCCGCGCCGGTCATTGTCGAGGCCAACATGCCGCCCAGCCCCCAGTCGGCCAACAGGCGGTACGGATACCAGGCAATCCCCCAGACCGAGGCACCCAGCAGGATGAACAGCGCGGCCGACCATTGCGGCTCGTGGTGGGCGGCGGTGTCCGCCGGGGAAGCAATCGATGTCATGTGACCAACAAAAAACGGCGGAAAAAGCCGCCGCGTCCAGCAAGGTGATGAGAAGGTCGACAAACGTTGACCGTATAATTCAGGGCTTCCCGCCAAGCGCCACGCTTGCCTACCCAACCGCCCCAGTACCGTGAATCCGCGCCTGTCCGCCCTGCAGCCGTATCCGTTCGAGAAACTGAAAGCGCTCGTCAAGGACGTGACGCCGAGCCCCGCGCACACGCCGATCAGCTTCGGCATCGGCGAGCCCAAGCACCCGACACCGGCCCTGGTGAAAGACGCGCTGACGGCCGCGCTCGGCGGGCTGGCGAATTATCCCACGACCCTCGGCTCCGATGCACTGCGACAGTGCATCGCCGCGTGGCTGGAGCGCCGCTACGGCCTGCCGAAAGTCGACCCGGCCACCGAGGTCATCCCTGTCAACGGCTCGCGCGAGGCGCTGTTCTCCTTCGCCCAGACCGTGATCGACGGCAGCAAGCCCGGCGCGCGCGTGCTGTGCCCGAACCCGTTCTACCAGATCTACGAGGGCTCGGCCCTGCTGGCCGGCGCGCAGCCGCTGTTTGCCAACAGCAACCCCGCGCGCAACTTCGCGCCCGATTACGACGCCATCACGCCGGAAGAGTGGCGCAACGTGCAGCTCGTCTTCGTGTGCAGCCCCGGCAACCCGACCGGCGCCGTGCTCACGCTGGAAGACTGGAAGCAGCTCTTCGCGCTGTCGGACGAATACGGCTTCGTGATTGCCTCGGACGAGTGCTATTCCGAAATCTATTTCGACGAGGCCAACCCGCCGCTGGGCGCGCTGCAGGCCGCGCAGCAACTCGGCCGTGGCTTCGAGCGCCTGGTGATGTTCTCCAGCCTGTCCAAGCGCTCCAACGTGCCGGGCATGCGCTCCGGCTTCGTGGCGGGAGACGCCAAACTGCTGAAGGCGTATCTGTTGTATCGCACGTATCACGGCAGCGCGATGAACCCGGCGGTGCAATCCGCTAGCATCGCCGCGTGGAACGACGAGACCCACGTGCGCGACAACCGTGCGCAGTACGTCAAGAAGTTCCAGTCCGTCACGCCGATGCTGGCCGAGGTGCTGGACGTGGCCCTGCCCGACGCGGCCTTCTACCTGTGGGCCAACGTCAAACGCACGGGCCTGTCGGACACCGAGTTCGCGCGCCAGTTGCTCGCCGCCAAGAACGTCGCCGTGCTGCCGGGCAGCTACCTCGCCCGCGAGGCGCACGGCACGAACCCAGGCCAGGACTACGTGCGCATCGCGCTGGTGGCCGGCGTGGACGAATGCCTGGAAGGCGCGCGCCGCATCGTCGAGTTCTGCCAGCAACGCTGATCCCCTTTCTGTTTCCTCTCCGAGAGCCAACAAGACCATGACGCAACAACTGCAATCCCTGATCGAACAAGCGTGGGAAGACCGCGCCAACCTGTCGCCCAAGGCCGCTCCGGCCGACGTCCGTGACGCTGTCGCCAACGTGATCGGCCAGCTCGATCAGGGCGCGCTGCGCGTGGCCGAGAAGAAGGACGGTGAGTGGACCGTCAACCAGTGGATCAAGAAGGCCGTGCTGCTGTCGTTCCGCCTGGAAGACAACACGCCGATGCCCGCCGGCGGCTTCACGCAGTTCTACGACAAGGTGCCGAGCAAGTTCGCCAGCTACACGGCGGAAGACTTTGCCAAGGGCGGCTTCCGCGTGGTGCCGCCGGCCGTGGCGCGCCGTGGCTCGTTCATCGCCAAGAACGCCGTGCTGATGCCCTCCTACGTCAACATCGGCGCCTACGTGGACGAAGGCACCATGGTCGACACCTGGGCCACCGTCGGTTCGTGCGCGCAGATCGGCAAGAACGTCCACCTGTCGGGCGGCGTGGGCATCGGTGGCGTGCTGGAGCCGCTGCAGGCCAACCCGGTCATCATCGAAGACAACTGCTTCATCGGTGCGCGCTCGGAAGTGGTGGAAGGCGTGATCGTTGAGGAAAACTCGGTGATCTCGATGGGCGTGTACCTGGGCCAGTCGACCAAGATCTACGACCGCGAAACCGGTGAAGTCAGCTACGGCCGCATCCCGGCGGGCTCGGTGGTGGTGGCGGGCAACCTGCCCTCGAAGGACGGCACGCACAGCCTGTACTGCGCCGTGATCGTCAAGAAGGTCGACGCCAAGACGCGCGCCAAGGTTGGCCTCAACGAGCTGCTGCGCGGCGACTAAGCAGGAACGGTGGGCGTGTCGTGTAGTCTCACCGGCACGCCAACCAACCAGCGCGCAGCGATGTCCGAACCGAACGCCGCCGGCACCCGCTTCGGCAAGCTGCGCCAACGCATCATGGGTCTTGATCCGAATACCATCGGTACCGTCTTGTCATTGCTGCCCACCATCCTGGAGCAGGCGAACAAGACCATCGACAAGTTCAAGAACCGCAAAAAGGCCGGCGCTGAACCCGCGCGTGCGGAAGGCGCACCGCCCGATCCGAATACCCGGATTGCCGAGCTGGAAAGCGCCATCCTGCAACAGGCCGAAGCCGTCAAGCTGCTGGCCGAGCAGCACGCCATCACCATCGACGCCCTGCGCGACGAAGCCGCGCGGCTCGAACGCCGCTTCAAGCGCATGACGTGGCTGGCCTTTGCCGGCTTTGTGCTGGCCGTCGCCGCCCTCGTCTTCGCCCAGCAAGCTCTCAGGCACTGACATCATGACCGCATCCCAAGCCGTACTGCACGGCATCCCCAACTGCGACACCGTCAAGAAGGCCCGCACGTGGCTCGAATCGAACGGCGTCGCCTACACCTTCCACGATTTCAAGAAACAGGGCGTGAGCGCCGACATGCTGGCCGGCTGGCTCAAGCATGTGCCGCTGGCCACGCTGCTCAACCGCAAGGGCACCACGTGGCGCGCGTTGTCGGATGCCGACAAGACGAAAGCCGAAGACGAAGCCGGCGCCATCGCGCTGATGCAGGCCAATCCGTCGCTGATCAAGCGGCCGGTGCTGGTGCATGCCGGCGACGTCAACGTCGGCTTCTCGGTGGACCAATACGCTGCCCTGTTCTAACTACAACGACACACCGTGACTACCATGTCGCCCACGCTTGCCCTCACTGAAGACCTGATCCGCCGCCGCTCCGTCACGCCCGAAGACAAGGGCTGCCAGGACGTGCTGATCGAACGCCTGACCGCCGCCGGCTTTGCCTGCGAAACCGTGGTCAGCGGCCCGGACCACTTCCGCGTGACCAACCTGTGGGCCGTCAAGCGCGGCCGCGCGGGCACCGACGGCAAGTTGCTCGTCTTCGCCGGCCACACCGACGTGGTGCCGACCGGCCCGCTCGAACAATGGCACTCCGACCCGTTCGAGCCCACCCACCGCGACGGCAAACTCTACGGCCGCGGCGCCGCCGACATGAAGACGTCGATCGCCGGCTTCGTGGTCGCATCGGAAGAATTCATCGCCAAGCACCCGGACCACGCCGGCTCGATCGGCTTCCTGATCACCAGCGACGAGGAAGGCCCAGCGCACGACGGCACCGTCAAGGTGTGCGACCTGCTGCGCGCACGCGGCGAGCGCCTGGACTACTGCGTGGTGGGTGAGCCGACCTCGGTGTCGACGCTCGGCGACATGGTCAAGAACGGGCGGCGCGGCTCGCTGTCGGGCAAGCTCACCGTCAACGGCGTGCAGGGCCACATCGCCTATCCGCACCTGGCCAAGAACCCGATCCACCTGGCCGCGCCGGCCCTGTCCGAACTGGCCGCCGCCAAGTGGGACGACGGCAACGAATACTTCCCGCCGACCACGTGGCAGATGTCGAACATCCACGGCGGCACGGGCGCGACCAACGTGATCCCCGGCCACGTCACCATCGACTTCAACTTCCGCTTCTCGACGGCCAGCACGCCCGATGGCCTGAAGGCCCGCGTGCAAGCCATCCTCGACGCGCACGGCCTCGACTACGCGCTCGACTGGACGCTGGGCGGCGAGCCCTTCCTGACCGAGCGCGGCGACCTGTCGGCCGCCCTGTCCTCCGCCATCCAGGCCGAGTGCGGCGTCGCCACCGAGCTGTCGACCACGGGCGGCACCTCCGACGGCCGCTTCATCGCCAAGCTGTGCCCGCAGGTGATCGAGTTCGGCCCGCCGAACGCGAGCATCCACAAGATCGACGAGCACGTCGAGGTGGCCTTCATCGAGCCGCTGAAGAACGTGTATCGCCGCGTGTTGGAAACGCTGGTCGCCTGAGGCTGCTCCGCATGGCCCGCAACGTAGAGATCAAGGCGCGTGTGCGCGACGTGGCGGCGCTGGTCGCCCGCGCCGCCGCCATTGCCGAGTCCGGTCCGCAGCGCATCGACCAGGACGACACCTTCTTCGCCTGCGCGAACGGGCGCCTGAAGCTGCGGCAGTTCTCGCCCGAGCGCGGCGAGCTGATCCACTACTTCCGCGCCAACAGCGCCGGCCCGCGCGTGTCGAACTACCACATCGTGCCGACCGCCGCGCCCGATGCGCTGCGCGACACGCTGGCCGCTGCCATGGGGATCGCCGGCCGCGTCATCAAAACGCGCCAGCTCTACCTCGCGGGCCAGACGCGCATCCACGTCGATGCCGTGCAAGACCTCGGCGATTTCGTCGAACTCGAAGTCGTGCTGCGCGATGACCAATCCGAAGACGACGGCGTGAAGATCGCCCACGCACTGATGCAAGCCCTCGGCATTGCCGAGACCGACCTGCTCGACGTCGCCTACGTCGACCTGCTGGCCGCCCAACAACGTTGAGCCACATCCCACCGAAAACATGACCACCCACACCCTGCCCGCCTCCCACCCCTTCACCACGGTGCGCGACCTGCTGCGCTACGCCGTCTCGCGCTTCACCGCCGCCAGCGTGGTCTTCGGCCACGGCAGCGAGAACGCCTACGACGAAGCCGCCTACCTGATCCTGCACACGCTGCACCTGCCGATCGACACGCTGGAGCCCTTCCTCGACGCGCGCCTGCTGCCCGAAGAGGTGGCCGCCGTGCTGCAGGTGATCGAGCGCCGCACGGTCGACCGCGTGCCCGCCGCCTACCTCACGCACGAGGCGTTCATGCACGGCATGCGCTTCTACGTGGACGAGCGCGTGATCGTGCCGCGCAGCTTCATCGGCGAATTGCTGGAAGAAGGCCTGGAGCCGTGGATCGACCAGGAAGACGGCCCGACCGACGTGCTGGAACTGTG
The DNA here is from genome assembly GCA_913056305.1 of uncultured Ralstonia sp. GTDB lineage: Bacteria > Pseudomonadota > Gammaproteobacteria > Burkholderiales > Burkholderiaceae > Ralstonia. The sequence goes on from CAJXMR010000082.1 coordinate 10,264, forward strand.
CACCGGCTCCGGCTGCCTGGCGATCCTGGCCGCGCTGCAATGGCCGAACGCGAGCATCGACGCGGTGGACCTGTCGCCCGACGCGCTGGTGGTGGCCAATCGCAACGTCGACGACTACCGCCTGGAAGACCGCATCCGCCTGCACGAAGGCGATCTGTATGCCCCGCTGCCGCCGGGCGTGCACTACGACGTGATCCTGACCAACCCGCCGTACGTGAACGAAACCTCGATGCAGGCGCTGCCGCCCGAGTACCGCGCCGAGCCGCGCATGGCCCTGGCCGGCGGCAACGACGGCATGGACATCGTGCGCCGCATCCTGGCCGACGCGCCGCGCCACCTGAAGCCGCACGGCGTGCTGGTGGTGGAGATCGGCAACGAGCGCGAGAACGTCGAAGCGGCCTTCCCCGACCTCGACCTGATCTGGTTGCCGACCAGCGCGGGCGAAGACCAGGTGTTCCTGGTCACCCGCGAGGCGCTGTAACGGCGCGAGAAGCGCCGCGCGTGAGGGACCGACCTCCACGCGCAAAGCCCGAGGCCCGGAACGCGGGCCTTGTGGCTGCATGCACAAAGCTCCGGGCTTTGCGCGCAAGGCCCCAACCTCCAGCCGCAAAGCCCTGAAGCTCCAAACGCACGCCTGCGAGCTGCAATCGCAAAGCGCAAAGCTGTGCGCGCAAGGCGCAAAGCGCCGGCTTCAAAGCCCGCAAGCTCCAGTCGCAAATCTCCGAGCTGCCATCGCAAAGCGCAAAGCTCTGGCCGCAAAGCCCCAAGGCTCCAATCGCAAAGCTTTTAGCTCCAATCGCAAAGCGCCGAGCTTTGCGCGCAAGCCCCAAACCTCCGACGGCAACGCCCAGAGGCTCAACAACGCAAGCTTTCGGGCTCCAACCGCAAAGCGCAAAGCTGTGCGCGCAAGGCGTTAACCTCGGCGTGCAGAGCCCGACGCTCGGATTGCGCAGCCCAAACCGTTGCGCGTGGAGGTTGAGGCTTTGCGCTAAGGCGCAACCTCGTCACAAGCGTCTTTCACGACGCAGAGGGAGAACCGCTTATCGAACACCTGGCCGCTCGGACAGTGGTCCAGCGTGGCTTGCGACTGGGCATCGCAGGTGGCGTAGGCGCGCGTGCAGTTGGTCCGCACGGGCTGGTTGGGGCCACGATTGGTGCCGTCGTCAACGAGGTAGCGGCCGGACGCTGCCGGGCATTTGAAACCAGCGGCGGCCTTGGCCAGTTGTTCAGCGGCTTGCGCGACCTGGGGTGATGGCGGGCTGGACGGGTGGCGCTCGCATGCCGTCAGCGCAAGCGCACACAGCAGCGTGCTGAGCGTGAGCGCTCGGGTCATGGCAATCTCCTTCGAGAACTTCATGCCCGAAGTTTGACGCCGCCAAGGTCCGCCCGCAATGCTTCCTTTCAGCGCAGCATGAACGACATGGCCGAGAGGCTGTTGAGCATGCGCACGGCATGCTCGACCGAATCGGCGGCAAAGCGCAGCATGGTGCCGTCCACGCGCTCCAGGGCCGGCCATTGGCAGAACAGGTCGGCCAGTGCCGGCGTCTGCGTCTGCACGCGGCAGACGATGGGCGGCTGGATGCGCAACGGCATGCCGAAGTGCCCGCGCTGCACCGCCGAACGCACCGCCGCCAGGATCGCGTCGCACGACTTCTCCGACGACAGCGACATCCCCGCGTTCATGCCCTCGGCCTGCTTGGTCTCCACGAAGGTGGTGTGCGGCAGCAGCGGCAGGGTTTCCTTGACGAACACGTCATCGCCGCTGGCCACGGCCACCGGCACCCCGCGCTCGCCGGCCAGCGCACCGTAGATGCCCGCCTCGCCCAGCTCCTGCTCGTTGAGCCACACCCGCGTGAACGCGAAGCTGTTGATGGTATGCGCCAGCGTGCCCCGGCTGCCGGCGCGCGCGTGGTAGCCGATCATGCAGACGGCGTCGCAGCCATCGATGCCGGCCATCATGCCGAGGTAGCGCGGCTTGCCGAGCACGAAACGCGCGCGCGAATCCATCCAGTCCGGCACGAGATTACGGAAGCCGCCGTGCGAATCGTTGACGATGACTTCGGTGGCGCCGCCCTCGAAGGCACCGCGCACGGCGGCGTCGGCCTCGGCGGTCATCCAGCGGCGGGCGCGTTCGTATTCGCCGTTGCCGGCGCGGGTCTGTTCAGGGTGGAAGACGTTGGCGACGCCTTCGATGTCGGCGGAGATCAGGATGCGCATGGGTTACAGCAGTTCAGTCAGGGCGCGGCGGACGTGACCGTCGCGGCCCGTTACGGTTTCGGCGTGGAAGAGTGCGTGGACGATGGCTTGCTCGACGCTGTCGGCTGCTGCCTGGAACAGCGGATCGAGGTGCGCCTCGTGCGTCATGGCGACGGCCGGCATCGGCCGCGTGCCGAGGTGCGGCACGGTGTAAGCGGTGGAGAACGCCAGCGCGATGTCGCCGCTGCCGTGGCCGTACACCGAGCCGGTACGCGCCAGGCCCGCCCCCGCGCGCAGCGCAAGGCGGCGCAGTTGGCGCGCATCCAGCGGCGCATCGGTGGCCAGCACCATGATGATCGAGCCCTTCTCTGGCTCAGCCACTGCCGCAGCCAGCGCACGGGCGAGTGCCGGGCCGACGTGCTTGCCGGCAAGTGTCAGGTTTGCCGTCACGCCAAAGTTGGACAGCACCAGCGCGCCAACGGTCCGCTGCGCGCCATCGGCCAACGTCACCACGCGCGAGGCCGAACCGATGCCGCCCTTCACGCCGAACGACGACATGCCGCGCCCGGCGCCGATGGCCCCTTGCGCGACGTCCGCACCTGCAGCCGCGTAGGCCGCGTTGTAGTGCACGTCGCCCACGGCAAACGCCTGCAGGTCGTTCAGGTAGCCGTCGTTGCACTCGAACACGAGCGGGTTGACGGTCGACCATTGGCGGCCGATCTGCGGATTGGCCTCGACAGCCTGAAGGATCTGCGCCTGCGCCACCGCGCCAACGGCAAAGGTGTTGGTCAGCGCGATCGGCGTTTCCAGCACGCCGAGTTCCTCCACCTGCACCAGCCCGACGCTCTTGCCGAAGCCGTTGATGACGGCGCAGGCGGCCGGCACCTTGTCGAGAAACGGGTCGCCAGCATGCGGGCGCACCACGGTCACGCCGGTCTGGAGATCGCCGCCGGCCAGCGTGGCGTGGCCGACTGTCACGCCGGCCACATCGGTAATGCTGTTGCGCGGCCCCGCCGGCAGCGTGCCGATACTCGGAACGTCCATGCTCATCTCAACGGCGGTCGATCTTCGGGTCCAGCGCGTCGCGCAGGCCGTCGCCCAGCAGGTTGAACGCGAGCACCGTCAGGAAGATGGCCAGGCTCGGGAAGATCGCCACGTGCGGCGCCGTCACCATGTCGGCGCGCGCTTCGTTGAGCATGGCGCCCCACTCCGGCGTGGGCGGCTGCGCGCCCAGGCCCAAGAAGGACAGGCTGGCCGCCGTGATGATCGAGGTGCCGATCCGCATCGAGAAGTACACGACGATGGACGAGATCGTGCCCGGCAGGATGTGCCGCATGATGATGGTCCAGTCCGACGCGCCGATGCTGCGGGCGGCCTCGACATAGGTCAGGTGCTTGAGCATCAGCGTATTGCCGCGCACCAGCCGCGCGAAGGCCGGGATGCTGAACACCGCCACGGCAAAGATCACGTTGGACATGCCGCTGCCCAGGATGGCCACGATGCCGATCGCCAGCAGGATGCCGGGGAAGGCGAACAGCACGTCGCAGATGCGCATGACGATGCGGTCCCACCAGCCTTCGTAGTAGCCGGCCAGCAGGCCGAGCACCGTGCCGATGATGGCGCCGATGATGACGGAGAAGAAGCCCGCCTCCAGCGAGATGCGCGTGCCCATCACGATGCGGCTGAAGATGTCGCGGCCGAGCGAATCGACGCCGAACCAGTGCTGCGCGGACGGCCCGGCGTTGAGCGCGTCGTAGTCGAAATAGTTTTCCGGATCGAACGGCACGAGGTGCGGGGCGAGGATCGCCACCAGCACCAGCCCGATCACGAACGCACCCGCGCCCAGCGCCAGATGCTGCTTGCGGAACTTGCGCCAGAACTCGCTCCAGGGCGTGCGGACCGGTTCGGTGGCGGCTTGCGGGACGACCGCCGGAGTGGATGCCTGCGTCATGGTGGCCTCCTTATTTGTAGCGGATGGTCGGGTTGATCACGGTGTACAGCACGTCCACCACCAGGTTGATCAGGATGAACTCCAGCGAGAACAGCAGCACCTCGGCCTGGATGACCGGGTAGTCGCGCATCTCCACCGCATCCACCAGCAGGCGCCCGAGGCCCGGCCAGTTGAACACCTTCTCCACCACGATCGAGCCGCCCAGCAGGAAGCCAAACTGCAGGCCCATCATGGTCACGACGGGGATCATCGCGTTGCGCAGGCAATGCTTGATGACCACCACCGTCTCGCGCACGCCCTTGGCGCGGGCCGTGCGCACGAAATCTTCCTGCAGCACCTCGACGAACGACGCTCGCGTGAAGCGCGCCATCACGGCGGCCACGGCGGCGCCCAGCGTGATCGAGGGCAGGATGTAGTGCTTCCAGCTGTCGGCGCCGATGGAGGGCAGCCAGCCTAGCTGCACGGAAAACACTTCCATCAAGAGCATGCCGAGCGCGAAAGCAGGGAACGAGATGCCCGACACTGCCAGCGTCATACCCAGGCGATCCGGCCACTTGTTGCGCCACACGGCCGACACGATGCCGATCGCCATGCCAAAGATGACGGCCCACACCATGCTGGCAATCGTCAGGTTGAGCGTGGGCAGGAAGCGGTCGCCGATCTCTTCGCTCACCGGGCGCTTGGTCCGGATCGAGTTGCCGAACTCGCCGCGCACGGCATTGGCGAAGAAGTGCACGAACTGCTCGTGTATCGGCTTGTCCAGGCCCAGGTCGCGGCGCACCAGGTCGACGGTGGCTTCGTCGGCATCGGCGCCGGCGGCCAGGCGCGCCGGATCACCCGGCAGCAGGTGCACGAACATAAACACCAGCACCGCTACGATCAGCAGCGTCGGGATCACGCCCAGCACACGTTTGAGGAAGTAATTCAGCATGGCAATCCACCACAGGCGGAAAAATCGGCGGCCCGCATGCAACGTTCGCGCGCGGGCCGGTATAGCGTTAAGGCATCACTGCTTGATGTCGATGTCGTCGAAGCTGAACGAGCCGTCCGGCGCCACGTAGGCACCCGACAGGCGCTTGGCACGCGCGTAGACGATCTTCTCCGTGATCAGGAAGACCCAGGGAGCGTCTTCCCAGATGCGCTTCTGCGCGTCGGTGTAGAGCTTGGTCTTCTCGGCACGGTCGGTCGTGCGCAGCGCACCGGCGATGTCGGCATCAACCTGGTCGTTCTTGTAGTACGCCGTGTTCAGCTGCTTGGGCGGCATCGCCTCGGAAGCCAGCAGCGGACGGATGGCCCAGTCGGATTCACCCGTCGACGACGACCAGCCCGTGTAGTACATGCGCACGCCGGCATCTTCCGGCTTCTGCACGCTCTCGACCTTCTCGACACGCTGGCCGGCTTCCAGCGCCTGCACCTGCGCCTTGATGCCGACCTGCGCCAGCTGCTGCTGCACGAACTGGATGATCTTCTGCGCCGTGGTGTGGTTGTAGGCCGACCACAGTTGCGTCTCGAAGCCGTTCGGGTAGCCCGCTTCCTTGAGCAGCTCGCGCGCCTTGGCCGGGTTGTACGGCCACGGGCCCAGCTTGACGGCGTAGTCCACGCCCGGCGGCACCACGCCCTCGGACGGCACGGCGTAACCGGCAAACGCCACCTTGGTCAGCGCGTCCTTGTTGATGGCGTAGTTGATGGCTTGGCGCACCTTCGGGTTGTCGAACGGCTTCACGTGGGTGTTGAACGTGACATAGCGCTGGATGATCGACGGCGCGGCAATCAGGTCCACCTTCGGGCTGCTCTTGAGCACGGCAGCCTGCTCGAACGGGATGCTGAAGGCGAAGTCAGCCTCGCCCGTCTGCATGACGGTGGCGCGGGTGTTGTTGTCGACCACCGGCTTCCAGGTGATGGTGTCGATCTTCGGCAGGCCATGCTTCCAGTAGCCGTCGAATTTCTTGCCCTTCAGGTAGTCGGTCTGCTTCCACTCGACAAACTCGAACGGCCCGGTGCCGACCGGGTGGAAGGCGATGTCCTTGCCGTACTTCTGCAGCGCGGTGGGCGAGATCATCGCCGCCGACGGGTGCGCCAGCACGTTGATGAACGGCGAGAACGGCTCCTTGAGCGTCACGCGGGCGGTGTTCGCATCCACCACCTCGGTCTTGGCCACGCGGTTGAACAGCGTGTAGCGCTTGAGCTTGTTGGCCGGGTTGGTCACGCGGTCCAGGTTGGCCTTGACGGCCGTGGCGTCGAACGTGGTGCCGTCGTGGAACTTGACGCCCTTTTTCAGCTTGAACGTGTAGACCAGGCCGTCCTTGCTCACGTCATAGCTTTCGCACAGCACATTGACCAGCTTCATGTCCTTGTCGAAGCCGAACAGGCCTTGATAGAACGACTTGGCGGCGCTGAACGACAGCGTGTCGTTGGCGTCGTACGGGTCCATCGTGGTGAAGGTCGAGTAGACCGCCATCACGGCGTCCTTGGCGGCAAACGCGGGCATCGTGAATGCGGCCAGCGCAAGGCCGCCGGCGAGCATCGCGGCACGCGGGCCGACTGCAAATCGATTGAACATTTCCTTCCTCCTCATCAAAGGTTCGACAGGTTCACTGCATTCAATACGCGCCGCCGATGGAATGGCGGGCAACAAAGTGGTCTGGCGCCACTTGCACCAAGGGCTGCACCACCGGCAAATCGTCGATGGCGCGGATCGGGCTGGGGATCTCGTGCGTGGACAGTTCACGCTTGAGGTGGCGGCGCGCCGGGTCCGCAATCGGCACGGCCGACATCAGCTTCTTCGTGTACGGGTGCTGCGGGTTCTCGAAGATCGCGCGGCGCGGGCCGATCTCGACGATCTGGCCCAGGTACATCACTGCCACGCGGTGGCTGATGCGCTCCACCACCGCCATGTCGTGCGAGATGAACAGGAAGGCGATGCCGAACTCCTTCTGCAGGTCGAGCATCAGGTTGACGATCTGCGCCTGGATCGACACGTCCAGCGCCGAGACCGACTCGTCCGCAATCACCACCTTCGGGTTCAGTGCCAGTGCGCGCGCAATGCAGATGCGCTGGCGCTGCCCGCCCGAGAACTCGTGCGGGTAGCGCGACGCATGCGCGGCCTGCAGGCCCACCTTGTCGAGCAGCCACTCCACGCGTTGCTGGGCCTCCTTACCGGACGCCACCTTGTGCACCAGCAGCGGCTCCATGATGGAGTAGCCGACCGGCACGCGCGGGTCCAGCGAGGCGAACGGGTCCTGGAAGATGAACTGGATGTTCCGGCGCAGCGTCTGGAGCGCGTGGCCCTTCAGCGCGCCGATGTTCTGGCCGGCGAATTCGATGCTGCCGCTCTGGCTTTCCACCAGACGCAGGAGGGATCGTCCCGTCGTCGACTTGCCGCAGCCCGACTCGCCGACCAGCGCCAACGTCTCACCCGGGTAGAGATCGAAACTGACCTGCTCCACCGCATGCACCCGGCGCGTGACGCGGCCGAAGAGGCCGGCGGGCACGTCAAAGCGCGTGATCAGGTCGCGCACGCGCAGGATCGGCTGACCCTCGTGCGAGGCCTGCGGCTGCGGCGTGGTATCGACCGGCACGCCGGTGCCGTCCACGCGCACCAGCGGGAAGCGCGCCGGGCCGTCGGTGCCCTGCATCGCGCCGAGCTGCGGCACGGCGGAGAGCAGCGCGCGCGTGTACGGGTGCGCCGGCTGCGCAAACACCGTCTGCGACGGGCCCTCTTCCACGCGATCGCCCTTGTACATCACCAGCACGCGGTCGGCCACTTCCGCCACCACACCCATGTCGTGCGTGATGAACACCACGGCCATGTGCAGCTCCTGCTGCAGCGCGCGGATCAGTTGCAGGATTTCCGCCTGGATGGTCACGTCCA
>CAJXMR010000083.1 GCA_913056305.1 uncultured Ralstonia sp.
ACCGCTGACCTCTTGCATGCCATGCAAGCGCTCTCCCAGCTGAGCTATAGCCCCAAGTTACTGCTTTTTACTGCGTTTTCGCTTCGTGTTGCAGCGAAAACGAGAGTATAGGGTAAGTGTTTGTCGCTTGGCAATACCCTTTCCCAAATTTTTTTGCGGTGCGTGCATCACGCTGCCAAACGGCGCAGCACGACCTCACGACCGAACAGCTCCAGCACCGCGTCGATCGCCGGTGTCTGCAGCTGCCCCGCCACCAGCAGGCGCACCGGCATGGCCAGCTTGGGCATCTTCCAGCCGTGGGCGCCCAGCACTTCCTTGAAGGCCGCGCCGATGGCCTCGCGCTTCCACTCGGGCAGCGCACCAAGCTTCTCGGCCAGCGCGGCGATACCCGGACGCACGTCGTCGGTCAGGTGCTGCGCGGCCAGCTCCGGCTCGACCGTCAACTCCGTGCGGTAGAACAGCAGCGCCGCCTGCGCGACTTCACGCAGCGTGTTGGCGCGGTCCTTCACCAGCGCAACCACGTCGGCCAGCATCGGGCCACCTTCGACCTTGCCGCCCAGCTCTTCAATGAAGGGCGTCACGAGGCCGGCCAGGCGCGCGTTGTCGGCCTGCTTGATGTAGTGGTTGTTCAGCCAGGCGAGCTTCTCGGGGTTGTACTGCGCGGGCGACTTGCCCAGGTGCTCCAGGTCGAACCAGTCGACAAACTGCTCGCGCGAGAAGATCTCGGCATCGCCATGCGCCCAGCCCAGGCGGGCGAGGTAGTTGACGATGGCTTCGGGCAGATAGCCGGCATCGCGGTAGCCGGTGACGCTCATGGCGCCATGGCGCTTGCTCATCTTCTCACCCTGCTCGTTGAGCACGGTCGGCAGGTGGGCGTAGACCGGCGGCGTGGCGCCAAGCGCGCGCAGGATGTTGATCTGGCGCGGCGTGTTGTTGACGTGGTCGTCGCCGCGGATCACGTGGGTGATCTGCATGTCGATGTCGTCGACCACCACGCAGAAGTTGTACGTGGGCGTGCCGTCCGGGCGCGCGATGACGAGGTCGTCGAGTTCGCCGTTGGAGATTTCGATGCGGCCCTTGACGGCGTCATCCCACACCACGCTACCGCCGATCGGGTTCTTGAAACGGATCACGGGCTGCACGCCGGCCGGCGGCGTCGGCAGGACCTTGCCCGGCTCGGGGCGCCAGGTGCCGTCGTAGCGGGGCTTCTCGCCACGCTCGCGCTGGGCTTCGCGCAAGGCGTCGAGCTCTTCGGTGCTCATGTAGCAGGGGTAGACCAGTTCCTGCTGGACCATCTGCGCGATGACCTCGCGGTAACGGTCCATGCGCTGCATCTGGTAGAACGGGCCCTCGTCGATGTCCAGGTCGAGCCAGTCCATCGCTTCCAGGATCACGTCGACAGCCTCCTGGCTGGAGCGCTCCACGTCGGTGTCTTCGATGCGCAGGACAAAATCGCCCTGCATCTTGCGGGCGAAAGCCCACGGATAGAGTGCCGAACGGATGTTGCCGAGGTGGATGAAACCGGTGGGGCTGGGAGCGAAACGAGTGCGGACGCGCTGGGTCATAGGAATGGCTGGATGAACGAGGCCGCGCAACGGAATCCTGAGCGGCCTCTGTCAAAACGGAAATTATAGCAACCGAGCCTCGCATGCTCCTGCGGCCCGCCGCCGATCTTTGGCACAATGGCGGCCGGCCGACGCAGGTTTGCGCGGCACATCGACTCGCCACCATCGCCCCATGCAACGCCGCTTCTTTCTAGGTGCCGCCGGCGCCTCCCTGCTCTCCGCCTGTACCGTCACGGGCTTTTCGTCGTCTTCGGGTGACAAGACCAGCACCACGGCTGCTACCCAGGCCGCCGAGTTGCAACCGGCACCGCCCGTGCGCATCGGCCTGGCGCTCGGCGGCGGCGCGGCGCGCGGTTTTGCGCAAATCGGCGTGATCAAGGCGCTGGAAGCACAGGGCATCCACGTTGATTTCATCACCGGTACCAGCGCGGGCAGCGTGGTGGCGGCCATCTACGCATCGGGCATGTCCGGCCTGGAGATGAACCGCATGGCACTCAAGATGGACGAGGCCACGATTGCCGACTGGGCGCTGCCGTTCGGCACGCGCTTTGGTGGCTGGCTCAAGGGCGAGGCGCTGGAGAAATACATCAACCGGATGGTCGGGCAGAAGCCCATTGAGCAGATGCGCATTCCGCTGGGCATCGTCGCCACCGACCTGGGCAGCGGCAAGCCGATCCTGTTCCGGCGCGGCAATACCGGCCAGGCGGTGCGCGCCTCGTGCAGCATCCCGGGCGTGTTCCAGCCGGTGACGATCAGCGGCCGGCAGTATGTGGATGGCGGCCTGGTGGCGCCGGTGCCCGTGTCCTACGTCAAGCAGATGGGCGCGACCTTCGTGATTGCCGTGAACATCTCGGCGGATCCGTCAACGCAATCGGTGTCCGGCCAGGCCAGCATGCTGCTGCAGACCACGGCGATCATGGGCCAGAGCATCAACAAGACCGAGCTGGCAATGGCGGACATGGTGATCTCGCCATCGCTGCCGACGGTCAAGGGCAGTGACTTCACGGCGCGCAACGAGGCGATCCTGGCCGGCGAGCAAGCCGCCCAGGCGGTCATGCCACTGCTGCGCGAGAAGCTGCGTCTGCCGCAATCGATGTTGGCCACCCCGCTGCCGGCGCACTGATGCGCCCAAATGGAACAATAAAGGGACAACAAAAAAGACCGCCGCGGCGGTCTTCTTTTTTGGCGAAAGCGAATCCGCCGCCCGAATCAGCCACCATACAGCGCCAGCGACTTGCCGGCGGCATTCGGGTCGACGCGCTGCAGCGTCTCAACGAAATTCTCCGCGCCTTCCTTGATCTGGATGCCGGACTTGTTGCCGTCGATGCGGCGCGCGCCGTTGTAGCGCGTCACCCAGTACGACGCGGTCATGTCATCCACGCGGATCTTGCTGCCGGTGGACGGCGCATGCACGAACTTGTTGTCGCCAATGTAGATGCCGACGTGCGAGAACGTGTGGCGCATGGTGTTGAAGAACACCAGGTCGCCGGGACGCAGCTCGGCCATGTCGACGCTGGTGCCGACGCGGCTCATTTCCACCGCACGGCGCGGCAGCAGAAAGCCGAAGGTGTCGTTGAAAACGTAGCGGACGAAGCCGCTGCAGTCGAGGCCCGATTCCGGCGTGTTGCCGCCGAAACGGTAGCGCAGGCCGATCATGCCCAGCGCGTTCATGACGACGTCGCCGGTCTTGCTCATCACGTTGGTCGTGGCGCCAACGACGGAGGAGAGGATGCCGGGCTTGGCTTCCGGCTTGGCATCAGCGGCACGGACTTCCGTGTCCTTGAACACGGTGTCGGCTCGTACTCCATTCGAGACGAGCACGCCGCAGCCAATCACAACCCCTACCGCCAGGCGCGCCATGGAATGAAGTACGAAATGCTGCATTGGTTCTCCTGTCGGGACGGGTGGAATGATCAACCGAACAAGCGCGAACGCAAATGGGATCAGTCCGAATCCTGCTCAAACAATCTCGCAGGATGATAAAAGTGACATATTGACTTGTCAAAGGTCGTTACAAATTTGATTAAATTCATATGCAAATCAATCACTTAGACATGACTCTGGAGGCACCCCCTGAAAACCCGGGCGCCTCTACGCTGCACTTTCCGGTGGGCAATCGCCCCGTTTTCGCGGGTTATCCCCAGGCCGGCCGCAGTGAGGCCGCCGCCATCAGCTTGCAGGTATAGGGGTGGGAGGGGGACGCCAGCACCGCTTCGGTATCCCCCTCCTCCACCACTTTGCCGTCCTTCATGACCACCACCCGATGGGACATGGCCCGGATGACGGCGAGGTCGTGGCTAATGAACAGATACGACAAGTTGTACTTTTTCTGAAGGGCCGACAGCAGCGACAGCACCTGCTGCTGGATCGACACATCGAGTGCCGAAGTCGGCTCGTCCAGCACCAGCACCTGTGGCTTGAGGATCAGCACCCGCGCGATGGCAATGCGCTGGCGCTGCCCGCCAGAAAACTCGTGCGGATAGCGTCCGAGCGCCATGCGATCGAGGCCCACCTCGCGCAATGCCTCGATCACCCGATGGCGGCGCTCGGTGGCGTTCACATGGGGTTGGTGCAGCGCCAGCCCCTCTTCGACGATCTGCTCCACTGTCATACGCGGCGAGAGCGAACCATACGGGTCCTGGAACACCACCTGCATGCGGGCACGCACCGCTCGACGCTCATCGCGCGAGATGCGCAACAGCGAGTTGCCGAGGAAACGCAGGTCACCGCCCTTGGGCGCCTGCAACCCCAGCAACGTCTGCGCGAGCGTGGTCTTGCCCGAACCGGATTCGCCCACGATGCCGAGCGTCTCCCCTTCGCGCAATTGCAGCGAGACGGCATTCACGGCGGTGAACGGATCGGTGCGGAACCAGCCCGCAAACCCGGGGCGATGGCGCTCGTAGGTGACGGTCAGCTTGTCGGCTTCCAGCAGCACGGGCGCAAGCGGCACCAGCGGCAGCACGTCGCGCTGCGGGCGGCTCTCGAGCAGGCGCACGGTGTATGGGTGTTGCGGGGCGGCGAACACGTCGGCGGTATCGCCGGCTTCCACCAGCACGCCCCGCTCCATCACGCCCACGCGTTCGGCAAAGGCCCGCACCATGTTCAGGTCGTGCGTGATCAGCATGACGGCCATGCCGAAATCGGCCTGCAGCTCGCGCAGCAGCTGCAGGATCTGCATGCGCACGGTCACGTCCAGCGCGGTGGTCGGCTCGTCGGCCAGCAGCAGCTTGGGTGCGCAGGCGAGCGCCATGGCGATCATCGCGCGCTGGCGCTGGCCACCCGAGAGCTGGTGCGGGAACGCATCGAAGCGGCGCGGCGCCTCGGCAATGCCGGTGCGCTCCAACAGCGCAATGGCGCGGGCCTTCGCGGCGCGCTTGTCCAGGCCCTCGTGCAGCTCCAGCGTCTCGACGATCTGGTTGCCGACGGTGTACAGCGGGTTGAGCGCCGTCATCGGCTCCTGGAACACCATGGCGACGTCGGCGCCGCGCAGGCCGCGCATTTCGCGCTCGCTGGCGGCCAGCAGGTCGCGGCCCTCGAACAGGATGCGGCCACTGTAGTGCGCGTCGCCCAGCAGGCGCATGATCGACAGTGCGGTGACAGTCTTGCCGGAGCCCGATTCGCCCACCAGGGCAAAGCGCTCGCCGGCGTGCAGGTCGAACGAGACGTGTTTAACGGCCTCGACCGATTCATCATGCTCGGCCTCGAAGCGCACGCAGAGGTTGTCCAGCCGCAGCAGCGGCCCATCGTAGACGGGCGCGGGCGAACGCAGATCGGCGCGGGTCATTTCACCCCCGCCGGTTTCTGGCGTGCGCGCAGTTGTGCGAACGACAGGCGCGTATCGAAGGCGTCGCGCAGCGCGTCGCCCATGAAAGTCAGCAGCACGAGGATCAGTACCAGCGCAATGAAGGTCGACAGGGAAATCCACCAGGCATCCAGATTGCCCTTGCCCTGCGCGAGCAACTCGCCCAGGCTGGGGGTGGACGGCGGCACACCCAGGCCGAGGAAGTCGAGACTCGTCAGCATCAGGATGGCCGCGCTCATGCGGAACGGCAGGAAGGTGATGAGCGGTGTCAGGCTGTTGGGCAGGATGTGGCGCCACATGATCTGCCAGCTCGAGAGCCCCATCGTGCGCGCGGCCTTGACGTAATCGAGCGAGCGGTTGCGGTAGAACTCAGCGCGCACGTAGTCCGACAAGCCCATCCAGCCGAACAGCGACAGCAGGATGATCAGCAGCCCCAGGCTCGGGGTGAAGATCGACGCGAAGATGATGAGCAGGTACAGCTCGGGCATCGAACTCCAGATCTCGATCAACCGCTGCGAGACCAGATCGAAGCGCCCGCCGAAGAAGCCCATCAGCGCCCCGGTGAGGGTGCCGACCACCACGCCGATCAGCGTGAGCGCCAGCCCGAACAGCACCGACACGCGAAAGCCATAGAGCAGCCGCGCAAACACGTCGCGCCCACGATCGTCCGTGCCAAGCCAGTTCTCCGCCGAGGGTGGCGCCGGGTTGGGCTCCTTGGAGAAGTAGTTGAGCGTCTCGTACGAATACGGGTTGGGCGGGTAGATGGCAAAGTTGCCCGGTGCCTTGAACTTGTCGCGGATGAACGGATCGAGGTAGTCCGTCGGCGTGGGGAAATCGCCGTCGAAGGTCGTCTCCGGATACGTCTTGACGATGGGGAAATACCAATGGCCCTGGTACTTGGCCACCAGCGGACGGTCGTTGGAGATGGCCTCGCCCGCCAGGCTCAGCACGAACAGCACGACGAAGATGATCAGGCTCCAGTAGCCCAACCGGTGCTGCTTGAAGCGCCGCCAGGCGCGCTTGCCCGGCGACGGCGAATGGCGGATGGTATGCGGCGCCGCCGTATTGGACGGATGGAGGGCGGTGCGGGAATACTGAGTCATGATCGCCTACCGTCCAGCAGAACCGAAATGGATACGCGGATCCACCAGCACGTAGCACACGTCGGAAATCAACCGCGCAGCCAGGCCGATCAGCGTGAAGACGTACAGCGTGCCGAGCACGACTGGATAGTCGCGCCGCACCACCGCCTCATACGACAGCAGGCCCATGCCGTCGAGCGAGAACAGCTGCTCGATCAGCAGCGAGCCGGTGAAGAACGCGCCGATAAAGGCGGTTGGAAACCCCGTGACCAAGGGCAGCAAGGCGTTGCGGAAGATGTGCTTCCACAGCACGCGGCGTTCCGACAGCCCCTTGCTGCGCGCGGTCAGCACGTATTGCTTGCGGATTTCCTCCAGGAACGCGTTCTTGGTCAGCATGGTGATCACGGCAAAGCTGCCCACCACCGATGCCGTGACCGGCAGCGCGATGTGCCAGAGGTAGTCCGTCACCTTGCCAAGCAGGCTCAGCTGGTCCCAATTGTCTGAAGTAAGCCCGCGGATCGGGAACCACTGGAAGAACGTGCCGCCGCCAAACAGCACCAGCAGCAACACCCCCAGCACGAAACCCGGAATGGCATACCCCACCAGCACGATCACGCTGGAGACCAGGTCAAACCGGCTGCCCGCCCGGATCGCCTTGGAGATGCCGAGCGGCACCGATATCAGGTAGGTCAGGAAAAAGGTCCACAGCCCGATCGTGATGGAGACCGGCAGCTTGGATTTGATCAGCTCCCACACGCTGCGGTGCTGGAAGTAGCTCTCGCCCAGGTCGAAGCGGGCGAAGCGGCCGAGCATCAGGAAGTAGCGCTCGGCCGGCCCCTTGTCGAAGCCGTACAGCGCGCGGATCTCCTTGATTTTCTCCGCGTCGACGCCACGCCGGCCCCGGTATTCCACCCCACCGCCGCCGCTGGCCTCGCTGCCGCCGCCGCGCCCTTTCATCTCCATCATCATCTGCTCGACCGGACCGCCCGGCACGAACTGCACAACCACAAAGGCGAGTGTCACGACGCCGATCAGCGTCGGAATCAGCAGCAGCAGGCGTTTGATCAGGTAGGCGAACATGGCAAGAACGCAGCGCGCTTATTGGGTGGGTTCGGGGGTGCGCCACCAGGCCGTCAGCACCCAGGCTTCCGCCGAGTAGTAGTACGGCAGGCGATCCGGATACACGAGGTTCCGGTTGTAGGCCACGCGATGCGTGGGCGAATACCAGTGCGGAATCATGTACCAGCCGTCCAGCAGCGCGCGGTCCAGCGCGCGGGAGGCGGTCACCAGTTCCTCGCGATTGTTGGCGCGCAGCACGTCGTCGATGAGGGCATCCACGGCAGGCGACTTCAGGCCGATCACGTTGTCCGACCCCGGCTCATCCGCGGCCGCGGACCCGAAGCGGTCCTTCAGCTCGTTGCCCGGGCTCTGCGAGTCGGGAAAGCGCAGCGAGATCATGTCGAAGTCGAACTCTTCCAGCCGCTTCTGGTACAGCGCGTAATCGGTGATGCGCTGGTTGACGTGGATGCCGAGCTTTTCCAGATTGCGTACGTAGGCCGCCATCACGCGGCTCATGGCACCGCCATCGTCGAGCATCTCGAACTCGAACGGCTCGCCCTTGGCGTTGCGCAGTGCTCCGTCGTCATAGGTCCAGCCGGCCTGGGCGAGCAGGCGGCGTGCCTGGCGCAGGTTGTCGCGCAGCGAGCTGGGCGGATCGGTCGAGGGCGGCACCGGCAGCGGGCCGTACACCTCCGGATCGAGCTTGCCGCGCAGTGGCTCCAGCAACGCCAGCTCGCCTTTCTCCGGCAGGCCCGTGAGTGAATTGGATGCTGCCAGCTCGCTGTTGGCGAAGTAGCTGTCGAGCCGGCGATAGGCATCGTAGAACAGCTGGCGGTTCAGCCATTCGAAGTCCAGCGCCAGCGCCAGCGCGCGGCGCACGCGGATATCCCGGAAGATCGGCTTGCGCAGGTTCATCAGGAAACCCTGCATGCCGGCGCTGTTCCGATGCGGGAATTCACTCTTGATCAGCTCGCCGCTGCGGAACTTCACGCCGACGTAGCTCTTTGCCCAGTTCTTGGCGCGGTACTCGACCATGGCGTCATACTCGCCGGCCTTGAAGGCTTCCAGGCGCGCGGTTTCGTCCTTGTACAGCTTGTACTGGATGTGCTCGAAGTTGTACGAGCCGCGCCGCACGTTCAGGTTGCGGCCCCAGTAGTTCGGGTTGCGCCGGAAGGTGATGCCACGCGACGGATCGTAGCGCTCGATCACGTACGGACCGCTGGCAACCGGATCCTGGAACGTCAGCTTGTCGAAGGCGACGTCCTTGCCTTCGTTCGGGTCCTCCGGGTTGCCGCTGCCCTTGCCCCACTTGGGCGAGAACACCGGCAGGCTGCCAACGATCAGCGGCAGCTCCTTGTTGCGGCGCTTGAACTCGTAGCGCACGGTGCTGGCATCCACCACCGTCACCTTGGATACGTCCGTGGTCATGCTGCGGTAGGCCGGGCTGGCGCCCTTGCCCATCAGCATGTCGTAGGCGTACTTCACGTCGGACGCGCGCACCGGGTCGCCATTGGAGTAGCGCGCGAGCGGGTTGATGTGGAAGGTGACGGACAGCTCGTCGGGCGCGACCGTCACGTCGTCGGCCAGGAGCCCGTAGCCGCTGGCGGTCTCGTCCCAGCTGCCGATCAGCAGGCTCTCGAACACCAGCGCGTTGAGCCCCGGCGCGGCGGTGCCCTTGATCGTGTACGGATTGAACTTGTCGAAGCTGGTACGGCGGTCGGGGTTGCCCAGCGTGAGCGTCCCGCCGATCGGCGCCTTCGCGTTCAGATAGGCGAAGTTCGGGAAACCGGCCGGGTATTTGAGGTCGCCGTACTCGGCGTATCCGTGCGCCGCCCAGGCTGGCGCGGCGCTCAAGGCCGCTGCAACGCAGCATACGATCGCCGCGCATGTCTTCTGTGCCGCACCGAGCACGCTCATCCCGCCCCTAGCCTCTTACGTGAGTTGAGTGAAGTCCAAGTCTGCATGAAAGCAGGTCTCAGACGATTCTAACGCCGCCGCGCGCGCATCCGGCCAATTTGCGCCCGGGGATCGACCCGCATTGACAAGGCTGCGCCCGGCCTGCCGCAGCGCGCAAAAAGGGCGCTGTTGCCGCGCTTTCCGGTATGATCGCGCCGACCGCTTCGCCCTGGCCCTGCGTTGTGCATCATCTTGCACGCATGCCGGGCGCAGCGCAGCCCCACATTTGTACGGAGAAACCATGGGATTCCTGGCAGGCAAACGCATTCTGATCACCGGCCTTCTGTCCAACCGCTCGATCGCCTACGGCATCGCCAACGCCTGCAAGCGCGAGGGCGCCGAACTGGCCTTCACCTACGTCGGCGAACGCTTCAAGGACCGCATCACCGAGTTCGCCAACGAGTTCGAGAGCAAGCTGGTGTTCGACTGCGACGTCGGCAGCGATGAGCAGATCGCCAAGGTGTTCGAAGACCTCGGCCAACACTGGGGCCACTTCGATGGCCTGGTGCACTCGATCGGCTTCGCGCCGCGCGAGGCGATTGCCGGCGACTTCCTCGAAGGCCTGTCGCGCGAGTCGTTCCGCATCGCGCACGACATCTCGTCGTACAGCTTCCCGGCGCTGGCCAAGGCCGCGCTGCCGATGCTCTCGCCCAAGGCGTCGCTGCTCGCCCTGACCTACCTGGGCGCCGAGCGCGTGGTCCCGAACTACAACACGATGGGTCTGGCCAAGGCCTCGCTGGAAGCCAGCGTGCGCTACCTGGCCGGCGCGCTGGGCCCGAAGGGCATCCGCGCCAACGGCATCTCGGCCGGCCCGATCAAGACGCTGGCCGCCTCGGGCATCAAGGATTTCGGCAAGCTGCTCAAGTACATGGAAGACGTGGCGCCGCTGCGCCGTAACGTCACCATCGAAGAAGTCGGCAACGTGGCGGCCTTCCTGCTGTCGGACCTGGCCAGCGGCATGACCGGCGAGATCACCTACGTCGACTGCGGCTTCAACGTGACGGCAGGCGTGCCGGACGTGGTCGGCCAAGGCTGATGCACTGATGCGTGTGCGCGCCATCTTCGGATGGTGCGCGCATCTAAAGCACACAAAGAAAAAGCCCGCATGGCGCAAACCATGCGGGCTTTTTGACGTGCATTGCAATGCGAGCCGTCACGTCAGCTCGACTCGCATCCGCCTGTCGGTGCGCTTCCCGCGAGAAGCGCCAAACTGGCGGAGACGGAGGGATTCGAACCCTCGATCCAGGTTTTGGCCCGGATGCTCCCTTAGCAGGGGAGTGCCTTCGACCTCTCGGCCACGTCTCCCAAAACTGCGTTGCACAAAGGAGCCTGCGCAACGAAGCGCGTATTCTAGCCACTTCACCCCACCCGGTCAACGACAACTGCATGACAACGTAGTGTGGATGTGTGGGCCCGGGTCGCCACCCGTGACCGACTCAAACGATCAGGCCTGATCCAGCTCGAACGCCTTGTGCAGCGCGCGCACGGCCAGCTCCATGTACTTCTCGTCGATCAGCACCGAGATCTTGATCTCCGACGTGGAGATCATCTGGATGTTGATGCCTTCTTCCGACAGCGTGCGGAACATCTTGCTGGCGATGCCCACGTGCGAGCGCATACCCACGCCCACCACCGACACCTTCGACACCTTCGGGTCGCCCGACACGCTCTCGGCGTGGATGTGGCCCTTCACGCTGTCGTTCAGGATCGCCAGGGCGCGCTGGTATTCGCCGCGCGGCACGGTGAAGGTGAAGTCCGTCTTGCCGTCCACCGACTGGTTCTGGATGATCATGTCGACGTCGATGTTGGCGTCGGCAACCGGGCCCAGGATTTGATACGCGATGCCGGGCTTGTCCGGCACACCGATCACGGTGATCTTGGCTTCGTCGCGGGCAAAGGCGATGCCGGAAATGGCGGCAGCTTCCATGTTCGAATCTTCCTCAAAAGTAATCAGCGTGCCCGAGTGCATTTCGACGTCGAGCGGGATCAGCGGGTCGGTCAGCGACGACAGCACGCGGGTCTTCACGCGGTACTTGCCGGCAAACTCCACCGAGCGGATCTGCAGCACCTTGGAACCGAGGCTGGCCATTTCCAGCATCTCTTCGAAGGTGATCTTGTCCAGCCGGCGGGCGTCGTCCACCACGCGCGGGTCGGTCGTGTAGACGCCGTCCACGTCGGTGTAGATCAGGCACTCTTCCGCTTCCAGCGCGGCCGCCACGGCCACGGCCGAGGTATCCGAACCACCACGACCCAGCGTGGTGATATGGCCTTCGCTGTCGATGCCCTGGAAGCCGGTGATGACGACCACGCGGCCGGCATCGAGATCGGTCTTCACGCGCTCGTCGTCGATCGACTGGATGCGGGCCTTGGTGTAGGCGGAGTCGGTCTTTACCGGCACTTGCCAGCCTGTGTAGCTGACCGCGTCGATGCCCTCGGCATGCAGCGCGATGGCCAGCAGGCCCACGCTCACCTGCTCGCCCGTGGAGGCAATCATGTCGAGTTCACGCGGGTCGGGTTGGGCCGAAATCTCTTTGGCCATACCCAGCAGGCGGTTGGTTTCGCCGGACATGGCCGACGGAACGACCACGATCTGGTGACCGGCGCGATGCCACTTGGCGACGCGCTTGGCGACGTTCTTGATGCGTTCAACCGAACCCATCGAGGTGCCGCCGTATTTGTGAACGATGAGAGCCATCTTGGAAAGATCGAGAGGAGGCAGTGCGGTGCAAAAGCTTTTAAAAATACAGCAATTTGCGCCGATCAGCAAGCAAACCGCCGGTCAAAATGCGTGTCAGCGCGCACCCTCGGTGGCCGGACGCCATGTGATCTGCCAGCCGAGGCCCGCTCCCGCCGCTGCCCGGTCGATGCCCAGCCCGGCCGCGAAGACCAGCGTCTGGCCCGCGTAAAGCAGCGGCAGGCGCACGCGCTCCCAGGCCGGGATGCCGGCCTCCTGGTAGGCCTGCTTGAGCGCCCGTGATGGGCCACCCGGGCGCAGCACGATGCGCTCGCCGCCCTGGCGCGGCGCCAGCGACAGCGGCGCCTGCAGAATTTGTGCGGAGAGACCATCGGCGGCCGGCGAAAATACCAGCGCCCCGCCCCACGCCACGATGTCCACGCGCTGTTCGGCGGGATGCTTCGGATCGAACTGCGCAGCATCGATGGCGACGGCGCCCCGGGCAACCGCACCCTCCACGCCCGGCTCGATCCATGCAGCATCGCGATAGCGCCTGACCTGCCCTGCCGGCAGTTGGATACGCAACGCGCCGTCATCGCGCGCCGCAATCAGCTGCGTGCGCAGATCGTCCAGGCGACGGGCCGACACAGCGCGCATGCCAGCCTGCGCCAGCCACACACGCAACACCGCGCGCTGGCGCGGCGCCGACAGTGCGCGCAACGCTGCGACATCCAGCTCTCCCGCCGGCGCGGTCTGCGCCAGATCCGCCAGCGCGACCTCTTCGATCAGATCGGCCGCATCAGCCAGATGTGCAGCACTGCGCGAGAGCGCTTCGCGGTACGCCGGGAAATGCCCCGCCATGCCGGCCAGCAGCGGGCGCAGCGCGTTGCGCGCGTAGCGACCGTCGTCATTGGAGGGATCTTCGACCCAGGTCAGCGCATGGGCCTGCGCATAGGCTTCGATCTCGGCGCGCGGCACGTCGAGCCACGGGCGCAGCAGCGTGATGCCAGCCACGCGTTCCATCGGCATCGCGGCAAGGCCATCGAGACCGGCGCCGCGCAGCAGTTGCAGCAGCACGGTCTCGGCCTGATCGTCCTGATGGTGCGCAGTCAGCAGGATCGTCGCGCCCACTTCCTCGCACAGCACGTTCAGCGCGGCATAGCGGGCCTCGCGCGCGGCCTCTTCGAGGCCGCGCCCCGCAACGGCCGCAACCCGTACGCGACGCGAGAGAAATTCGACGCCCAGCGCCTGCGCCATGCGCGCGCAGGTCGCCTCCCACGCATCGGCACCGGGTTGCAGGCCATGGTGGATGTGCAACGCGACCAAGCGCACCCGTGCGCCGGCATCGCGCCACGCAGCACACGCATGCAGCAGCGCCGCCGAATCCCGTCCACCCGACAGAGCGATCGCCACGGTCGGCACCTCGCCAGAAACAACAAAGGCCGCACACGCGGCAACGCGTTGTGCGACCTTGTCGACCAGCTTTGCCGACGGATCAGCGCCCGTCGGTTTCCTTGAACTTGCCATAAGCCATCAGGCGCTCGTGACGGCGCGCCTGCAGTTCGGACGTCTTCATACCCTGGAACTGGCGCAGCGATTCGGCCAGCGCACGCTTGAGCATCGTCGCCATGGCCTTCGGATCGCGGTGCGCGCCGCCCAGCGGCTCGTTGACGATCTTGTCGATCAGGCCCAGCGCCTTCAGGCGGTGTGCGGTCAAGCCCAGTGCCTCGGCGGCTTCCGGCGCCTTCTCGGCGGTCTTCCACAGGATCGACGCGCAGCCTTCCGGCGAGATCACGGCGTACGTGGCGAACTGCAGCATGATCACCGCGTCGCCCATGGCGATCGCCAGTGCGCCGCCCGAACCGCCCTCACCGATGATGGTGGCGATCAGGGGCACCTTCAGGCCGGCCATCACGAACAGGTTGTGGCCGATCGCCTCAGACTGGCCGCGCTCTTCCGCGTCGATGCCCGGGAACGCGCCGGGCGTGTCGACGAAGGTGAAGATCGGCAGGCCGAACTTGTCAGCCAGTTCCATCAGGCGCTTGGCCTTGCGGTAGCCCTCGGGCTTGGACATGCCGAAGTTGCGCAGCGCGCGCTCCTTCGTATCACGGCCCTTCTGGTGGCCGATCACCATGCATGCCTGCCCGTTGAAGCGTGCCAGACCACCCACGATCGACAGGTCGTCCGCGAAAGTGCGGTCGCCGTGCAGTTCGTGGAAGTCGGTGAAGATTTCGCGGACGTAGTCGAGCGTGTACGGACGCTGCGGGTGCCGGGCGATCTGCGCGACCTGCCAGGGCGACAGGTTGGCGTACAGATCCTTGGTCAGCTGCTGGCTCTTGACGGCCAGGCGGGAGATCTCTTCAGAAATATCGACCGCCGAATCATCTTGGACGAAACGAAGTTCTTCGATCTTCGCTTCAAGCTCCGCGATCGGCTGCTCGAACTCCAGGAAGGTTGTTTTCATGGATTTTCTGGAAAGCTCTTGAAGGCGCGCATTCTACCGGATTTTGACCGTCGATCGACGCGCCGCGTTTCATCGAAATTGGCAGATCAATAGGTGGCCGCCGCGTCGAGGCTGCGCCACATGTACCACGTGGCCACGGTGCGCCACGGCTCCCAGTTGGCGGCCACCTCGCGCGCCTCACTGCGAGTGACGGGCTCGCCACTGAAATAATTCTTGGAAATCGCGTTGATCAAACCGATGTCGTCCAGCGGCAGCACGTTCGGGCGCATCAGATTGAACATCAGGAACATCTCCGCCGTCCAGCGGCCGATACCGCGGATCTGCGTGAGCTCAGCGATGACGTCTTCGTCTTCCATCTCGGCCCACTTGGCGACGTGCAGCGTGCCGTTGCGGAAGTGCTCAGCCAGGTCGAGGATGTACTCGGCCTTGCGCTTGGACAAGCCGCAACCCGCCAACTTTTCCTGACCGGCGCGCAGGAACTGCGCAGGCACCAGCTTGGGGCACACCGCCACCAGCCGCTCCCACACCGATTGCGCCGCCTTGACCGAGATCTGCTGGCCGACCACCGAACGCGCCAGCGTGACGAACGGATCGCCGCGCGACGCCAGATGCGCCGGGCCGTAGGCGGGAATGATCTTGCGCAGGATGCGGTCGCGCTTCATCAGATCGGCGCAAGCCTCCTGCCAATAGTCGGGCGGACCGGACAACGGCGCCACCTCCGCCGCCGACGTCTCCACCGTCTCGGGCAACGGCACCTTGGTGGCGGCGGGCTTGGTGGGCGACTTGGCCGTGACCTTGCCAGCCTTGATCGTCGTACCCTTGGCGGCGACGGTCTTGCTCGCCACACCATCGACCTTCTTGGCAACCGCCTTCTTGACGGCAGGCACCTTCACGGCCGGCGCTTTGTTGGCGGTCGTGCTGCGCGCTGCGCTGGCTTTCTTGGCCACCGCGTTCATGCGCGTCTCCACTCGGTCACGCCACCCGGTTTGTCTTCGAGCACGATGCCGGCGGTCAGCAGATCGGCGCGAATGCCGTCAGCCCGTGCGAAGTCGCGCGCGGCCTTGGCGGCGCGGCGCTCTTCGATGCGCGCTTCCACGGCGGCGGCGTCCAGGCCATCGGCACCGACACCGCTTTGCAGGAACACGTGCGGGTCGCGGCCCAGCAGGCCCATCACCCCGGATAGCGCGGACAGCTGGTTGGCCAGTTCGGTCGAACGCGTCTTGTTGACCTCGCTTGCCAGCTCGAACAGCACCGACACGGCCACCGGCGTGTTGAAGTCGTCGTTCATCGCGTCGCGGAAATGCTTGCCGTGCGGCTCGTTCCAGTCGGGCGTGGCGCCCGGCGTGGCCGGCACGTCCTTGAGCGCGGTGTACAGGCGCGTGAGCGCGTGACGGGCGTCGTCCAGGTGGGCGTCGCTGTAATTGATGTCGCTGCGATAGTGCGAGCGCAGCATGAAGAAACGCACGACCTCGGGGTCGTACACCTTCAGCACGTCGCGGATGGTGAAGAAGTTGCCGAGCGACTTCGACATCTTTTCGTCGTTGATGCGCACGAAGCCGTTGTGCATCCACAGGTTGACGAAGGTGTTGCCGTTGGCGCCCTCGGACTGGGCGATCTCGTTCTCGTGGTGCGGGAACTGCAGGTCGGCGCCGCCGCCGTGCAGATCGAAATGCTCGCCCAGCAGATCGCAGCTCATCGCCGAGCACTCGATGTGCCAGCCCGGCCGGCCCTCGCCCCACGGCGAAGCCCAGCGCGATTCCGCCGGCTCGTCGGCCTTGGCGGATTTCCACAGCACGAAGTCCAGCGGATCCTGCTTGGCGTCGTTGGCCGCCACGCGCTCGCCGGCGCGCAGGTCTTCGAGCGACTTGCCCGAAAGCTTGCCGTAGCCGGGGAACTTGCGCACCGCGTAGTTCACGTCGCCGTCGGTGGCCTGATAGGCCAGGCCATTCTGCTGCAGCTTGCCGATCATGTTCAGCATCTGCGGCACGTATTGCGTGGCGCGCGGCTCGTGGTCGGGGCGCTGCACGCCGAGCGCGTCGGCATCTTCGTGCATCGCGTCGATAAAGCGGTTGGTGAGCGCGCTCATGGTCTCGCCGTTCTCGACCGCACGCTTGATGATCTTGTCGTCGATATCGGTGATGTTGCGCACGTAGGTCACGTCGTAACCCGACGCGCGCAGCCAGCGCTGCACCATGTCGAACACCACCATCACCCGCGCATGCCCGACGTGACAGTAGTCGTACACCGTCATCCCGCACACGTACATGCGCACGCGGCCAGGCTCGATGGGGACGAACGTCTGTTTCTCACGCGCGAGCGTGTTGTAGATCTTGAGTGATTCCATGAAGCGGTGTCGGGAGATTCGGTGCGCCGCGGGTGCGCCGCATACCGGGCGCGATGCCGGCGGGCGTGGACAGCCGATGCGCGTGCGCGGGCAAATTAACGGCATATCTTACCGGAACTGAACCGACGGGTTGGTCCAGCCCGATGACCGCCCTGCTCCCCGTCAAGAACCTCGCCCGGCCTGCGTAGCCGCGCCCTGCGCGCAAAGGCGGTTTGTTAGAATGCGGCGGAGTATAACGGAACCGACTCTCATGAACCGTACGTTGCGACACTGCGCTGTCACCCTCGCCTGCATGCTCGTGGTGTCGGCCGCACCGGCCCTGGCCCAGACCGCAGGCATCGCCCTGCCGGCCGACATGACGCCCAGCACGCCGCAGCCGCCGCAGGTGGCGCGCCAGAAGCGCATCGACGAGTGGCTCGCCAAGAAGCAATACGCTCAGGCCCTGGCCGAACTCGACAAGGATGTCGCCGCGCAGCCGCGCAACGCGCAGGCC
The DNA here is from genome assembly GCA_913056305.1 of uncultured Ralstonia sp. Classification (GTDB taxonomy): domain Bacteria; phylum Pseudomonadota; class Gammaproteobacteria; order Burkholderiales; family Burkholderiaceae; genus Ralstonia. Next base: position 17,440 of record CAJXMR010000083.1, read on the forward strand.
CGCTTCCAGCGCGGCGTGGCCCTGGCGGGCCTGGGCCGCAACGACGATGCCGTCGTCGCCTTCGGCCAGATGACGCAGGACTTTCCCGAGCTGCCCGAGCCGTACATCAACCTGGCCGCGCTCTATGCCGAGCGCGGCGAGCTGCTGCGCGCGCGTGACAACCTGATCATGGCCAGCCGCGTCGCACCCGAAAACGCGCTGGCGCAAGCTGGCCTCGGTGACGTGTACGTGCGTCTGGCCGCGCAGTCGTACCAGAATGCGCTCAAGCTGAACCCGAAGAACGCCGCTGCGCGTGCACGCCTGGACGCCCTACCCAATGTGTCGGGCGCACAACCCGCCGCAGCACAACCAAGCACCGCCACGCCCGCCGCCAGCGGCGTCGGCGCCAAGCCGGCCAAGCGCAAATAACACCGCGCGGCCGATCCCGTTTTCCCCACCCCCCAAGCTCTCTAGACCATGCTCCGTATCCGCTCTCTCTTTGCCGGGCTCGTGTGTGCACTGGCCGTGTCCGTCAGCGTGGCTGCCACGCCCGCGCCGCGCGTGCAGTTCAAGACGTCGATGGGCAACTTCACCGTCGAGGTGTATCCGGACAAGGCGCCCAAGACCGTGGCCAACTTCCTGCAGTACGTGAAGGACGGCTTCTACAAGGGCACGATCTTCCACCGCGTGATGGACGGCTTCATGGTCCAGGGCGGCGGCTTCACGCCCGACA
>CAJXMR010000084.1 GCA_913056305.1 uncultured Ralstonia sp.
CGATGCCGTTGCGGTGCAGAAGCTGCCCGAGCAGCAGGCCCGCCGGGCCCGCGCCGATGATGGCGACTTGGGTGCGCATGGTGGTGGTCTCCGAGTGGATTGGAATCGTTCTGGCAACCATTTTTGGCGCGCTGGCTGATATCGCACAATGCAATATTGGCGATAATCTCTATCGTCATTTCGTATAGAAGGTCTTGCCATGACCGCTGCGCTGCCCGCCGCCCTTTCCGACTTTGACTTGAACCTGCTGCCGATCCTGCTGGCGCTGCACGATGCGCGCAGCGTGAGCATGGCGGCGCAGCAGCTCGGCATGAGCCAGCCGGGCGTGAGCACGGCGCTGGCCAAGCTGCGCGCAGCGTTTGACGACCCGCTGTTCGTGCGCACGTCGCGCGGCATGGAACCGACACCGCGCGCGCAAGCGCTGATCCCGGCCGCGCGCGACGTGCTGGCGCGCGTGCAGCAGGGCATCCTGGAGACCGGCGCGTTCGACCCGGCCACCACCACGCACCTGTTCTCGATCGCGCTGTCGGACGTGGGGGAGATGGTGTTCCTGCCGCGCATCGTCGAGGCGATGGCGCGCGAGGCGCCGCGCGCATCGGTGCAGTCAGTGTCGCTGCCGCCGGCACAGATCGAGCGGGCGCTGGAGACCGGCTCGCTCGATCTGGCGGTCGGCTACTTTCCCGATCTGAAGAAGAACAACTTCTTCCAGCAGCGGCTGTTCACGCACTACTTCACGTGCATTGTGCGGGCGGACCACCCCGTCACGCGCGCTGGCAACACCAAGCTGTCGATGAGCCAGTTCCTCGAATACGGCCACGCCGTGGTGCGTGCCGAGGGGCGCAGCCAGGAGCTGTACGAGCGCTTCCTGGAACGCAAGCGCATCCGCCGCAAGCACACGCTCATCACGCCACACTTCATGAGCATCCCCTTCATCCTGGCGCGCACGGACCTGATTGCGACGGTGCCGCACGCAGTGGGGCTGTCATTCATGCAGTCGCACGCCAACATCTGTGTGATGACGCCTCCGCTGGAGCTACCGAGCTTCGACCTCAAGCAGCACTGGCACCGCAAGTTCCACAACGATGCGCGCAGCCAGTGGTTCCGCGCGCTGGTGTCATCCCTCTTCAACGACGAGGCGGACGAGTGGCGCGAACCCGGTCATCGCCCCGCCAAACGCAAGCACACCAAATAACAACCTTACCTGAGATGTTCACAATCCGAACACTCGGTTGCAATGCGAACATGAAGCCTTTAGGATCGTCGCCACGCGCAGGCGACGCCGCGAAGTTTTCTCCCGGCCCACGCTTGCCGATCAACCCTTGGAGACCTTCATGAAACGTCGTGCCCTGCTGTTGAGCGCCGCTACCATTGCTGTGACCGGTGCGCTCGCGACCGCCCTGCCCGCCCTGGCAGACGAGCCGATCAAGATCGGCCTGATCGCGCCCTTCTCCGGCCCCTTCGCCGACTACGGCAAGCAGATGGAAGGCGGCATCAAGGCGTATCAGAAGCTGCACGGCACGACCGCTGGCGGGCGGCAAGTGCAGATCATCATGAAGGACACCACGGGCCCGGCGCCCGACGTCGCCAAGCGTCTGGCGCAAGAGCTGGTGGTGCGCGACAAGGTCGACTTCCTGGCCGGCTTCGGCCTCACGCCGGAAGCGCTGGCCGTCACGCCCATCGCGCAGCAGGCCAAGAAGCCGATGGTGATCTTCAACGCCGCATCGTCCTCGATCACCACCAAGTCGGACTACGTGACGCGCGTGTCGATGACGCTGCCGCAGATCTCCACGCCGATCGCCTCGTGGGCGTTGAAGAACGGCATCAAGCAGGTGGCGACGGTGGTGGCGGACTACGCCCCCGGCATCGACGCCGAGAACGCGTTCAAGCAGACGTTCGTAGCGGGTGGCGGGCAGGTGGTCGAGTCCGTGCGCGTGCCGCTGCGCAACCCGGAATTCGCGCCGTTCATCCAGCGCGTGAAGGACACCAAGCCACAGGCGGTGTTCGTCTTCCTGCCGGCCGGCGAGCAAGGCGTGGCGTTCATGAAGGGCTTCCGCGAGCGCGGGTTGGCGCAGGCCGGCATCAAGGTCATCGCCACCGGTGACCTGACCGACGACCACGTGCTGCCCGCCATGGGCGATGCGACGCTGGGCGTGATCACCTCATTCCACTACTCGGCGGCGCATGATTCCGTGCAGAACAAGACCTTCCTGAAGGCGTTTGCCGATGCCAACCCCGGCGCCGGCCGGCCCAACTTTATGGCGGTGGCCGCCTACGACGGCATCGGCGCGATCTACGACGTGATCAACAAGCTCGGCGGCAAGATCGACGGGGACAAGGCGATGGCCGCCTTCAAGGGCATGAAGATCGACAGCCCGCGCGGGCCGATCACCATCGACCCAGCCACGCGCGACGTGGTGCAGACGGTCTACATCCGCCGCGTCGAGAAGGTCGGCAACGAGCTCTACAACATTGAGTTCGACAAGTTTGCCGACGTGAAAGACCCGGGCAAGTAAGGGTTCAGGCGACCGAAACCAGCCGCTGCAGCAACGGCGCATCGGCCAGCAAGTCTGCACTGGCCGATGCATGGACGATGCGCCCTCGGTCCAGCACCAGCGCGCGCTGCGTCAGCTCCAGCGCCAGGCGCGCGTGCTGTTCCACCACGATGACGGCCATGCCGCCCTCGCCCACCAATGCCCGGATGGCGCGGCCCAGTTCCTGCACGATGATGGGCGCGAGCCCTTCCATCGGCTCATCCAACAACAGCAGCGCAGGATTCGTCATCAACGCACGGGCGATGGCGACCATCTGCTGCTCGCCGCCCGACAGCTGGTTGCCAAGATTGCGCCGCCGCTCCTGCAGGCGCGGAAACGTCTTGTAGACGCGCGCGACATCCCACGCGCCCGGTCGTGCTACCGCAGTCAGGTGCTCCTCCACCGTCAGTGACGGGAACATCCAGCGCTCCTGCGGCACCCAGCCGAGCCCGGCCCGTGCGCGCCGGTGCGGCGCCACCTTGGCGATGTCCGCGCCCTGCCAGCGGATGCGCCCGCCGTGCAGGCGCGTGAAGCCCATCAGCGTGGAGAGCAGCGTGGTCTTGCCGACGCCGTTGCGGCCCAGCAGCGCCAGGCTGCCGCCCGCCTCCAGCGCGAACGACACGTCGTCCAGCACGATGGCATTGCCATAGCCAGCGGTCACGCTCTCGAACGACAGCAGCTCAGGCATGCTCGGCCTCCCCCAGGTAGACCTCGCGCACGCGCGGGTCGGCGGCGATCTCCTGCGGCGTGCCTTCGGTCAGCACGCGGCCGGCCACCAGCACGCTGATCCGCTCGGCAAAGCGGAAGACGAGGTTCATGTCGTGTTCGATGAAGAGGATGGTGATGTCGCGCGGCAGGCCGGCGATCACCTCGAACAGCTCTGCGCTCTCCCCGGCCGGGATGCCGGCGGCGGGTTCATCGAGCAACAGGATGCGCGGCTGCGTGGCCAGCGCCAGGGCAATCTCGACCAGCCGCTGCTTGCCGTAGGGCAACGCATGCGTGGGCGACAGCGCGTCGGCGCCGAGCTGCAGGCGACACAGCAGCGCCATCGCCTCGTCCCGCGCTTCCTTGTGCGCGGCAACGGTGCGATGCCAGTGCCAGGACACGCCCGTGCGCTCGAAGATGGCGAGCATCACCGATTCAAGCACAGTCAGCCCCGGAAACAGCGTGTTGATCTGGAACGTGCGCGTGATGCCGCGCTTGACGCGCTGGTGTGCGGGCAGGCGCGTGATGTCTTCGTCGTCCAGCAGCACTTGGCCGGCAGTCGGCGCAAAGGCGCCGGTCAGCAGGTTGATGAAGGTGGTCTTGCCCGCGCCGTTGGGGCCGATCAGCGCGTGGCGCGCGCCGGGCGTGAACGACAGCGAGATCTCCGAATTGGCATGAAAGCCGCCCCAACGTTTCGACAGGCTGCGCGTGCTCAGGGTGGGCGTGGGATGCATCGTCGGTGCGCTCATGCTGCACCTCCCTTGCGGGCGCGCCAGGCTCGCACAGCCGCTTCGAGCCCGCCGAGGATGCCACCGCGCGCAAACAATACGATCACCATCAGCAGCAGGCCGATCCAGAACTGCCAGTAGACCGGGTTGATGCCCGAGAGCACGTCCTGCGCCAGCATGAACACCGCCGCGCCGATCAGCGCACCGTACAGCCGGCCCGCACCGCCGAGCACCAGCATGATCAGCAGCTCCGCCGAGCGTGAGAAACCGAGCGAATCCAACCCGACGAACTGCGTGGTCTGTGCCAGCAGTCCGCCTGCCACGCCGGCTATCGCCGCGCTCACGGTGAACGCGGCGACCAATCGCATCCGCACATTGGCGCCAATGGCCGGCATGCGCTTCGGCCCCTGCTGGATACCGCGCAGCGACAGCCCGAACGGCGAGCGCACCAGCCGCCGGAGCACGACAAACACGATGAACAGCACGACCAGGCTGTACACGTACGCGGTGCGCCCTGCCAGATCGAACTCGAACGCGCCGAGCAGATTGCGCATCGTCACGCCCGAGAGCCCATCGACCCCGCCGGTCAGGAACGCCATCTTGTTGGCCGCCTCATACAGCATCAGCCCGATGCCTAGCGTAACCATCAAGCGCGTCAGGTCCTGCCCACGCACGACGAGGAAGCTCACGCAGAAGCCCGCCAGCGCGGCAACGATCGCGCCCGCCGCCAGCCCCGTCAGCGGCTCACCCCAGCCATGCGCCGCCAGCAGCCCCGCCGTGTAGGCACCGAGCCCGAAGAACCCCGCATGCCCCAGCGACACGATGCCCGCATAACCGAGCACCAGATCAAGCGACAGCGCGAACAGGCCCACAATCAGCACCTGGCTGCCGAAGACGAGGTAATCGGGAAAAAGGAAAAACACCGCAACCGGCACGCACCAGAACACGACTTCCAGCGGCGACCAGCGCGCATCAGGCAAGCCGTGCGCCGGCGCGTTCTCGACGGGCTGCGCGGACCGCATCAGTTGCTGCAGCACGTTCATGCGCGCCTCCCCAGTAGGCCACTCGGAAACAGCACGAGCAGCACCACCATCAACCCGTAGATGACGAACGCGCCGACCTCCGGCACGTAATACTTGCCCGCTACGTCGAACACGCCCAACACCAGCGCCGCCAGCAGCGTCCCCTTGATCGAGCCGGCGCCGCCCACCGCCACCACGAGCAGGAAATACACCATGTACTTGATTGGGAACGAGGGGTCGAGCCCGAGCACATCGATGCCCAGCCCGCCACCCAGCCCCGCCAGCCCCGAGCCCAGCGCAAACGTGACGGAGAACACCAGGCTCACATTGATCCCCAGCCCCGCCGAGGCCTGCTGGTTGTCCACCGATGCCCGCACCTGCGCGCCGAAGCGCGTGCGGTCGATCAGCCATGCCAGCAGCGCTGTCAGCACGATCACCACGCCGATGAGGAAGAGGCGATAGCGCCCGATCTCCAGTCCGCTATCGAACACGCTGAGCTGGCCGCGCAGCACCTCCGGCAGTTCCATCGGCTGCTGCGTCGGGCCCCAGACGTAGGTCGCTCCCGCCATCGCCATGAAGACCAGCGCGATGGAGAACAGCACCTGGTCGAGCGGGCTCGCGCGATACAGCCGCCGGTACAGCGTGCGCTCCAGCACGAACCCGATGGCCGCGGTGATGAGGAATGCAATGGGCAGCGTCGCCAGGAATGGCACGCCGAGTCGGTTCATCAGCACCACGCACACGTAGCCGCCCGCCATGGCGAACGCCCCGTGCGCGAGGTTGATGAAGTTCATCAGGCCCATCGTGACCGACAAGCCGATGCTGATCAGGAACAGCAGGCTGCCGTAGGCCAGCCCGTCGAACAACACACCCAATGCGCTGAGCATGGGTCTCCTCCTTGGGTCTCCGGCTCATCGGCCGCTTTGCCCGTGTGTGTTGCGTGGCGTCTCCCCCGAGACGATCGGTGTTACTTCTTCGCGGCCGCCTCCGCGTCCATCTCGGCAAACACCGTCTGCGCCAGGTGGAAGGCATGGTTGGCCGCCGGCACACCGCAATAGATGGCGGTCTGCAGCAGCGTTTCCTGGATTTCGTCGCGCGTGACGCCATTGTTCGAGGCAGCGCGCAGGTGCAGGCGCAGTTCGCCATCGCGACCCAGCGCCACCATCATGGCGATCGTCAGCAGGCTGCGCGTGTGGCGCGGCAGGCCAGGGCGCGTCCAGATCTCACCCCAGGCGTAGCGCGTGATGAGGTCCTGGAACGGTGCGGTCAGGTCGGTCTGGGCGGCGTTGGCGCGGTCGACGTGCGCATCGCCCAGCACGGCGCGACGCACCTGCATGCCGGCGGCGTAGCGTTCGCGGTCATCCATGGGCGGCCTCGCGTGCGGCGCCCGCAACACCTGTTGTCAGGAAGCTGACCAGCGCTTCGGTATAGCCGTCGGCCTGCTCCCAGTTGGCGAGGTGGCCGGCGGAGAGTTCGACGTACTGCGCGCCGGGCACACCATCGGCGATGGCCTTCGTTTGCGCGGCGGGCGTCGAGATGTCGTGCGTGCCGCCGATGACGAGCATCGGCACGCGGATGTCCTTCAATTGCTGGCGCAGATCGGCATCGCGGATGGCGGCGCAGTTGCCGTTGTAGCCGGCGCCGGCGGTCGACAGCAGCATCGCCTTGACGATGTTGACGCGCTCCGGCGCGGTATCGCGATAGCCCTGCGTGAACCAACGCTCCAGCACGGTCTCCGTAACGCTTTCCATGCCACCCTGTTCCACCTGGGCGATGCGCGCGTTCCAGCTTTGCGCCGTGCCGATCAGCGCGGCGGTGTTGCTGACCACCATGCGCGGGAAGCGCTCGCCGTGATGCGCAGCCAGCCACAGGCCGGTCAGGCCACCCATCGACAGGCCGCAGAACAGCGCGAGATCGATGTCGTAGCGGTCCAGCAGCGCGAGCACGTCGCCACCGAGTTGCGCCACGCCGAACGGCGCATCCGGCACGTTCGACTGGCCGTGGCCGCGCTGGTCATAGCGCAGCAGGCGGAAATGCTGGCGCAGCGCCTCCAACTGAGGCGCCCACATGCCGAGGTTGGTACCGAGCGAGTTGGACAGCACCAGCACCGGCTTGCCCGCGGCGGGCCCATCGTCGAATTCGTGGTACAGGCGGACGTTGTCGTGTTCGAGCCAGGGCATGGCGTCTCCGTGGGGATCAGGTTCAAGGATGGCGGCGGGCGTGCTCGGCCAGCACGCGGTCGACGGCGGGGCCCGCATCGCCTAGGTAGTGAGTGGGGTCGAGCAGCGCGTCGAGCCGTTGTGGCGTGGCGCTGCCCCAGATGCGCAGGACGTCGGCGTCTTCGGCCAGCACATCGCGCAGGGTTTTGCCGTCTTGCACGGCCTTGCGGCTGGCGGCTTCCACCACGTGGTGGGCCTGCAGGCGGCCGAGGTCGGCGCCGAGGGCCAGCATCACCGCCTCGCCGAGGATCAGGCCGTGCGTCAGGTCCAGGTTGGCGCACATGCGGGCGGCATCGACGTGCAGGCCTTCGATGATCTCGCGCATGCGGTCGAGTGCGCCGGCCGTCAGGATGACCATTTCGCGCAGCGTCGCCCACTGTGCCTGCCAGCCGCCGAGCGCGCGTTCGTGCTCCTGCGGCAGCGCGGCCAACAGCGTGCTCGCCAATCCGGGCATGCGTGTGGCCACCGCCAGCACCGTCGCGCAACCAACCGGATTGCGCTTGTGCGGCATGGTGGACGAACCGCCCTTGCCGGCGCCCGACGGTTCAGCAACTTCGCCGACCTCGGTCTGCATCATCAGGGAAAGATCGCGTGCGAAGTGGCCCAGCGTCCCGGTCAGCAGCGCCAGTGTGGTACCGATCTCGGCAACGCGGTCCTGCTCGCCATGCCACGGCAACGTGGACAGCGGCAGATCGAGTTCCTGCGCCAGCGCCTGCGCCACGGCGCGCCCATGCTCGCCCAGGCTGGCGAGCGTGCCCGCCGCGCCACCGAATTGCAACGCCGGCACATGCGCGCGAAGCACTGCAAAGCGGTCCTGCGCGCGATGGATGGCTTCCAGCCAGCCGGCGACCTTGCGACCGAACGTGGTCGGCAGCGCCTGCTGCTGCCACGTGCGCGCCACCATCGGCGTATTGCGATGACGTTGCGCGAGGGCGGCCAATGCGTCGGCCAGCTTCTGCAAGTCCGCATCGATCAATGCAGCCGACTGACGCCACTGCAGCATCAACCCGGTGTCGATGATGTCCTGGCTGGTCGCACCCCAGTGCACGTAGCGTGCAGCGTGCTCGTCGTGCTGGGCGACGGCAGCGGTCAGTTGCTTGACCAGCGGAATCGCCAGATTGCCCGCGCTCGCCGCTGCCTCGCCGAGCGCCTCCAGGTCCAGCGTCGCCTTCGCGCACACCGCGCGAATCGGCGCGACGGCGTCGGCCGGAATCACGCTGACCGCGCCCTCAGCCTGCGCCAGCGCCGCCTCCACGTCGAGCATCGCGCGCACGGTGGCCGCATCGGACCACACCGCCAGCATGGCCGGCGTGGAGAAAGCGCGATCAAGCAATCCGCTTGTCATGGCTGGGGGCGTCAAACGCGCTCGATCACCAGCGCAATGCCCTGCCCCACGCCGATGCACATCGTGCACAGTGCGTAGCGGCCGCCGGTGCGGTGCAGTTGATACATCGCCGTCGTCACCAGGCGCGCGCCGCTCATGCCGAGCGGGTGGCCCAGCGCGATGGCGCCGCCGTTCGGGTTGACGCGTGCGTCGTCGTCGGCCAGCCCGAGCTGGCGCGTCACGGCCAAGCCCTGCGCGGCAAACGCTTCGTTCAGCTCGATCACGTCCATCTGATCGATCGTCAGGCCGAGCTGCTTGAGCAGCTTCTGCGAGGCCGGCGCCGGGCCGATGCCCATCACGCGCGGCGGCACGCCTGCGGTGGCCATGCCGACGATGCGCGCACGCGGCGTCAGGCCGAAACGCTTGGCGGCGTCCTCATTGGCGAGCAGCAGCGCGCAGGCGCCGTCGTTCACGCCGGAGGCATTACCGGCGGTGACGGTGCCGTCCGGGCGCACCACGCCCTTGAGCTTGGCCAGCGCTTCCATGGTGGTCGCGCGCGGGTGCTCGTCGCGGCTGACCACGATGGCCTCGCCCTTCTTCTGCGGGATCGTCACCGCGGTGATTTCCTGCGCCAGCGTGCCGTCTTCCTGCGCACGCGCGGCGTTGGCCTGGCTGCGCAGCGCAAAGCGGTCCTGGTCTTCGCGGTTGACCTGGTAATCGGTGGCGACGTTCTCGGCAGTCTCGGGCATCGAGTCGAGGCCGTACTGCGCGCGCATCACGGGATTGATGAAGCGCCAGCCGATGGTGGTGTCATAGATGGCTGCGTCGCGCGAGAAGGCGCTGGCGGCCTTGCCCATCACGAACGGGGCGCGGCTCATGCTTTCCACACCGCCGGCGATCATCAGCGACGTTTCGCCGGCGCGGATGGCACGTGCGGCGGTGCCGGTGGCGTCCATGCCCGAGCCGCACAGGCGGTTGATGGTCGAGCCCGGCACGCCCTCGGGCAGCCCGGCCAGCAGCGACGACATGCGCGCCACGTTGCGGTTGTCCTCGCCGGCCTGGTTGGCGCAGCCGAAGATCACGTCGTCGATGGCCGACCAGTCGACCTGCGGGTTGCGTGCCATCAGCGCCTTGAGCGGCACGGCGCCGAGGTCGTCCGCGCGCACGGCGGACAGGCTGCCGCCGTAACGGCCGATGGGGGTGCGGATGGCGTCGCAGATGAAGGCGTCCGTCATGATGTTCCTGTCTCCTGAATTGTTAGGCCGGACGACGCAGCGGTGCGGCCGTCAGCGCCTGCAGCGTGTCGAAATCGAGGCCGTCCGCCATCTCGCGCACAGCCAACCCCTCGGGCGTGATGTCGATCACGGCGAGGTCGGTGTAGATGGTATCGACGCAGCCGATGCCCGTCAGTGGGTAAGTACACGCCCCCACGATCTTGCTGTCGCCCTGCTTGGTCTGGTGCTCCATCATCACGAAGACCTGCTTGGCGCCGATCGCCAGGTCCATCGCGCCGCCCACGGCGGGAATCGCGTCCGGCGCGCCGGTGTGCCAGTTGGCCAGGTCGCCCGTGGCCGACACCTGGAAGGCGCCGAGCACGCAGCAATCGAGATGGCCGCCCCGCATCATGGCAAATGAATCAGCATGGTGGAAGAACGACGCGCCCGGCTTGATGGTGACCGGTTGCTTGCCGGCGTTGATGAGGTCTTCGTCCTCCTCGCCGGGGGCCGGTGCCGGGCCCATGCCGAGCAGACCGTTTTCAGTGTGCAGCAGGATCTCGCGATCGGCGGGCAGTTGGTTGGCCACCAGCGTCGGCAGGCCGATGCCCAGGTTGACGACCGAGCCGTCCGGGATGTCGCGCGCCACGCGGGCGGCGATCTGGTCGCGCGTCCAGCGCTGGATCTTGGCGGTGGCTTCGGCGTTCATGCGGCCTCCTGAACGGGTTGAGCGGCTGCGACTTGCACCACGCGCTTGACGAAAATGCCGGGCGTCACGATGTGCTCAGGGTCCAGCGCACCCAGCTCCACCGTCTCGCTGACTTGCGCGATGGTGCATTTGGCCGCCATCGCCATCACCGGGCCGAAGTTGCGGGCGGTTTTGCGATAGACGAGGTTGCCCCAGCGGTCGGCGCGCAGGGCCTTGATGAGCGCGTAGTCGGCGGTGAGCGGCAGCTCGAACACGTAGGGCTTGCCGTCGATGATGCGCGTTTCCTTGCCCTCGGCCAACTGCGTGCCGTAAGCCGTCGGGCAGAAGAAGCCACCGATGCCAGCGCCGGCGGCGCGGATGCGCTCGGCCAGGTTGCCCTGCGGCACGAGTTCCAGCTCGATCTCGCCGGCGCGGTAAAGCGCGTCAAACACGTACGAATCCGCCTGGCGCGGGAACGAGCAGATGATCTTGCGCACGCGGCGCGCCTTAAGCAGCGCGGCCAGGCCTGTCTCGCCGTTGCCGGCATTGTTGTTGATGATGGTGAGCTCGCGCGCGCCGTGGGCGATGAGCCCGTCGATGAGCTCCGAGGGCATGCCGGCAGTACCGAACCCGCCGATCATGATGGTGGCACCGTCGGGGATATCGGCCAGCGCGGCCTCCACGGACGGACAAATCTTGTTGATCACGTGACATTCTCCGGCAGGGGCGCCGCGCATGTTTGATGGCGGCGCCGCTCGGAGCATCGCCAGGCCCAGACTGGGTCACCAGCCGGCCCAGCCGCGACGATGCGGCCTGCGAGTCTCCTGTTTGACGACTTGGATCGACACGGGCCCTGACTGTCCGGCCCACGCTCCCATTTTGTTCGCTATACGAACTCACGTTCGATCCAAGAACTAATCTACGCCCCCGATCCGACCCATGTCAAGGCGTACGCATGGCGATCAGGCGTTCGAGTAGCGAAATCCGGGGAATGCCAGTAGGCTTGAGGACAGTGCTTCGCTTTCCCCTTTTGCATGTCTGCCGCCGAACTGCCCACCGAAAAACCCAGCGACTCCTACGTGCAATCCTTTGCACGGGGGCTGTCGGTCATCCGCGCCTTCAATGCCGAGCGTCCGGAGCAGACCCTGTCCGAAGTCGCCGAGGCCACCGGTCTCACGCGCGCCGGCGCGCGCCGTATCCTGCTCACGCTGGTCAGCCTTGGCTACGTGAGCTTCGAGGGGCGCCTGTTCCGCCTGACGCCCAAGATCCTCGACCTGGGCTTCGCCTACCTCACTTCGATGCCGTTCTGGAACCTGGCCGAACCGGTCATCGAAGAGCTGGTGCAGACCGTGCACGAAAGTTGCTCCGCTTCAGTATTGGACGGCACGGAAATCGTCTACGTGCTGCGCGTGCCCACGCAGAAGATCATCGCGCTGAACCTGTCGATCGGCAGCCGCCTGCCGGCGTTCTGCACGTCGATGGGGCGGGTGCTGCTGTCGGGGCTGCCGGAAGACCGGCTCGATGCCCTGCTGCGCGCGTCGGACCTGCGTCCGCGCACGCAGCGCACCGTCACCGATATCGATGCACTCAAGACGGTGATTGCCGGGGTACGCGCCCAGGGCTGGGCGCTGGTTGACCAGGAGCTGGAAGAAGGGCTGATTTCGTTGTCGGCGCCGATCCGCAACCGGGCGGGCGACATCATCGCCGCCATGAACATCAGCGGGCAGGCCAACCGGACCTCGGCCAAACAGATGACCAAGCAGTTTCTGGTGCCGTTGCAGCAGGCTGCCGAGCGGATCTCGGCGATGGTGCGCGTGCGGACTTGAGGGCGGCGTTTGATTGTGCTTAAAGCGCGAAGGTTCAGGTGCGCTTTGCGCCTCGCATCTCGGGAGATTTTTCAATAGAATTGTGGCTCCGTGGGCAATGAGAAAGCATGTGACTCAACACGTCGCCATTCGGACCGGTCTGGATGTCCAAGGCCACCAGCGTGAGCGCTGGCGTGAGGCCGTCCGCGTCTTGGCGATCACCCTGCCCTTGCTGTCCAGCCCAGCGTGGGCGCAATCGCCGCCGAGCGTGGCTGCGCTGCAAGAGCTGTCGCCGCTGGCCCGCATGCTGGTCGGCGCCGCCACCGGCCGCAGCACCGCGGCGGCGGGCGTGCCCGCACTGACCGGCCCGGCCCGCAATGCCGACCGCGCGCTTACCCTGGCCTGCACCGAAATCAATCGCTACACCCCCGTCCCGCTCGATCGCGAAACGTCGTTGGTGCAGTGCTCGCTGCCGCAGAAGAAGAACCTCGTCTTCCTCATCACGCTGACCAACTACGCGGCGCATTCGGCCGCGTCGCAGGGCTTCCGCCTCAACTTCGTGCCGATCCTGCAGAAAAACATCTGCAACAACGGCGACGTGCGCATCCTCACGCGGCTCGGCCTGAGCCTGATCTACCGTTATCGCGGCAACGACCATGAGACGGTCGGCGACGTACCGATCAACGAGTCGATCTGCGGCACGCTGTAGCCGGCAGACCCCGCGCCCCGGGAATCCCCCGATGGAGTGAGGCGGGTTGCCATGTCATTAATTGCAGACAAAGTCTTTTCACAAGAAGCGCGCCGTGCCGCTTTCCTGCTGCGTCAGCCTCGGGAGCCATCGTTCCAGCGTATGCCGAGACGCCCTTGCCTGAGCCGCCGCAGCCGGCATCCGCGCCATCCGTTACGCCCCTGTGCGAGCCCCTTCGATTCACCCGCCAATCCCGCCTCTTCGCCGCTGCGGCATGGGCTATAGTTGGGCGTTTTGCGGGTGCCGTCATATGGTTATCCGGATACCGAGCAGCCAAGCGCGCCATGCGCCGGTATGCTCGCGGTCGATCTTGATTCGCGCAGTCCCAACCACCCAAGTCGTCAAGGAGGAAACCCGATGAAAACAAACCGACGTCTGACGCAATTTGCTGGCGCCGCTGTCCTGGCCGCCGCCACCCTGGTCGCCACCGCCGCTCACGCTGACCAGCTCTCCGACATCAAGAAGAAAGGCGAGCTCGTCTGCGGCGTGCTCGGCACCGACGAGCCGTTCAGCTACCTGAAAGACCCGATGAGCCGCGAGATCGTCGGCTACGACGTGGACATGTGCAACGCCGTGGCCAAGAGCATCGGCGTGAAGCCGGTGCTCAAGCAGCTGGCCGTGGCCGCGCGCATCCCCGAGCTGCAGCAGGGCCGCGTCGACCTGCTGGCCGCCTCGCTCACGCACAACAAGGAGCGTGAGGCGCAGATCGACTTCTCGGTGTCGACCTTCATCACCGGCCAGAAGGCCATGGTGCGCAAGGAAAGCGGCATCACCACGCTGGGCCAGCTCGACGGCAAGAAGGTCCTGACCGTAAAGGGCTCGACCATGGAAGCCAACATCGGCAAGGCCATCAAGAACGCCGACATCGTCTCGTTCGACAACAGCCCGCAGGCCCTCCTGGCCCTGCAGCAAGGCAAGGGCGCCGCCTACGTCAACGACGAGACCACGCTGATCGGCAACATGGCCAAGCTGGGCCCGGCGTCGAAGGACTACGCCATCGTGCCGCAGAACCTGTCGACCGAGCACATCGCGCTGGGCATCCGCAAGAACGAGCCGGCCTTCCACGAGCAGGTGAACAAGGTGCTGCTGGGCATGGAAGCCAGCGGCGAAGCGCAGAAGCTGTTCGACAAGTGGTTCGGCCCGACCACCAAGATGGCCTTCCCGCAGCGCACCTTCAAGATCTCCACCGACAAGATCGACTAATCGCACGCCCTACCCGCCTTACTGCCCGGGCGCCGGATCCTTCCGGCGCCGGGCGGTGAATCTCCATGCCCCATTTCGATCTGTCGATGCTGCTCTCGGGGCAGTATCACCAGTGGCTTGTCAGCGGTTTCTTCCTGTCGATCAAGCTGTCGGTGCTGGCCTTCGTGCTGGCGCTGCCGCTTGCGATCGTCGTCGCGCTGCTGCGCATGGCGCCATCGGCCGTGCTGCGCGGGATTGGCCAGACCTATGTCGAGGCCATCCGCAACGTGCCGCTGCTCGCCCACATGCTGTTCTGGTATTTCGGCGCGCCGCAGCTGCTGCCGAACGCCGTCCGGACCTGGCTCTACGACCTCAATTACGAAGCGGCGAGCGCGGTCATCGCGCTCGTGCTCTATACGGCTGCCTATATGGCCGAGGACATCCGCAGCGGCCTGCGCTCGATCCCGAAGGAGCAGCTTGAGGCCAGCCGCGCGCTCGGCCTCTCCTTCCTGCAGGCGATGCGGCGGGTGATCCTGCCGCAATCGCTGCGCGTGACCATCCCGCCGCTGGTCAGCCAAACGTTGAACCTGTGGAAGAACTCCAGCATCGCCATGGTGATCGGCGTGGCCGAGCTGATGTACCAGGCCCAGCAGGTGGAGTCCGCCACCTTCCGCGGCTTTGAGGCGTTTGCGTTTGCGACCGCGGCCTACCTGACCATCTCGATTGCGATCACCGTGTTCTCGGCGTGGTACCAGCATCGCTACCCGGTGAGGACGCTGTAGCCATGCTCGACCTCCTCCAGACCTACGGCGTCTATTACCTGATCGGCCAATACCCGAACGGGCCGCTGGGCGGGCTCGCGCTGACCTTCCTGCTGGCGGCCGCCGGCCTCATTCTGGCGCTGCCGGTCGGCATCGTGCTCGGCCTGTGCCGCGTCAGCCCGATCGCCGTGCAGCGCTGGCCGGCCACGGCAATCGTCTACGTGGTGCGCGGCACGCCGCTGCTGATGGTGATCTTCTGGGCGTACTTCCTGCTGCCCTCCATCACCGGCCAGCGCACCGACCAGTTCAGCACCATGCTGACCGCGCTGGTGATCTTCGACGGTGCGTACCTGGCCGAGATCGTGCGCGCCGGCATCCAGGCCCTGCCGCGCGGGCAGATGGAGTCCGCCCGCTCGCTCGGCCTGTCGTACATGCAGGCGATGCAGCGGGTGATCCTGCCGCAGGCGCTGCGCAACATGCTGCCGTCGCTGGTCAACCAGCTCGTCTCCACCATCAAGGAAACCTCGCTGGGCTACATCATCAGCCTGCCCGAGGTGTCGTTCATCACCACCCAGATCAGCACGGCCGTCCTGACCAAATCCGCCGAGAGCTACGGCCTGCTGGCGCTGAGCTACTTCGTGATGTGCTTCGGCCTGACCCGCTTCGCGTACTTGCTGGAACGCCGCCTGGCCGCTCGTGCCCCGTCCAAACCATGAACATGATTTCCATCGAACACGTCGACAAGTGGTATGGCGATTACCACGCCCTGGTTGACGTCAATGAGACGGTCGCCCAAGGCGAGGTGGTGGTGGTGTGCGGGCCGTCGGGCTCGGGCAAGTCCACGCTGATCCGCACGCTCAACCGACTGGAGGCCATCCAGAAAGGCCGCATCGCCGTCAACGGCCAGGACGTGCACGCGCATGGCGTGAACGTGAATGTGCTGCGCAGCGGCATCGGCTTCGTGTTCCAGCAGTTCAACCTGTTCCCGCACCTGACGGTGATGCAGAACTGCATCCTGGCGCCGGTGCAGCTCAAACGCATGCTGCCGCAGGAAGCCCGGGACTTTGCGATGCACCTGCTGGAGCGCGTGGGCCTGCCGCACAAGGCGGACGCCTACCCCGGCGAATTGTCAGGCGGCCAGCAGCAGCGTGTGGCGATTGCCCGCGCGCTGGCGATGAAGCCGCCGGTCATGCTGTTCGACGAACCGACCTCCGCGCTCGACCCGGAGATGGTCAACGAAGTGCTGCTGGTGATGAAGGACCTCGCCCGCGACGGCATGACCATGGTGTGCGTCACGCACGAGATGGGCTTCGCGCGCGAGGTGGCCGACCGCGTGCTGTTCATGGACCAAGGCCAGGTGCTGGAGCGCGCCAAGCCCGCAGACTTCTTCCATCGCCCGCAGCACCCGCGCGCGCAGCGCTTCCTGGCGGATATCCGTTCGCCGTGGGGTGAGGTGGCGGGCTGACGACCGCTAGTGGTTTTGCTTGCCCCTGCCGGGCGGGGGGTTTGTTGCTGCGGGCCATCCCTTGTTTCATCCCCTGCCGGGGCTGACTCACTTTCTTTGTCTTGCCAAAGAAAGTAAGCAAAGAAAGGCGCGCCCGATGCGGCGACAGATTCCTTGAATTTATGTCGCAAGGAGGGGAAGGGAAAACTCGCTGCGCTCAAACAGTTTCCCTTCCTTTTTCCTCCTTGCAACAGAAATTCAAGGCGCCGCATAGGGCAGGGTACGGCCACACCGTCTGTGCGCGGGTGTTGGCGGTCCGATTTTTTTAATGGCGGTTCAAGCCGCCGTCGCGTATTCGCGGCGCTGGGCGTGCAATGCGCCTGCGACGCTGGCCAGGAGGTCCAGGGCCAGATGTGCCGTGATCCCGCCCTTGTCATGGCGCGGGTTGTATTCCACCAGTTCGAATGCGGCAAACCGTGCGTCGCGTGCGCACGCGGCGAGTGCTTGTGCCATGCCCTGCGCGGTGAGCCCGTCTGTTTCGGGCGTGCCGACGCCCGGCGCGACGGCGGGGTCAAAGGCGTCCAGATCGAGTGTCACGCCAAAGGCGGCCGTGTCCGATTTGACTTGGCGGATGGCGTCGGCCATGACGGCGCGCAGACCATTGCGTGCGACTTCGGCTGCGTCGATGACGCGCACGCCAAGCAGGTCAAGCAACGCGCGTTCGGCGGGCTCGTAGCTGCGCGCGCCGATCACCACCACGTGTTCCGGCAGCAGCTTCGGCGCGGCATCGCGGATCTGCGTGAGGGCCGCTGCACCGTGGCCGAGCAGCGCCGCCAGCGGCATGCCGTGGATGGCGCCGGAATCGCTCGTCTGCGGCGTGTGGCTGTCGAGATGGGCGTCGATCCAGATCAGGCCAAGCGGTCCCCTTGGCCGCAAGGCGTTTGCGACGCCTGACCAGGTGCCGATGGCACAGGAGTGATCGCCGCCGATGACCACGGGCACATGCCCCTGGTGCACGCTGTGCGCGGTCGCATCGCCGAGCGCGCGCGAGAAGCCGGCGACGCCTGGGAGCGCCGCCAAGCGTGCTGAGCGGCTGTGCCCAGCTGACATCGCCAGTTCGATGTCGTGCACGAGCGCGGCATGCGTGTCCCGCGTCTGCAATCGCCCCAGCGCGCCGGCTTCCAGCAGCGCGCGCGGGCCGTCCTTGCAGCCGTCGTCTTGCGCTCCGCAGCCGATGGCCGCGCCGATTAGATCAATGATGGTCATGTCACTCCCCTTGCGAGTTCTTCGTCACGCCACCTTGCGCCGCGGCCAGCCGGCCAGCGTCTGGCGGATGGCGTCCAGCGCCAGCGCCAGTTCGGCCTCGCCAATGACCAGCGGCGGTGTCAGGCGAACCACGTTGCCGTAGGTGTCCTTGGTCAGCACGCCGCGCTCGGCCAGCGCGAAGGCGAAGTCGTGTGCATCGATGTCGGCGTCGAGCTGCAGGCCGATCATCAAGCCGCGTCCACGCACCTGCCGAACGCCGTGGCCGACCAGCGTTTTCAGTTCGTTGATGAACGCTGCGCCCACGCGCGCGGCACGCTGTGGCAGTTGTTCTTCCATCAGCAAGGCAAGTGCCGCGCGTCCGATGTGCGCTGCGAGCGGGTTGCCGCCAAACGTGGAGCCGTGGTCGCCCGGGTGGAACACGCCGATGACCG